>NZ_JBLJDO010000012.1:8172-90761 GCF_059410345.1 Sulfurivermis sp. | reverse complement strand
CAAAGCGCTCGTGCAGCACCGAGAGCTGGATGTACTCGGGGCGAAAGTCGTGGCCCCACTGCGACACACAGTGCGCCTCGTCGATGGCAAACAGCGCCAGCCGTACGCGCTCCAGCAGGTCGAGAAAACGCGCCGTCAGCAACCGCTCCGGCGCCACGTACAGCAGGTCCAGCTCGCCCCGGAGCAAGGCATCCTCCACGCCACGTGCCTCCGCGGCGCCGAGGCTGGAATTGAGAAAGGCGGCACGCACGCCAAACTGGCGCAGCGCCGCGACCTGGTCCTGCATCAAGGCGATGAGCGGCGACACCACGATGCCGGTGCCCGCGCGCACGATGGAAGGGATCTGATAACACAGCGACTTGCCGCCACCGGTGGGCATCAGCACCAGGGCATCCCCGCCCTGGATCAGCGTATCGATCACCTGGGCCTGGGGCGGACGGAAGGATTCATAACCGAATACGCTGCGCAGCACCTGCAACGCCTGTTGTTCCATGGCCATGCCTCTCACAGGGTTGGACGGACAAACACGGAGCGGGCGCATGTTACCACTGGAACGAAGGCCGGCGCCGCTCCTGACCAACTGTGTCCTGCGCGGCAAAAGGGCAAAAAAAAGCCCAGGTGGCCCTGGGCTTAGAAAGAGGGGATGACAAAACTTAAAACCACAGGAGGTCCCACCACACGCCTGTCATCCCCTGGAGGAGTCATTACGGTGTTATGTATTGCACGCACCGTACCAACTTCGCCCAGGAGGCGGCATCTGACGTTAACGCCATGCTTTACAACGAAAAATATCTGCCCATCGCGACCGTTTGGGCAGATAGAACCAGGCCCGGCACTGCCAAATCCGGCAACGCGCCTCTGTCACCCCGCCAAAAATGACATGCAAGCGCCTATTTGGGGCCATCGCTGTCCCCTTGCCCGTCGTCATTGCCCGGAATACGTGCCGTCGGCAGGGGCAGGCGCCACAACCAGCCGATGCCGCGCAGCAGCCCCCAGAGGAACAGCAGCGGCAGCACCACCGTCTGCACCAGAAACACCACGATGAGGTTGATCACCTGCTCACTCACATCCGCCGCGGCCTTTTCGTACTTGCGCAGATAGCTGCCCACATCCACCGCCGCCGCCGCCGACTGGTAGGCGCGCCGCACCCGATCCAGCAGCGAAGGGTCATCCACACCCGGGAGCTCCTGCTCGGCCCCCTGGTTGATTTCGTGGATATTCGAGGTGACCTGCTCGATACGCATCGAGGAACTGTCATAGCGCTCATGCAGAAACCCGCTGTAGAACAGCTCGCCGGTCATGGCCAGCAGTGGCACGGCAAAACGCAGCACCAGCAGCAGGATGCCAAGACGCAGCAGCCAGATCTGGGTCCGCGGCGCCACCCGTGGCAACCACAGCAGCAGCAAGGCGCCCAGCCACACCGCGGCCAGTGCCCAAGTGAAGAGCGGCACCGTAAAGAACTCCAGCAGCAGTCGTTGCACTCCCAACGCAGTGGCACTGGCCAGCATCACCCAGGAGAACTGCTCCACCAGGTCGTTGACGGGGTCGAGCACCTGTCCCGGCGTGAAGTTGACGCCGACGCCCGCGGGCTCCACGGCGATCGACGTCCCCTGCGCCACCGAGATCACCGCATTCAGGCCGCGCGCCACGGCAAAGGTCACCAGTGCCCGCTTGAAGCTGCGCTCGGTATACTCGAAGCCCACGCGGTCGAGCACGCCGCTGGCGGCCAGAACCAGGAGTGCAATGGCCGCCAGGGTGAGCGTGAGTTTGACTGCTGTTTTTTCCATACTGCTGTCCTCCTTGTCCCTCAGCATAACCGCAGGCTGCCCACAACACGATGGAAACCAAATTTCACCAGCTCCGCCCCGGCCAGCGCTTTCAGTGGCAAGGCGAGACCTACGAGAAGATCAACCCGCTGCTGGCGCGCAGCCTGGAGAGTGGGACACAGCGCCTGATCCCGCGTTCCACCGCGGTGACGCCGCTGGACGGTGCAACTGTCCCTACAGCGGAACCACCACCGGCAGATCCACAGGCCGTGCGCCGTGCCTTCGAGGATTACCACCGCAGCAGTCTGCGCTGGCTGGAACAGCAGGACGGTTCGGAGGAGAAATTGAACCAGGCGCGCGAGGCCCTGGTGCGGGCGCGACAGCGGGTGTTGGCGGCGCTGGGAGAGGAAGGAGAAACAGCATCGGCGTTTCCGCACGGAAACGCCGACTGAAACCAGAACTAGCGGCGACCGCCGCGGCCCTTGGTCTTGGGCTGCTCCTCGGTAACCTTCAATGCCTTGCCCTTGTACTGGGTGCCATTGAGGCCGGCGATGGCGGCGCGGGTTTCGTGCCCCTCCATGTCCACCAGGGCAAAACCGCGGCAGTTGCCGCTGAACACATCCATCGAAATCTTCACGCCACGCACGGTGCCGAACTGGGAAAACAGCGCGCGCACGTCGTCTTCACGGGTCTCCGGGGCCAGGTTGCCGACAAACATCGTTTTCATGAAAGCCTCCAGGTTGATAGTGGTGCGCACAACCGCTAGACAACGGTTGCGCCAAATCCGGACAGGGGAATGTCACGGCGGGAGCGTTCCGGGGAATACCGACCGGCGTCCCTGAGTTTTTAGTGGTTACTGACAGAACCCATCGTGGCGGCCAGGGCCGGCACACCCGATTTTTGACGGCTACACGGGCACCGAGAAGAGCGGTGCCGCGCAAACGGTGGCGACAGGCTAACACAGAACCCCTTCAGATTCCCTAAAGTGGCCTCAAGAATTTCTTGGCGTTCGGCGAAAGAAGGGGGTATAGTGCTGCGCAGCTGCAGGTTGTGGCAGTGGTAGTTTAGGTCGTTAGTCCTCCGTGATACCTCCCGAACACCCCCCTCTCATGAACTGCACGCACCACCCTAATTAATTGTTTTTGAGGTATTAAGTAATGGCTACCGGCACTGTGAAATGGTTCAACGAGTCCAAGGGTTTCGGCTTCATCACCCAGGACAACGGCGGCGCTGACGTGTTCGTCCACTTCTCCGCCATCCAGGGCTCCGGCTTCAAGACCCTGGCCGAAGGCCAGAAGGTCTCCTTCGACCTGCAGAACGGCCCCAAGGGTCCGCAGGCGAGCAACGTCGTCGCCCAGTAAGCCAGAACCGTTTCACGTTCTGACCGAAGAACCCCGCCCCTGGCGGGGTTCTTCGTTTTCGGGACCAGAAAAACACACGGCCCGGCTAGGCATCCAATCGGGTGACACGAAAGCGGCCATCGTCGGCCAGCGTGGTGACGCGGGCGTAATGGCGCCGCGCCACCTTCTCGATGGGCAGAAAGGCATTGGTGACGAACAGCGCCTGGCCACCGTTGGCCGTGAGACGGCGCGCTGCGGCGACGAAGCGTTCGGTGAGGTCGCGCTCGACACCGAAGCCCTGATGAAAGGGCGGATTGCACAGCACCAGATCGAATACCCCCTCGATACCCGCGCCGCAATCAGCCGCGACCACTTCACCGTTGATGCCCAGGGCGGCGAAGTTGGCGCGGCAGGCCAGCAGCGCGGCGGCATTGTTGTCGCTGGCCACCACCTGCTGCGGGTGCAGGTTGAGCCAGGCCTGTATCGACAGATAGCCGTAGCCGCAGCCGAGGTCGCACACCCGCTGCGGCGTACAGTCCGGCAGGTGCGCCACCAGCAGCGCGCTACCCGCATCCACCTTGTCCCAGCCATACAGCCCCGGCTTGGTGAGATAGTGCAGCATGCCGTCCTCAATGGCCGGGCGCAGTCGCGGGTAGTCGCGATCCTCCAGCGCGGCGCCGACGACGGCGCCGCGCCGCACCACCGCCAGATAGTGATGCCCCATCTTCTTGAATTCGAGCGCGCCACCCAGCCGCTCCGCCGCCTGCTGGGCATAGGTCTTGATGCCCTGCTGCTTGGCGCCGGACAGCAACAGGCGGCCGCCGGGGACGAGCCGCCCGGCGGCGGCGTTGATGACGTGATGCACCACCGGCTTTTCCTTGGCGAGGCGAAAGAAGATCGTATCCAAACTGCCCGCCGGCCAGGGCGCGAAATCAAAATCGGAAAACTGCGCCGCCCAGCCGGCGGCGCGCATCGCATCGCTCACATCGACACGGTTGGACAGCACGACCACGGCGCTGTTGGGCAACGGCATGCCGGCCCCACCGCCGTGCTCGTCCAGCACCCACAGCCCCTGCGCGCTCTGCGCACGGATGTGGGGAAACAGCAGGGCCAGGGCGGCATCCTGGTTCATCGCAGGGCCTCCACTTCGTCATCGCGCAGGGCGCGGTACTCGCCCGGCTGAAGCCGGGGATCGAGCGTCACCGCGCCGATGGCCTCGCGGTGCAGCGCGACCACCCGGTTGCCCAGCGCGGCAAACATACGTTTGACCTGGTGATAGCGCCCCTCGTGCAGGGTGACGCGCACCTCGATCGGCGAAAGGATGTCCAGTTGCGCCGGCAGGGTGGGTTTCTCCTCCCCCTTGAGCCGCAGGCCAGCGGCAAAGCGCGCCGCAGCGTCCGCCGCCAGCGGCTCGGCCAGGGTGGCACGGTAGACCTTGTCACGGTGGCGGCGCGGGCTGGTGATGCCGTGGGACCAGGTGCCGTCGTCGGTAAGCAGCACCAGACCGGTGGTGTCGACGTCCAGCCGCCCCACCGGGTGCAGCAGCCCGCGGCGCGGCTCATCCAGCAGGCTCAGCACCGTGGCGTGGTCGCCGTCGCGGGTGGAACATACCACCCCGGCCGGCTTGTGGAGCATGAAGTAGCGCAGACCGGACAGGGTGAGCGCCTGGCCGTCCAGTTCGACGCGGCCGCCGGCGGGCACCTGCAGATCGGCCGCCTTGACCACCACCCCGTCCACGGTCACCGCGCCGCGCCGCAGCAGGGTGCGCACCGCCGCCCGCGACAGACCCGCCGCCTGGCTGACGTAGCGGTCCAGCCGCATGCCACCTACTGTTTTCACGCCGATTTCCCGCCCCGACACCTAAAGTGGCGGCATTCTACCACCCACAGAACTTGATAATTCGTGTCAACATTTCTATAGATTAAGTACCTGCTCCCTTCGCCCTTGTGGCGCACCCTGCGCCGGGAGGCCATCATGAAACGCCGACTCTATTTCCTGTTTCCCGATCCGGTACACGCCCGCCACGCCGTCGACACTCTGGCCGACGGCACCGGGGTCGATGCCCGCCATATCCACGCCATGGCCCAGCGCCAAGGACGCATCGCCCGCCTGCCCCACCCCACGGCGCAGCAGCGCAGTGACCTCGCCGGCCGCCTGGAGACCTGGCTGTGGAACGGCAACCTGCTGCTGTTCGGCCTTGCCCTGCTGGTGTTCATCGCCGCCCTGGTGGAAGGCGCCACCGGCTGGGCCGTGGCGGCGTTACTGGTAATGGCAGCGACCTTCCTCGGCGGCCTCCTGTTCACCACCTACGTGCCCCACGTGCACCTGAACGAATTCCGCGAGGCCCTGGCCCACGGCGAGATCCTGCTGATGATCGACGTGCCGGCCGACAAGGTGAAGGCGGTGGAGGACTACATCCTGCATCGCTACCCCGAGGCGGTGCCCGGCGGCGCCAGTTGGAGCGTGGAGGCCTTCGGCCTGTAAGGAGCACACCATGGACTTCAAGGTCGAACTGCTGCTCAACGAATTCGTCACCCACGACGTGCGCCGCCTCATCGTCAGCCGCCCCAGGGGCTTCGACTTCGTCCCCGGCCAGGGCGTGGAACTGGCCATCGACACGCCGCAGTGGCGTGAGCAGGGCCGTCCCTTCACCCCCACCTCGCTGCCCGGCGACGGCGTGCTGGAATTCACCATCAAGGGCTACCCGGAACACCACGGCGTCACCGAGCAACTGCACCGGCTGCACCCCGGCGCCCAGCTGCTCATGAGCAAACCCTTCGGCGCCATCCGTTACCAAGGTCCCGGCACCTTCATCGCAGCCGGTGCCGGCATCACGCCCTTCATGGCCATCCTGCGCCAGCTCGCCGCCGACGGAAAACTGGAGGGCCATCACCTCATCTTCAGCAACAAGACCCCGGCCGACATCATCTGCGGCCAGGAGCTGCACGGCTATCTGGGCGCGCGCAGCCAGTTGCTGTGCAGCCGCGCCACCGACTGCAATTGCCGCGGCGGCCGCCTCGACTTCGACTTCCTGCGCGACACCATCAATGACCTCAGCCAGCGCTTCTACGTCTGCGGCCCGCCGCCCTTCGTCAACTCCGTCAACGCCGCCCTCATCGAACTGGGCGCCGTGCCCGACGGGCTGATCTTCGAGAAATAGCTCCGCTTATGCAGGGTAGGATGGGTGGAGCGGGGCGCAACCCATCGGGGCGGTGGTCGATGGGTTCCACTATGTTCCACCCATCCTACGTTCTCGAGTCCTTCCCCCGCGGCGCCTTGAGCTGGATCAGCCAGAAGGCGCGAGGGCCGTGCTATGGTGGCGGTATCCAATACGCACCGCCGCCGTCATGTCCCTGGCCCCCATCGCCCTCTGCCTCTATTTGCTGATGCTGCCGGTCACCGGCATGGTGCCGGTGCTGCGCGAGCTCACCGGCGGGCGCTATCCGCACCTGTCCGACTTCGAGCAGCACCTGTTCATGTCCGCCAACATGGTGGGCGCGCTGCTGTTCGTGCCGCTGGCCGGGCTGCTGTCGGACCTGTGGCGCCGGCGCAAGGTGATCATCGTCGCCGCCCTGGCGGTGAACGCGCTTTCGCTACTGATGCTAATGCAGGACTGGAGCTACGGCGTATACCTGCTGTGGCGCTTCGTCGAGGGCTGCGCCCACATCACCGCCCTCAGCCTGCTGATGGCCCTGGCGGCGGACCAAGTGCGCGAGCGGGGCAGCGGCGCGGTGATGGGGCTGGTGGGCGCGGCGATCAGTCTGGGCGTCGCCAGCGGCGCGCCCCTGGGTGGGCTCATCGGCCGCCACGGCGGCGGCGCGGCGGTGCTGCTGTATGGCTTCGTCCTGCTCGCCCTGCTCGTCCCCTTCGCCGCCCTCGCCCTGCGCGAACGCGCGGCGCAACACGATCACGGCGGCCTGCGCGCCCTGCTGCGCGCCCTGCCGCAAAACCGCGGCCTGCTGCTGCCCTACGCCTTCGCCTTCGTCGACCGCCTCACCGTCGGTTTCATCGTCTCCACCCTGTCGCTGTACCTGGCCACGGTGATCGGCCTGGACGCCGCGCGCATCGGCCTGGTAATGGTCCTGTTCCTGCTGCCCTTCTCCCTGCTCACCTGGCCCGCCGGCCTGCTGTCGCGGCGCTGGAATCCGCTGTGGATGATGCTCGCCGGCAGCGCCGCCTACGGCCTCACCCTCGCCGCCATCGGCTACGTCGACGGCGGCCACATCCCCTGGCTGATGTTCATCGGCGGCGTGATGGCCTCGCTGATGTACGCCCCCTCCCTGGTGCTGGTGGCCGAGCGCTCACGCCCCGAGCACAAGGCCCTGGCCATGAGCGGCTTCAACTTCGCCGGCTCCCTCGGCTTCGTCCTTGGCCCCCTGAGTGGCGGCACCCTGGTGACTCTGTTCGGCGCCTACCCACCGGCCTTCCTCATCGTCGGCGGTCTGGAAATCCTCTGCGTCCTGCTGTTCCTCCCCCTGGCCCTGCGGCAGCGGCATGAAAAATGACCCGGTTGGCCTATTGACAGCGCCGCGGCTTTGCCGAAAATGCGCGACATTCACATTCCGAATCCAGCGCGAGAGACCAAATGTCCGACAACACCCTGTGGTACGGCTACCTCGAAGCCGGCGAGCGCAGCTCCGCCGTGGCCATGGACAACCGCCTCAACACCGGCGACCCCACCACCATCTACGTCTTCAACCTGCAGCGCGGCGAGATCCTCGAATACAAGCGCGCCATCGTCGAACCCAAGCTGCGCGAACTGAAGGCCACGGAAAAGGAACTGGAAGCCGAGCTGAAGAGCGCCTACCGCAAGGCCCGCAACGGCTTCACCCCGCGCGGCGCCAAGGTCGCCAACGTCCCCGAGAAGGGCCGTCCCGCCGCCGCTGCCAAGACCGCCGCGGTGGCCACCGACTTCGGCGGCGGCGACGACTACGACGAAGAAGCCTTTGTCGACGACGCCGGTGATGACGAGGACGAGGGCAGCGACGAATAAGACATGCCATGCGCCATCCCTTTGCAGCGCATGCCTCTCACATGAGCTCTGTAGTTTCCCTGGCCGTGGTTCGTCTCAGCAACCACGTCCCCGGTAGATTGGGTTAGCGCCGCGTAACCCAACACCACCGTCGGGTGTCCCTGTACCAATCCGCACCTGCATCTGATTTCCAAAAAAGAAAACGCCCTTCCCACCATGTGGGAAGGGCGCTGCTTGAGAGCGCCGGTGGCGTTACGCTTATGCCTTGCGATACACCTCGGCACCGCCCTTGACGAACTCCACCGCCTTTTCCTCCATGCCCTTGGCGGCATAGTCGCGTACTTCCTGCGAGATCTTCATGGAACAGAACTGCGGCCCACACATGGAGCAAAAGTGGGCCACCTTGTGCGATTCATGCGGCAGGGTGGCGTCGTGGAATTCGCGCGCGCGATCAGGATCGAGGGCGAGGGCGAACTGGTCGTGCCAGCGGAACTCGAAGCGTGCCTTGGACATGGCGTTGTCCGGCACCTGCGCGCCGGGGAAGCCCTTGGCGAGGTCCGCGGCATGGGCGGCGATGCGGTAGGCGATGATGCCTTCGCGCACGTCTTCCTTGTCGGGCAGGCCGAGGTGTTCCTTGGGCGTGACGTAGCACAGCATCGCCGTGCCGTACCAGCCGATCTGCGCGGCGCCGATGCCGGAGGCGAAGTGGTCGTAGCCGGCGGCGATGTCGGTGACCAGGGGACCGAGGGTATAGAACGGCGCCTCGAAGCAGTCGGCCAGTTCCTTGGTGACGTTTTCCTCGATCATCTGCATCGGCACATGGCCGGGGCCTTCGATCATCACCTGGCAGTCGTGGGCCCAGGCGCGCTGGGTCAGCTCGCCCAGGGTCTCCAGTTCGGCGAACTGCGCCGCGTCGTTGGCATCCATCAGCGAGCCAGGACGCAGGCCGTCGCCGAGAGAGAAGGCCACGTCGTAGGCCTTCATGATCTCGCAAATGTCGTCGAAGTGAGTGTAGAGGAAATTTTCCTGGTGATGGGCCAGACACCACTTGGCCAGGATCGAGCCGCCGCGGGAGACGATGCCGGTGACGCGGTTGGCGGTGAGCGGCACGTAGCGCAGCAGCACACCGGCATGGATGGTGAAGTAGTCCACGCCCTGTTCGGCCTGCTCGATCAGCGTGTCGCGGAAGATCTCCCAGGTGAGGTCTTCGGCCTTGCCGTTGACCTTCTCCAGTGCCTGATAGATGGGCACGGTGCCGATGGGCACGGGCGAGTTGCGCAGTATCCATTCGCGTGTCTCGTGTATGTTCTTGCCGGTGGACAGGTCCATCAGGGTGTCGCCGCCCCAGCGGCAGGACCACACCAGCTTCTCCACCTCTTCGGCAATGGAGGAGGTCACCGCCGAGTTGCCGATGTTGGTGTTGATCTTCACGCGGAAGTTGCGGCCGATGATCATCGGTTCCAGTTCCGGGTGATTGATGTTGCACGGAATGATGGCGCGGCCCGCTGCCACCTCGCTGCGCACGAACTCCGGCGTGATCACGTCCGGAATGTTGGCACCGTAGCCGTTGCCGCGGTGCTGGCGCAGCAGCTTTTCGTAGCGCGCATCGGCACGCATCGCCTCCAGCATGGCGTTCTCGCGGATGGCGATGTATTCCATCTCCGGGGTGATGATGCCTTTGCGCGCATAGTGCATCTGGCTGACGTTCCGGCCGGCCTTGGCGCGGCGCGGGGTGCGGATGTGTTCAAAACGCAGGCTGGCCAACTGCGGGTCGTGCTGGCGGGCGCGGCCGTAATCGGAGCTGGGGCCGGTCAGCAGTTCGGTGTCGTTGCGCTCCTCGATCCACTGCGCTCGCAGCGGCGCCAGGCCCTGGGTCAGATCGATGCGCGCCTGGGGGTCGGTGTAGGGACCGGAGGTGTCGTAGACGTAGATGGGTGGGTTTTCTTCCGCACCGCTCTGGGTCTGGGTGGCATCCTGCTCGATGCGGCGCATGCCGACCCGCAGGTCGGGGCGCGAACCGGCAACGTAAATCTTGCTCGACTTGGGAAAGGGCCGCGTCACCTCTTCGGACAGGCGGGCGGTCTCTTGCAGGAATTCCTGGGGAATGGCGCTCATGGGTAAATCCTCGCGGTAGGTTGCTGCGGCGGCGAGGATCGGTGCGCGTACACACCGCTTCCCTACGCCGGCACAACCCGGATCAGGTTCCAAGGGTCTGTCTCAGCCCGGTCGGGCACCCCTAGCAGTAGCGGTTAAACATATCGGATCGGTGTCCCAGTTGCAAGGTAAGTCTTTGCCTTGCTTGAAATATTCGCTATAAAACGTGATGTTACTTTGTGTTGCGCGGCTTGTCCGCCCCTATGGAAAGGCGTAACCTTCCGCTGACCAATCGGTCAGTCGTTTCCCCCACAAGAAAAATGCACGAGGAACCACCATGGTCGACATGAATCTGGAACAGGCCCGCCACAACATGATCGTGCAGCAGATCCGCCCGTGGGAGGTGATGGACGACCAGGTGCTCGACCTCATCATGCGCACGCCGCGCGAGGACTTCGTGCCGCCGCAGTACCGCAACCTGGCCTTTACCGACACGGCCCTGCCCATCGGCCACGGCCAGGTGATGATGCCGCCGCGGCTGGAGGCGCGCATGCTGCAGGCCCTCGCCGTGCAGCCGGACGAAAGCGTGCTGGAGATCGGCACCGGTAGCGGCTATGTGACCGCCCTGCTGGCGCAACTGGCGCGCCACGTCTACAGCGTGGAGATTGAGCCGGAACTCAAGCAGGCCGCGGAACGCCGTCTTACCGCCCGCGGTCTGAGCAACGTCACCCTGGACGAGGGCGATGCCGCCGCGGGCTGGCCGCGCCGCGGCAGCTATGATGTGATTGCCGTCACCGGCTCGCTGCCCGAACTACCCCAGGCGCTGCAACAGGGTCTCAACGTGGGCGGCCGACTGTTCGTGGTGGTGGGCGAGGCGCCGGCCATGGAGGCGTGGCTCATCACCCGCCTGGGCGAGAACCAGTGGGCGCGGGAAAGCCTGTTCGAGACCGAACTGCCGCCGCTCCAGAACGCCCCGCGGGCATCGCGCTTCGTACTCTGACTTGATCCGGCGCCGTCGGAACCTCATTATTAGCGTTTTCTAATATACCCCGTTGCGAGGGAAATCATGTCCAACTCCGTAGCAAGAATGCTCGCCCTGGCCCTGCTGGTCGGCACCGCCGCCACCCAGGCCGAAGACCTGCGCGATGTCTACCGCCTGGCCCAGGAAAGCGACCCGCAATTGCGCGCCGCCGAGGCCGGCCACCGCGCCGCGCTGGAGGCCCGCCCGCTGAGCCGCGCCGCCCTGCTGCCCAACGTGGGCTTCACCGCCCAGACCCAGTGGAACCAGGTGGAGATCAAGAAACCCACCGCCCTGGACAATGACTACAACTCCTCCAACTACTCCCTGAGCCTGCGTCAGGCGGTGTATCACCACGACTACTACGTGCAGCTGCGTCAGGCCAATGCCAGCATCGCCCAGGCCGATGCCCAGTACGGCAGCGCCCAACAGGCCCTCATCGTTCGCGTCGCCGAGGCCTACTTCAACCTGCTCGCCGCCGAGGACAACCTGCGCTTCGCCCAGGCGGAGAAGACCGCCATCGGCCAGCAGCTGCGCCAGACCCAGCAGCGCTTCGAGGTGGGCCTGTCCGCCATCACCGACGTGCACGAGGCGCAGGCCGGCTATGACGCCGCCGTGGCGCAGGAGATCGTGGCGCAGAACCAATTGGAGAACACCCGCGAGGTGTTGCGCGAGATCACCGGCCGCGAGCACACCACGCTGACGCCGCTGGCCGGCGAGATCCCGCTGCAAAGCCCCGATCCGGCCAGCATCGAGCAGTGGGTGGAAACCGCCTTGCAGCAGAACCTGCAACTGCTCGCCGCCGAGGCCGCGGCCCACGTGGCACGCGAGGAGATGAACCGCCGCCAGGCCGGCCATTATCCGACCCTGGACATCGTCGCCAGCCACAACTGGTCCGACACCACCAAATCGAAGATCACCACCTCGGCGGTGGAGAGCAACAGCAACATCGTTGGCCTGCAACTCAACGTGCCGATCTTCGCCGGCGGCGGTGTCAGCGCCAGCACGCGCCAGGCCACCCACCTCTACAGCCAGGCCCAGGAAGGGCTGGAACAGACCCGCCGCGCCACCGTACGCCAGACCCGCGATGCCTACCTGGGCGTCACCGCCGGCATCAGCACGGTACAGGCGCGCCGCCAGGCACTGTCCTCCGCCCGCACCGCCTTGCAAGCCACCCAGGCCGGCTTCGACGTGGGCACCCGCACCGCGGTGGACGTGCTCAACGTACAGCGCGAGCTGTTCCGCGCCCAGCGCGATTACGCCCGTGCCCGCTACGACTATGCCCTGTCCACCCTGCGTCTGAAGCAGGCGGCCGGCATCCTGGCCGAGGCCGACCTCGATCACGTCAACAGTTGGCTGAAGTGATGGGCAGCGTCACCGCCCTGCTCTGCACGGCAGAGACCAGCCAGCTCGTCGTCATCGACATCCAGGTGCGCCTGGCGGCGGCGATGCCGCCGGAGGCGCGTGAGCGCGTGCTGAAGAACAGCGGCATCCTGTTACAGGCCGCGCGCCTGTTACAGGTGCCCACCGTCGTCACCGAGCAGTACCCCAAGGGCCTTGGCCACACCGAGCCGGCACTGGCGCAGCACTTCCCGGAAAATCCCGGCGTGGTATGCAAGACCTGCTTTGCCTCCAGCGGCGCCGCGGAATTCAACGCCGTCCTCGACGCACAGCATGGCCGCCATCAGGTGATCCTCGTCGGCATGGAGGCCCACGTCTGCGTGCTGCAATCGGCCATGGAACTGCTCGGCCGCGGCTATCAGGTGTTCGTGGTGGAAGATGCGGTCAGTTCCCGCGACGATGCCAACCGGCACAACGCCATGGCGCGCCTGCGCCAGGCCGGCGCCGTGGTCACCAACACCGAATCGGTGCTGTTCGAGTGGCTACGCGATGCCGCCCACCCGCAGTTCAAGGCCATCACGGCGCTGATCAAGTAGTTCCGCGGAGTTTCGCGGGGAGGATGGATGCGCAGCGTCAATCCACCCGATATCTACATTTTCCCGGCCTCCCTGCGTTAAGATTCACAACCATCATGAACCTGTCCCCCTTCCCCGAAGCCGCCCCCGACTTCAGCGACCCGCTTGGTCTGCTGCGCGCCTGCCATGAGCGCATCCTGCAGCACTGCGCCACGCTGGAGCGACTGGTCGAGCACCTGCGCGCCCACGGCGTCGATGCCGAGGCGCGCACGGCCGCCGGCAAGATTCATCACTACTTCAGCACCGCCGGCCAGCATCATCACCAGGACGAGGAGCAGGATCTGTTTCCGCGCCTGGCGCGCCAGTCGCTCAAGCTGGCCGATCGGGTGCACCGCCTGCGCCAGGACCACGCGCGCATGGACGTGCTGTGGCAACAGCTCGGCCCGCTGCTCACCACGCCCGCCCGCATCACCGACCTCGACGCCTTTGCCGCCCTGGTGGCCGAGTTCACCGCCCTGTACCGCGAACACATCGCCAGTGAGAACAGCGAACTGCTGGAACTGGCGCAGCACATCCTGAGCCGCGACGAACTGAAGAAACTGGGCAAACAGATGGCCGAACGGCGCGGCCGGACCGCACCGCTGTAATGGCACCTGCCGCGGCATGAGCGTCATGCACGACGACACACCTCCCCTGCGCCGCTTTCTCTCCCCGCGTCATTGGCCCATGTGGGCCGGGCTGGGCTTTCTGCGCCTGTGCGCGCTGTTGCCCTATCCGCTGCTGCTCCTGCTCGGCAACGGCCTCGGCCTGTTGATGTACGCCTTGGTGCCATCGCGCCGCCGCGTGGCGCGCACCAATCTGCGTCTGTGCTTTCCCGATCTGGACGAGACCGCGCGCGAGAGGCTGGTGCGCGCCACCTTCCGCTCGGCCGCCGTCTCGGTGTTCGAGAACGCGCTGTCGTGGTGGGGCAGCGAGCGCCGTCTGAAAAAGCTGTATCGCATCGAAGGACTGGAACACTACCAGGCCGCCAGGGCGCAGGGCCGCGGCGTGATCCTGCTCGGCGGCCACTACACCACGCTGGAGATCAGTGGCCGTTTTCTGGCCTTTCACCTCGACGGCCTGCAACCCATCTACAAGCGTGCGCACAATCCGCTGTACGAGGCGGTGATGGTGCGCCAGCGCAAGAAACTGTTCGACGACCTGCTGCAAAGCACCGACATGCGCGCCATCGTGCGCAACGTGAAGGCCGGCAAGACGGTGTGGTACGCACCGGATCAGGACTTCGGCCGCGAGCGCTCGGTGTTCGTACCCTTCTTCGGCGTGGCCACCGCCACCCTCACCACCACGGCGCGGTTGGCCAAGCTCACCGGCGCGCCAGTGCTGCCCTTCGCCTCCGAGCGCCTGCCGGGCATCCAGGGCTACCGCATCGTGCTGCTGCCGGCACTGCAAGACTTCCCCAGCGGCGACGACCTCGCCGATGCCACGCAGGTGAACGCCGTACTGGAACAGCAGGTGCGCGCCATGCCTGAGCAATACCTGTGGATCCACCGCCGCTTCAAGACGCGGCCGGAGGGCGAACCGGACCTGTATCGCCGCCAGCCATGATCGACGCCGCCCTCGCCCGTTACCGTCTGCTGTTCGCGCTGCTCACGCCGCTGTGGCTGGGCTACACGCTGTGGCAGGCATTGCGCGAGAAATCCTGGCGCTATCTGCGCGAGCGCTGCGGCCACTATCGCGGCGCGGCGCCGCGGGCGCCCATCTGGTTGCACGCCGCCTCGGTGGGTGAACTCAACGCTGCCCTGCCGCTGATCACGGTGCTGCGCGCGCGCCATCCGCAGACGCCTCTGCTGCTCACCACCGCTACCGTGAGCAGCGCCCGCCTCGCCGCGCGCAGCCTGCCCGCCGACGTGCCCCATGTGTTCCTGCCACTGGACTGGCGCGGTGCGGTGCGCCGTTTCTTCGATCACTACCGGCCGCGCTGCGCCCTGATCATGGAAACCGAGCTGTGGCCCACGCTGTATGCCGGCTGCGCCAAGCGCCACATCCCGCTCATCATCGTCAACGGCCGTCTGTCGGTGCGCACGCGCAACGCCCCGCGCTGGCTGTGCCGCCAGTACCGCTGTGCCCTGCAACGCGCCAGCGCGATACTGGCCCGCTCCGAGGCGGACAAGGCGGGCTTCATCGCCCTGGGCGCGCCGGCCGAGAAAGTACAGGTGATCGGCAACATCAAGTTCAGCGCCGACATCCGCGCCGCCGCCGCCAGCGTCGCCCTGTCGCGCCCCTATGTCCTTGCCGCCTCCACCCGCGACGGCGAGGAGGTGCTGCTGCTGCGCGCCTGGCAACAGGACGAGCGCGCCGACCGCCTGCTGGTCATCGTGCCGCGCCACCCCAAGCGTCTGCCCGACATCCTGCGCGACCTGGCGCTGCCGCCGGAACAGATCGCCGTGCGCAGCCGCGGTGACGACATCACCGCCCACACCCGTGTCTACCTCGCCGACACCTTCGGCGAACTCACCGGCTTCATGGCGGGCGCGGAGTTGGTAATCATGGGCGGCTCACTGGTGCCCAAGGGCGGGCAGAACGTGTTGGAGGCGGCCCACCTCGGCAAGGCCCTGGTGTTTGGCCCACACATGGACAACTTCGCCGACGAGGCGCGGCTATTGCTGGAAAATAACGCCGCGATACAGGTGCGGGATGCCGATGCGCTGGGACAGGTATTGACTGAACTGCTGGCGCAGCCGGAGCGCTGCGCCGCCCTGGGCGCGGCCGCACAACATCTGGTGGAACGGCGCCGCGACATGGCCACGCGCTACGCGGTGGCATTGGAAGAATGGTGTTCTTAAAAGGATTCTGACTCTCGGCCGTACCCCGCCAACAACGCCTGCCAATCGGCATCGCCGAAAGCGATGTCCAGGCTTTCGTTGTAGAGCTTGCGCAGGGAACGGAACAGACGCGCCAGGTTGCCCTGCCGCCAGTACCCCGCGGCGCGCAGGCGGCCGCGATCGAAGTCGATGAGATAGACGCCGTCGGCAGTGAGCAGGATGTTGTGGGCGTTGAGGTCGGCGTGATGCACGCCCGCATCGTGGAAGCGGCGGATGCAGGCACCGATGGCCTGCCAGCGTTCCGCTGGCAATGCGCCCTGTGCCAGCGCCTGGGCCAGGGAGCGGGCGGCGGGGATACGCAGGGTGATGAGATCGGCGCGGTAGAACAAGCCGTTGCGCTCCACCCGCGCCGCCACCGGCCGCGGCACCGGCAGACCGCGTTGATACAGCTCCGCCGTCAGGCGCCACTCGCGCCAGGCGCGGGTGTTTTCCAGTCCGGTCCACAGATAGCTGTCACGCACCAGCCGGCCGGGCAGGCCGCCGCGGCGGTAATGGCGCAAAACATATTCGTAACTGCCGTCGCCGACGAAGGCCGTCTCGCCGCGGCCCTGCGCACTGCCCAGCAGCTGGCCGCGCCGGCGCCAGGCCGCCGGTTCGAACAGGGCCGGCTCCGCGTGGATCGGCAGGTCCGCATCATATAGGATGTGGCTCTTTCCGCTTTGGATTTGAATGGGTTGCATGCCTTCTCTACCGCTCACATCGCCGCCGGCCAGTCTGTGTATCCTGCGTCTGTCCGCCATCGGCGACATCAGCCACACCCTGCCGGTAGTGCGCACGCTGCAGGCCCACTGGCCCGACACGCGCCTCACCTGGATCATCGGCAAGACCGAACACACCCTGGTGGGCGACCTTCCGGGCATCGACTTTATCATCTTTGACAAAAGCCGGGGGTGGCGCGCCTACCTGGACGTACGCCGCCAGTTGCGCGGCCGCCGCTTCGACGTGCTGCTGCACATGCAGATGGCGCTGCGCGCCAGCCTGATCAGCCTGCTGGTGGACGCCCCCATCAAGCTCGGCTTCGACCGCGCCCGCGCCAGGGATGCCCAGTGGCTGTTCACCAACATGCAGATTGCGCCGCGTGAGCGCGAGCATGTGCTGGACAGCCTATTCGGCTTCAGCAATGCCCTGGGCGCGACGCAGCGCCTGCTGCGCTGGGACATCCCCGTCCCCGCGGCGGCGCAACGCTACGCCGAACAACTGCTGCCCGGCGACCAGCCCACCCTGATCATCAGCCCCTGCTCCAGCCAGGACTACCGCAACTGGACCGCGGAGGGCTATGCCGCCGTGGCGGACTACGCGGCGGAACGACACGGCATGCGCGTCCTGCTCACCGGCGGTAAGCGCGCCGTCGAACGGCGCTACGGCGACGACATCACGCGCCGGATGCATCACCCGGTCATCGATGCCATCGGCCGTTCCGACCTCAAGCAGCTGCTGGCCCTGCTGCAACGCGGCACCGTCCTGCTCTCCCCCGATGCCGGCCCGGCCCACCTCGCCACCGCCGTCGGCACGCCGGTCATCGGCCTGTACGCCTGCACCAACCCGGCGCGGGCGCGCCCCTATCTCAGCGCGCCGTGGACGGTCGACCGCTACGCCGATGCCGTGCGGCAGCTGCGTGGCGCCGCACCGGAACAACTCCCCTTCGGCAGCCGCGTGCGCGATGCGCGCGCCATGGCCCTGATCAGCGCCGCCGAGGTGCAGCAACGCCTGGACGACATCATGGCCACCGCCCGCAAAGGACGCCTATGAGACTGCTCCATCTGCGCCTGTTTCTGCGCTCCCTGCTGTTCCTGCTCGCCGTCACCTGGCTCGGCAAGGCGGCCTTCGCCGTCTATCACCGCGAATTGTTCGGCACCCTGGCGCTGCCGCAACAGGCCTACGCGCTGCTCTGGGGACTGCGCTTCGATCTGGCGCTGGCGGCGGCCTTCGCCCTGCTCGCCTTCCTCGCCGCCCACCTGGTGTTCCGCCTGGCGCACCAGCCGCTGCAGCGCCCGCTGCGCTGGTTCACCCTCTCCGGTGCCCTGTTGCTCATCGGCCTGCACGGCGGCGACACCCTGTATTTCAGCGAGGCGGGGCGCCACCTGGGCTATGAGCTGAAAGACGGCGCCAACTCCGCCGGCGAACTGGCGCGCATGGCCCTGTTCAGCTACACCGCCACCCTCATCGCCCATCTCATCGCCATGGTGATCGCCGGCTATGCAGGCTGGCACCTGTTGGCCAGCGATGCCACGCCGGCGCGCCCAACACGCCGGTGGCAACACCTGGCGCCGGAAGGGCAACTGTTTGCTGTACTGCTGCTCGCCGCCCTCGCCGTGCGCGGCGGCTGGCAGGCCGTCCCCATGGAACCGCTGCACGCCCAACAGATCGGCAACGGCCAGCAGGCCACCCTGGCCCTGAACGGCGTATACAACGCCCTGTTCTCCTCGGTGACGCCCTACGCCATCCGCCCGCTCATCACTGCCGCGCCGACGCCGGAACAACTCGCCCTAGTGCGCGCCATGTACGCCGACTACGCGCCGCAGCCGCTGCCCAGGCCGGAGGTGCCATACAACGTCGTCATACTGTTCCTGGAGAGCTGGTCCGCCGCCTGGATGGCCTCCTACGGCCACGATCAGGTGACCACCCCGTTCTTCGATGAGCTGCGCGCCCAGTCACTCACCACCCACGGCATGCTCGCCGGCGGCCACCGCACCACCGAGGGCCTGTTCGCCACCCTCTGCTCGGCGCAGAACCCCCTCGGCCAGACCGTGGCGCAAAGCCAGTTGCAGAACTACAGCTACCGCTGCCTGCCGCACATCCTGCGCGACGAAGGCTACGCCAGCGCCTTCTTCCAGGGCACGCGCAAGAACACCAGCGGCACCGGCGCCTTCGCCCAGTTGCTCGGCTTTACCGACAGCTACGGCTGGGAAGACCTGCGCGGCCGGCCGTTGCGCCACGCGGAAAACAGTTGGGGTATGCACGACCCCGACATCTACGATTTCGCCCTGGAAAAGATGCGCACCCTGCCGCAACCCTTCCTCATCGGCATCAATACCAACACCACCCACGACAGCCAGATCCCCGCCGGCGTGACACCGGCATTCGGCGCCGACACCGCCATCAACCGCTACCTCAGCAACCTGCACTTCGCCGATGCCGCCCTGCGCGACTTCCAACAGGCAGTCAGCGCCGAATTCGGCCCCACCCTGTTCGTGATCCTGGCCGACCACGCCGGCCTGCCCTCGCCGCGCGCCTTCACCAACCATCTGATACCTTTCGCCATCCACGGGCCGGGCGTTCCGCCCCGTGAATCACCGCACTATCACTCGCAACGGGATATCGCCCCAACGGCCCTGGACCTGCTTGGCCTACCGGCAGCCCCGGGACATACCGGCATGTCTCTGTTAAGTGCAGGCGCGACCTCGTATGCCGACTATTACGAGAGCGGCACCGTGGGCTGGGTTGAAGGAAACCGCCTTGTCCGCCGCGACATATCCTCGGCCACCTGCACGGCCTGCACCCTGGCGAATCATGTCTGCCAGGCCCCAGCCCCCTGCAGCGCTGGGGATAGGCCTCAGGCAGATCGCGCCATGGCCGCTACAACCCTGATGCAATCCCTGCTCTTTGACGGAAAAATGGGCGAGTTTCGGCGCTACAGCAGGCCGGAAGAGACCAGACCGTGACCTGTGCGTGAATTTTTCCTTACCGCGCATTGGCGCCCGCGGGCTCAGGTACTTATCGCACGGCCGATCATGTAAAATTGGCCACCTTTGCCTTACGGGAATATGTCAGTCATGGAAATTGCAGTCGTTGGAACCGGTTACGTCGGCCTCGTCACCGGCACCTGCTTCGCCGAGATGGGCCACACCGTCACCTGCGTCGACATCGACGCGCGCAAGATCGCAGGGCTGAAGAACGGCATCCTGCCCATCTACGAGCCCGGCCTCGAAGAAATGGTGGAAAAGAACTTCAAGGAAGGCCGTCTGCACTTCACCACCTCGCTGCAAGAGGCCACCCAGGGCGCCAGCGTGTTCTTCATCGCCGTGGGCACCCCGCCCGGCGAGGACGGCTCGGCGGACCTGCAATACGTGCTGGCGGTGGCCCGCGAACTGGGCCAGCACATGACCGCCGACTACAACGTGGTGGTGGACAAGTCCACCGTCCCGGTGGGCACCGCCGACAAGGTGCGCGCCACGGTACAGGCCGAACTCGCCAAACGCGGCTCCAAACAGACCTTCGATGTGGTGAGCAACCCGGAATTCCTCAAGGAAGGCGCCGCCATCGATGACTTCATGCGCCCGGATCGCGTGGTCATCGGCACGGACACCGACAAGGCCGCCAAGGTGATGCACGACCTCTATGCCCCCTTCATGCGCAACCATGAAGTGATCATCACCATGGGCGTGCGCGAGGCGGAAATGACCAAGTACACCGCCAACGCCATGCTGGCCACCAAGATTTCCTTCATGAACGAGATCGCCGCCCTGTGCGAGCGTCTCGACGTGGACGTGGAGCAGGTGCGCCTCGGTATCGGCTCCGACCGCCGCATCGGCTACCACTTCATCTATCCCGGCTGCGGCTACGGCGGCTCCTGCTTCCCCAAGGACGTAAAGGCCCTGTTGCGCATGGCCCAGGAAAGCGGCCTCGACGCCTGGGTCTTGGACGCGGTGGAACGGCGCAACGACCGCCAGAAATATCGCCTGGCGGACAAAGTCTTCGCCCGCTTCGGCAAGGATCTCAGCGGCAAGACCTTCGCCCTGTGGGGCCTGGCGTTCAAGCCCGGCACCGACGACATGCGCGAAGCGCCGTCCTTGGTACTCATCGAGCAGCTCATCGCCGCCGGCGCCAACATCCGCGCCCACGACCCGGTGGCCACCGAAACCGCCACCCGCGAAATGAAGCAGGGCTGGCTCGATGACGGCCGTGTGCGTTTCTTCGAACACCAGTACGACGTGCTAGACGGCGCCGACGCCATGGTGCTGGTCACCGAGTGGAAGCCGTTCCGCAACCCGGACTTCAAGCGTATCAAGCAGGCGCTCAAGCAACCGGTGATCATCGACGGCCGCAACCAATACGACCCGGCGCAGATGATTGAGCTGGGCATCGAGTATTTCGGCATCGGCCGCGGCAAGGTTGGGGGCTAAGGATGTACGCACTGCGCAAACGCATCCTGGTCACCGGTGGTGCCGGTTTTCTGGGCTCCCACCTGTGTGAGCGGCTGCTCAACGATGGCCACGACGTCCTCTGCCTGGACAACTTCTTCACCGGCACGCGCGACAACATCCAGCACCTGCTGGGCAACCCGCGCTTCGAGGTCTTGCGTCACGATGTGACTCAACCGTTGTATGTTGAGGTGGACGAGATATACAACCTGGCCTGCCCCGCCTCACCGCCGCACTACCAGCATGATCCGATCCACACCCTGAAGACCAGCGTGCTCGGCGCTCTCAACATGCTGGGGCTGGCCAAGCGCACCGGTGCCAAGATATTCCAGGCTTCCACCTCGGAAGTCTACGGCGACCCGGAGGTGCACCCGCAGCCCGAGTCTTATTGGGGCCACGTCAATCCCAACGGTATTCGTTCCTGCTACGACGAAGGCAAGCGCTGTGCAGAAACCCTGTTCTTCGACTACCACCGTGAGCATGGCGTGAAGATCAAGGTCGCACGCATTTTCAACACCTACGGCCCGCGCATGCACCCCAATGATGGCCGCGTGGTTTCCAATTTCATCATCCAGGCGCTCAAGGGTGAAGACATCACTGTCTACGGCGAGGGTCAACAGACACGATCCTTCTGTTACGTGGACGACCTCATTGAGGTCTTCGTGCGTCTGATGAACTCCCCTGACGAGATCACCGGCCCCATCAATACCGGTAATCCTGGCGAGTTCACCATCCTCGAGCTGGCGCAGAAGGTGATTGCCCTCACCGGTTCACGCTCCAAGCTCATCCACCTCCCGCTGCCGCAGGATGACCCAAGGCAGCGCCAGCCGGATATTCGGCTGGCAAAGGAAAAGCTGGCTTGGGAGCCATGCGTCAGGCTAGAGGAAGGCTTGCGCCCCACCATCGCCTATTTCGACAAGCTGTTGTCGGCTGGCTGACGGAACACCTCCGTGGCGCAGTATAAGGCGACTCTGGTTGTTTCCATCTACAAGGATATTGCCAAGCTGCGTGCTATTTTGGACACGCTGCACTGGCAAAGCTTTCAAGACTTCGAAATCCTGATTTCTGAGGATGGGGCCGCAGCCAACGTGGCCGAATTTCTTCGGCCCTATCAGGTCCGCCTACCCAATCTGTCGCACCTGACCCAGGAAGATGCCGGGTTTCGCAAAAATCGTGCCCTGAACCGCGCCATCCGTGCCGCACACAGCGACTATTTCATTTTCATCGACGGCGACTGCGTCCCCCATAGCCGCTTCGTGGAAGCGCATCTCCACCAGGCCGAACCGCAGGCGGTATGCGCCGGCCGGCGCGTCGAGCTGGGGCCGCTTTACTCACAGCGACTCATCGAACAGCCGGACTTCCTGCGCCAACTGGAAAATCCATGGCACTATCTGACGCTGTCCCGCGCCCTGCATAATGATGGCATCAAGAACTATGAATTCGGTTTCGTCTCGCCGCTACTGCATCGATTGACGCACAAGCGGCCCATCCACATCGTCGGCAGTAACTTCTCCTGCTCGCGCGCCGCGCTGGAGGCGGTAAACGGTTTCAATGAAGAGTTCGAGAGCCCCGGTATCGGCGAAGACTCGGATATGGAGTGGCGTCTGAATGCGGCGGGCTACCACATCAAGAACATCAAGTTTCTGGCCACGGTTTATCATCTGCACCATCCACGCAGCTATGTGGTCAGCGAGCGTAATCGTCAGATCATGGCGGAAACCCGGACCCAAAACCTGTGGCGCTGCCAGCGCGGACTTGATCAGGCCGTGCCGTGAAGCTGCTCGTTGTCCGCACCGACAAACTGGGCGACTTCATGCTCACCTGGCCGGCGCTGGCCTTGCTCAAGGCCAGTCTGCCGCAGGCGGAGATACACCTGCTGGCGCGTGAGTACACCCGGCCGATGGCCGGGCTGTGCCCATGGGTTGATGACATCATGCTGCTGCCGGAAGGGAGCAGTGAATTCGGCAACTGGCTGACTCTGGTGCAAAGGCTGCGCGCACAGCACTACGACGCCGTCATCACCCTGTTCTCCAGCGGTACGATTGCCACCGCCTGCCTGGCGGCCCGCATTCCCTACCGCCTCGCCCCAGCGACCAAGCTTGCCCAGGTGTTCTACAACCACCGTCTGAGACAACGCCGTTCCCGTTCGGAAAAACCGGAATGGGAATACAACGTCGATCTGGTGCGGCGCTTTCTGGCCGATCAACGCATGGCGGAAGCCGCACTACCAGCAGCGCCCTACCTGAAGTTTCCGGCCGAAGCGTCCACGGAGCTGCGTCAAAATTTCTGTCGTGAGCATGGCGTCGACGCGCAAATGCGCCTGGTCTTGATCCATCCCGGCAGCGGCGGCTCGGCCAGCAACCTGTCACTGGAACAATACGCCGCGCTCGCGGCAGCGCTGCACAGCGCACACCCGCTGCACTTCGTCATCGGCTGCGGCCCGGGCGAGGACTTCAAGGCGGAGACGCTGGCCGCCCTGCTCGAAACACGGCCTCACACCATCCTGCGCGCCGGCGGCATCGTCGACTACGCGCGCCACATCGCCGCCATGGACCTGTTCATCAGCGGCTCCACCGGTCCGTTGCATGTGGCCGGCGCCCTCGACGTGCCCACGGCGGCCTTCTATCCGCGCCGCCGTTCCGCCACGCCGCTGCGTTGGCAGACACTCAATACGCCGTCGCGTCGGCTGGCGTTCACGCCAGAGATTACGGCGGAGGAATCGGATATGAGTGGGGTGGACCTTGCTGCTGCGGCACAGGCCATCAGCCGACAGTTCCTTGGGGGATAGTCACCCGGCATTCACCAAGAGGACTTGGCTCCAGTCGAGTAACTTTCAATCGGGCGCGTTGGTGCCGAGCAACACCGCCGCCAGGCGCTGGTAGTGTTTTTCTTCCGCAAACAGATCGTCGGCGCGCGCCTTGCCCGCCGCCGCCAACTGGCGACGCAACGTGTCGTTGCGCGCCAGATGTTCCAGCTGGCGCGCCAGATGGGCGGCATCTTCCGGCGTGAACAATAAACCGGTTACGCCGTCCTCGATAATCTCCGGCACACCGCCTGCATTGGTGCCAACCACCGCCACGCCGCAGCGCATCGCCTCGGCCAACACCAGACCGAAGGTCTCCATGCGTGTGGTGAGCACGACGGCATCGAAGGCAGGCATCACCTCCATGGGCGATTTGTGCGGACCATGCAACACCACGATCTCGCGCAAGTCCCTCTCTTCGATCTCGCGCCGCAGCCGCTGCTCATAGGCCGCGTCCATGGCCGGGCCGATCAAAGTGGCATGGGCCGGAATCCCGACGGCGCGCAGGTGCTGTACCGCCTCGATGAGCAAATGCTGTCCCTTCTGCTCCTCCATGCGGCCGATGAGACCGATGGCAAAGACGCGTTCCGGGATATGCAATGAATGACGCAGCGCCCGCCTCTCGCCCGCGCCAAGCGGCTCCGGTGCCGGCACGCCGTAGTACAGTCGCTGCACGCGCTCCTCCGGCAGGGGCAACAACTGCCGCGCCTGACGCAGCAGCTTGTCGGTGATGGTGAGATACAGATCGATCTGCCGATAGAGAAAGCGATGGTAGGCATCGGCCTTGGCGCGGGTCAGAGCCATCTGCCGGGTATACACCAGGCGCACCGGGCGGCTGGCCCAGCGCTTGGCGAGGGCGGCCAGCAGCAGGTCGTGGCCCCAGTGCATGTGTACCACGTCCACGCCAGCCTGATCGATGAGCCGCGCCAGGCGCCAGGCTGCCAGTAGCGGCAGGGTACGGCTGCGCCGCGCCAAGGTAACGTGCGCCAACCCCTGCTCGTGCAGACGCCGCTCCAGCATGGTGCCGGGCCTCACCACGGCCATCACTTCATGCCCCTGACGTTGCAGCGCCTGTGTGGTGCGCAAGGCATACAATTCGAGTCCGCCGACGCCGTCGGAAGTGCACAGTTCGAGTATTTTCACAGCCGGCTCCGCCCCGGTTGACGCTGGTGCAACAGCACCTTGGCATATTTGACGAAGGCATGCATGAAGGACAGCGTGGCGACGATGAACCCCGCCAGGCCGTCGAGAAAACCGCGTTTGACGAAATACAGACGGATAAAGGTCCACAGGCCATGGCTCAGCGGTGACAACAGGGAAACCTTCTTGCCCTTCGCAATGATCTCGCGCGCGCCGATTTCGGTGAAGTTGTCGATAGTGCGCAGGTGTTCGGAAATGCTGCTGAACGAATAGTGCAGGATATCGCCCTTGAGGTCGACCACCTGCACACCGTCATCCATCACCACCCGATCATGGGGATTGGTGCCACCCCAGCGCGCATTGCGCTTGTTGAACAGGCGCACCTTGCGATCCGGATACCAGCAGTGGTTGAGCCAGCGGTAGACATAAAAGGTCTTGCGCGCCATGCGGTAGGCACGTTCTTCACTCAGTCCGTCCTTCAACGCCAGGATCGACTCGCGCAGCTCCTGCGACAGGCGCTCATCACAATCCAGGCTCAGTATCCAGTCGTGGCTGGCGTGACTGACCGCCAGATTCTTCTGCTCCACATGGCCAAGAAATTTCTGGTGGAATATTTTGTCCGTATAGCGGCCGGCGATCTCCAGCGTGCGGTCGGTGCTGAGAGAGTCGACGACGATGATCTCATCGGCGATGCCAGCGAGGCTACGCAGACACTCCTCGATCTTCTGCTCTTCGTTGAAGGAGATGATGCAAGCGGAAATCTTAGCCATCGCTTTGCCGGCTCCATAGCATATTCAGTGCCGCCATCACTGCGGCCGGTGCGATGCCCGTAAGACAGGGGGTATCGCCCAGCGGGCACATCCGCTCGAAACAGGGGCTGCACTCCAGGTCACGATACAGTACCTGCGCCCGGGACGACAGCGGCGGCGTATAGTCCGGGCTCGACGAACCGTACAACGCCACCAGCGGTATGCCCACTGCTGCGGCCACGTGCATCAGGCCGGAATCGTTGCTCACCGCAGCTGCTGCTAGCGACAGCAGATCCACGGCATCCTCCAGCCGCGTCCGTCCGCACAGATTGAGCGTATCCGGCGCGCCAGCGACGATGGCGGCACCATCGGCCTGCTCCTTGGTTGAGCCGATGACCCACACCTGGTACCCGGCAACAAGTAGCTCGCGCGCTAGTGCAGCGTAATGCTCCAGCGGCCAGCGCTTGGCCGGGCCGTACTCGGCGCCGGGCAATAGTGCCACCACCGGGCGCGCCAGGTCGAGGCTGAACTCCTGCACCAGGCGGGTGCGATTGCCGGTATCCACGGCAAGATGCGGCAACGGAATCTCCGGTGGCGGCAACGCCGCATCCGGAGGCAGGCCGAGGGCGACATAGCGCTGCACCACGCGCGGCAACCGCGCCTTGTCCAGCGTGCGCCTGTCGTTGATGAGGCCATAGCGCATTTCGCCGCGATAACCGGTGCGAAGCGGAATTCGGGCAAAAAAGGGAATCAGGGCTGCCTTGAACGAACGTGGCAGCACGATGGCCTGGTCATAGTGACCGGCACGCAAGGTACGGCCAATGTGCCAGCGCACCGCCAGACCCAGGCTACCGTGCCCTACCGGCAGAGCGACGACGCGGCAGACCTCGGGCATGCGTGCCAGCAGGGGCAGGGACCACTGCGGCGCCACCACATCGACCTTCGCGCCACGCGCCACCAACGTCATGAACAGGCTTTGCGCCATGACCATGTCGCCTACCCAGGCCGGGCCGACCACCAGTATGCGCGATGCAGCGACCATCAGCGGCCCGCCAACACCCGCTCGGTGATGGCGACGTTGTCGCGCAGATGGAGCGGATTGATGGTACCGACGATGACACTGTGCACCGCGTGCTGGGCGAAGACAAAGCGCAGGGCGTCTTCCACGTTCTGTGCATGGCCGCTCTGCAGGCCTTTCTTGATCAGCACACCCTTGTTCAACTGCGCGGCACGCTGCAACACCGGCAGTTCGTCGGTATAGACCGGATTGTAGCTGGCCATTACCACGTCCATGTGCTCCACGCACCAGAGGCCGCCGTCGACCGTCTTGGTGGACATGCCGACGGCGCGAATCAAGCCCTCATGCTTGAGCTGCTGCAGCGTATCGCACACTGCCTCTTCACGGATGATGCGCATGTCGTCGCCGTCGGAATGCACCAGCACGACGTCGATATAATCGCGACCGAGACGCTTGAGACTGCGCTCAATGCTCATCCGCGTATAGGCGGCGGAGAAATCAAAAGACGACTGGCCATGTTCAAATATCTCGCCCACCTTACCGACGATGACCCAGTCGTTCTTGCGTGGCAACAGTTGACCGAGGCGCTCCTCGCTGTTGCCGTAGGCTGGCGCGGTATCGAGCACGTTGATGCCCAGTTCCCACGCCAGGTCAAACAATTCACGTACCGCGGCATCGTCGGGAATCGTGAAGCCGGTCGGATACTTCACCTGCTGATCGCGGCCGATCTTCACCGTGCCGAGTCCCAGCGGGCTCACCTGAAGGCCGGTCGAACCCAGCGCCCTCAACTCCATCGTTCATCCTCCTGCCACGGCAGCAGCGCATAGCCGGGGAACCGCCACGCGGGCGGCTTCACCACGGCAGCGGCCGGGACGACGCCTGCCTGGTGCAACATCTCTGCGATACGCGCCGCCAGACGCGGCGCAAAGGCGAGCTTGGTGGGCCAGGCGGTGATCACACCAGCGCGCTCATCAGCAAACACGTCGTCGGGACGGCGGCAGTCGGGCATGCGCGGTTCGGCGCGGTCGATATCCAGGGTGGCGAATTCGCACTGCGAGAAATCGATCCACGGCAGCAGTGTCGCCAGTTCATGGCGCGCGGCAGCCAATTGTTCGGCGTCACTGCGGCGCACGCCCTCCTCCGCCAGATCACCGCCCAGATACCACACGGTGCGGCGCTGGCTGTCGTAGTGCGTGCTGATGGTGAGACGCGGGTTGGTGCTGGCGCCGAGACAGTGGGCATACACCCCCTGCGGCAGATCGCCGCGCACCATCACCATCTTCAGGGGGCGCGTCTGCATCTGCGGCGCATCGCGTCCCAGGAGTTGCAGCAGTGCGGCGTTGCCCTTGCCTGCGGTGAGCACCAGACGGCGGGCGGCGATGCTGCGCTGCTGCGCACCGTCCTGCAACGTCAGTTGAATGCCGTCTGCTCCGGCCACGGCCTGCACCACGGTGCCGCGCCAGATCGCCTGCTCGTGGGGAGAGGCCAGGGCATGCACCAGGGCAGCGGTGTCCAGCACCGGCTCCTCCAGCCGATACACCTGACCGCGGAAATCGCGATGACGAAATACAGTGGGATAATCACTGGCTTCCAGTGGCGCAATGCGGCTGCGCATCATCTTGCTGGCGAAGAAACCGGCCATGCGTGAGGTGAGGCTGGCGGTGGACCAAAGATACTGGTGATCGGACATCAGACGCACGGCGCGCAGATCGATCTCGCCGTGGCCTTCGAGACAGGCGCGCCACAACGGCGGCATCGCTGCGATGGCCTCGCTGGAGCCGCTGACCGCGCCGGTGAGGGCATATTTGGTGCCGCCATGGATGATGCCCTGGGCGTAGCGCGTCTGACCGGCACCAAGCACAGCGGATTCGATGAGTACGGCGCTGTAGCCCTGCTGGCGCAGCCGCGCCAGCAGCCACAGGCCGGCGACACCGCCGCCGCAGATCACTACATCGGTCGAAAACTCGGCGGGCGTGGTCATCCCGTCAATCGGTCTTGGCCGTGGCGCGGATCGCCTTGATGAGGCCGGTGGTGGAGCAGTTATCCACATAATCCATCACCAACACCTGGCCGCCGGCTTCGCGCACGCAGTCACCGCCTGGGATGTTGGCCGGGTTGTTGTCGCCGCCCTTGACCAGGATGTCGGGCTGAACCTTGCAGATCAGGCGCGTCGGCGTGTCTTCGTAGAACGGCACCACCCAATCGACGCAGCCGAGCGCGGCGAGCACGAACATGCGCCGTTCCATGGTGTTGACCGGACGCTCGGGGCCTTTCAACCGCTTCACCGAGGCATCGTCGTTGACGGCAACGATCAGGCGGTCGCCGAGGCGGCGCGCCTGCTGCAGATAGGTGACATGACCGGCGTGCAGGATATCGAAGCAGCCGTTGGTCATCACCACGGTCTCGCCATGGGCCTTGGCCTCGCGCACCAGGGCGACCAGGTGGTCCTCATCGACCATGCCCAGTTCCATTTCATTCTGATCGCGCAGCGCCTTGCCCAGTTCCTGCACGTTGACGGTGGCGGTGCCCAGCTTGCCCACCACCACGCCGGCGGCAACATTGGACAGCGCGGTGGCATCGGCCAGGTCCTGGCCCGCAGCCAGTGCTGCCGCGAGCGTGGACAACACGGTGTCACCGGCACCGGTGACGTCGAACACCTCGCGCGCGCGGGTGGGCAGGTGCAGCGGCGCATGGTCCTCGCGCAACAGGGTCATGCCGCGCTCGCTGCGGGTGATGAGCAGCGCTTCCAGATTCAAATGGCGGCGCAGGTTCTCGCCCTTGGCCACCAGATCGTCTTCGCCGTGGCAACGTCCCACAACCGCCTCGAACTCGGCCAGGTTGGGGGTGATCAGGGTGGCACCGCGATACTTCTCGAAATCGGTACCCTTGGGATCGATCAGCACCGGCTTGCCGGCGGCGCGCGCCGCACTGATCAGCTCACGCACCGCGCGCAGCGTGCCCTTGCCGTAATCGGACAGCACCACCGCGCCGGCCGCCGCCACCTGCGCCTGGAACAGCGCGATGAGTCCCTGCGGGTCGTGGCCCTGAAAGCCGTCCTCGAAGTCGCAGCGGATCAATTGCTGATGACGGCTGATCACACGCAGCTTGGTGATGGTGGAATACTTTTCCAACCGCTCGAAATGGCATTCGACACCTTCGCTTTCGAGCCGGCGACGCAGCACGTCCGCCGCCTCGTCCTGGCCGGTGAGACCGATGACGGCGGCGCGGCCGCCGAGTGCGGCGATGTTGAGCGCCACGTTGCCGGCACCACCGGGACGCTCCTCGGCCTCGCCGACGTGGACCACCGGCACCGGAGCTTCGGGAGAGATGCGCGAGGTGTCACCGTGCCAATAGCGATCCAGCATCAGATCGCCGACGACGAGCACGCGGCTGGAAGAAAAATCGGGGATGTGCAGTTTCATTGAATACCAGGAGCCAGGGGCTAAAGTGCGCTGACGGATTTCAGTGGCCGCCGACCTTGCCCTTGAGGACATAGCGGGCGCCACAGTAGGGGCAGGTGGCTTCACCCTTTTCCGCAATGGGCAGATAGACGCGGGGATGCATGTTCCACAGGCTGGAGCTGTCCATGGGGCAGTGCACCGGCAGATCCGCTGCCGTCACTTCGTAGTAACGCTGCGTCGTGCCGTTCTTGGCCTGGGCTGCTGCACTGCTCATGGATTGTCTCCTGTATCCCCTGATCGTGGGGCAGACCGCAGTCCGCCCCACATTGAAATCACCCTGTCACTTGACGTAGGTGAGCCAGTCCGCATTTTCCGCACGGCGGCCGTGTACCTGATCGAAATACATCGCCTGCAGGCGCGCGGTGATCGGGCCGCGGCTGCCGCTGCCGATGGCGCGGTTATCCACCTCGCGGATCGGTGTCACCTCGGCGGCGGTGCCGGTGAAGAATGCCTCATCGGCGATATACACCTCGTCACGGGTGATGCGCTTTTCCTTGATGGTCAGACCAATTTCGGCGGCGAGACGGAAGATGGTGTCGCGGGTGATGCCGTCCAGCGCCGAAGTGAGATCCGGTGTATAGATCACGCCGTTGCGCACGATGAAGATGTTCTCGCCGGAACCTTCCGCCACGTAGCCTTCATTGTCCAGCAGCATGGCCTCGTCCACGCCGCAGGACAGTGCCTCGCGCAGGGCCAGCATGGAGTTCATGTAGTTGCCATTGGCCTTGGCCTTGCACATGGTGATGTTGACGTGATGGCGCGTGAACGACGAGGTACGCACGCGAATGCCTTTCTCCATGCCCTCGGCGCCGAGATAGGCGCCCCAGGTCCAGGCGGCGACCATCACGTGCACCTTGAGGTTGTCGGCGCGCAAGCCCATGCCCTCGGAACCGTAGAAGCACATCGGGCGAATGTAGGCCGACTCCAGATTGTTCTCGCGCACCACGGCGCGCTGCGCCTCATTGAGGGTGTTCTTGTCGAACGGCATCGGCATCATCAGGATGTGCGCCGAGCGGAACAGGCGATCGGTGTGCTCCTTGAGGCGGAAGATGGCCGTACCCTTGTCGGTCTTGTAGGCGCGCACGCCCTCGAACACACCCATACCATAGTGCAGAGTATGAGTCAGCACGTGGGTCTTGGCCTCACGCCAGGGCACCATTTCGCCATCCAGCCAGATCAGGCCGTCGCGGTCAGACATCGACATCAAAAATTCTCCTCAATACAAACTTGAATAACCGTTACGCCGCGGACCGCGGCAGCACAAAATTCATTCCATCAATTCGCGCCAGATGCGCGACACCTGCGCGCGCAGTGCGTCGAACTCGCCGCCCCCTACCAGCGCCGGCTGCTCCAGCAGGGTGAGCCGGTGCACCCGGGCGCGGTAGGCACGATAGGCGTCGGCCAGCAGTTCGGCGTCGGCCGACGGTAGCCGTCCGGCCTGCGCCAGGCGTTCGAGCAGGCGGATATTGTCGGTGAAATCAAGCAGGGCGGGATGCGCGTGCGCCCACGCCAGAACGCCATATTGCACCATAAATTCTATGTCCGCGATACCACCGGGGTCTTGTTTCAAATCGAACTTTTCCGTTCCGCCTTTGGCCAGTTGCGCGCGCATGCGCTCGCGCATTTCACGCACCTCCTGGCGCAGTTTTTCCTGCTCGCGCCGCCGGCCGAGAATCTGGCGGCGGATCTGCTCGAAGGACTCGATCACCGCCGGGTCGCCGGCCACGCCGCGGGCGCGCACCAGGGCCTGATGCTCCCAGGTCCATGCCTCAGTGCCCTGGTAGGCGGCAAAGGCATCGAGGCCGGACACCAGCAGGCCGGAGGCGCCGCTGGGGCGCAGACGGGTATCCACCTCGTACAGCACGCCGGCGGGGGTGCGCGTGCCGAGGATATGGATGATGCGCTGGGCCATGCGGGCGTAGAACACGGCGTTGTCCACCGGCCGCTCACCGTCGGTCTGGCGGCCTTCGCTTTCGTTGCTGTGCAGAAACACGATGTCCAGGTCGGAGCCATAACCCAGCTCGATGCCGCCCAGCTTGCCGTAGGCGATGATGGCAAAGCCGGTGTCACAGGCACGGCCCTCACCGCAGGCAGGGCGGCCGTGGCGGCCGATCATGTGGCGCCAGGCCAGGGTCAGGGTTTCGTCCAGCAACACCTCGGCCAGCTCGGTAAGGTGATCGCTCACCACCATCAGCGGCACCGCCTCCATCACGTCGGCGGCGGCCACCCGCAGGGTATTGGCCTGCTTGAAGTGGCGCAGGGCATCCATCTGCGCCTCCTGGTCATCCGCGGCCACATACATCATGCGCTGGCGCAGCTCGTTGGACAGCTCCTTGCGCCGCGGCGGTGCGTACAACGAGCGCGGATCAAGAAGTTCATCCAGCAGCAGCGGATAGTGCGCCAGCTGCGAAGCAATCCACGGCGAGGCGCCGCACAGGCGCACCAGTTGTGACAGGGCCATGGGATTTTCCACCAGCAGGGCCAGATAGGAGCTGCGCTTGGCGATGGTTTCCACCAGGTGCAGCAGACGCTGCAGGGTGATGTCCGGCTGCTCGCCCTGTCCCACGGCGCCCAGCAGCAACGGGATCAGGTGATTCATGCGCGTGCGCCCCTGGGCGCTCAGGCTCAAAAAGGCACGGCCCTGGCGTACCTGCTGCACCAGACGATACACCTCCGCGGTATCGCCGTAGCCGGCCTGGGCCAGGGCGTGGCAGGCCTGCTCCTGATCCAGATTGCCCTGCCACACGCCGGTGAGGTCCAGGCTGTCGGACTCGGCGTGTTCGGTCTGCGGTGCGGCGAACACCTGCTCGAAATGCTGGTGCACGCGACGCATGTGATCGCGCAGCACGGTCTCGAAGGCCGCCCAGTTGTCGAAACCCATGCTCCAGGCCAGACGCAGGCGGCCGGTGTCGTCCTCGGGCAGGTCGTGGCTCTGGCGGTCCTGGTATTCCTGGATGCGGTGTTCGGTGTTGCGCAGAAAGATGTAGGACTCGGTCAGCTCATCCACCACGAAATCGGGCAGCCAGCCAAAGCCGCGCAGGGCCTCCAGCACGGTGAGGATGCGCCGCACCTGCAGGGTCGGCTCGCGCCCACCACGGATCAGCTGAAAGGCCTGACCGATGAACTCCACCTCGCGGATACCGCCGGCGCCCAGCTTGACGTTGTCCTCCATGCCCTTGCGCTGTACCTCGCGACCGATCATCGCCTTCATCTCGCGCAGCGACTGGAAGGCGCCGTAGTCCACGTAGCGGCGATAGACGAAGGGCTTGAGCATGGCCATCAGCTCCGCGCCCGCCTCCTTGTCGCCCGCCACCACCCGCGCCTTGATCATGGCGTAGCGCTCCCACTCGCGGCCGTGTACCTGGTAGTAATCCTCCATGGCATCGAAGGACAGCGCCAGGGCGGAGGACTCGCCAAAGGGGCGCAGGCGGGTGTCGACGCGGAACACATAACCCTCGGCGGTGGGGTTGCTCAGCACGTTGCCAAGGCGTTGGCCGAGGCGGATGAAGAACTCCTGATTGGTGGTGCTGCGCCGCCCGTCGCGGGTCTCGCCGTCCTCGGGATAGGCCAGGATCAGGTCCACATCGGAGGAGAAATTGAGTTCGTGCGCACCGAGCTTGCCCATGCCCAACACCACCATGCGCTGCGGCACGCCATCGGCGTTACTGGGAATGCCCCACTGCTCGCATTGCCAGCGGTACAGATGCTCCAGCGCCAGATCGATGCAGGCGTCGGCCAGGGCCGACAGGTCGGTCACCACCTCGTTCAGTTCGCTATGGCCGGCGAGGTCGCGCCAGGCAATGCGCACCATTTCACGGCGGCGGTAGCGACGCAGCAACACGCCCAACTGGGCCTCCTCGGGCACCCCGTCCAGCAGGGCCGCGAGTTGCTGCCGATAGTGGCCGGCGGCATAGCTGCGCCGCAGGTCACCGCTCGTATACAAATCCTGCAACAGTGCCGGGTGACGCACGCAGGCGTCGGCCACAAACTCGCTGCACGCCCACACCCGGGCCAGTTCGGCAAGAAACTCCGGCGCAAAGACGACTGCCGGGGAGGATTCGAGAAAAAACTGCCACTGCCGCTGCACCCGCTCCTGCAAAGGCTGGGGGATGGCGCGCAGGGCGTCGCTGAAAATGGGTTCGGAGGTCACGTTCGAGCCGGCCATGGAGAAGAATGGCCCGATTGTAGCAGTACCGCCGGTCCGCGCGGCACGGCGTAAAAAAACCGGGATTCAAACCGATACGGATACCGGATGAATCCCAGCCCAAGGTGGGGGAAAGGAGGATCCCCACGACAACATGCGGCCCGCGAATCGGGGGACGGACCGCACGTCCAAGCGTGGACAACCGGCAAAACCCCACTGAAACCAGTGTTAAAGGCCGCGGGGTTTGCGCGTGTTGTCTGCGGGGTTAAGATGGGCTGTAGCACATTTTTATTCCGGGCCGCCGCGATGGAATATTTCCATCGCGGCGGCCATCTACAGTTAACAGGGCGCACCAGACGCCGGATAACAATTAAAACAACGACCAAGCGCAAGTGGAGGACAAGATGGGCATATTGGGAATGTTTTGCCGCTCGCACGACTTCAACAACCGTCTCGAGCAAAACCGCAAGCGGCTGTACCGGGTGGCCTATTCCTGGTGCCACAACACGCATCTGGCCGACGATTTGGTGCAGGAAACCATGCTGCAGGCGATGAAAAGCGCCGCCAGCCTGCGCTCCTTCGAGGCCATGGATAGCTGGCTATTCAGTATCCTGACCAACTGCTGGCGCGGCCATCTGCGCAGCCGCCGCGACCTGCAGGAGTTCGACGAAAACGAGTTCCAGAGCGACTCCAGCCCGGAGGACGCCAACCAGCAGATGCAGACCGTGCATCGGGTACGCAACGCGGTAGCGCGTCTGCCACAGGGCCAGCGCGAGGTACTCACCCTGGTCGACCTGGAAGGATTCAGCTATGCCGAGGTGGCGGAGATCCTGACCATTCCCATCGGCACCGTCATGAGCCGCCTGTGCCGCGCGCGCCAGGCATTGAAGGAAAAACTGATTGATGCGGCTGCGGCCGCCCCACACAACGAAGCCAGGCTGGTGAGGGTCAAATGACTACCCAACACTTCTCGGATGAACAGCTGCATGCCTTCGTCGACGACCAGCTCGGTCCCGAGGAACAGGAGCAGATTTTCGTGGCGTTGAAGCGCGATGAGAACCTGAGCCGCAAGGTATGCGAAATCCGCCGCGTGCAGGACATGGTGCGCCATGCCTACGCCGAGCCGCCGGAGGCCCCGTCGCATCCGGCACCGCGCCGACGCTGGCGCCTCAGTGATGCGGTCGCCGCCACCGTGCTGCTGGCCGTGGGCGCCGTGGCCGGCTGGTTTGCCCATGGGCCGCAGGCCACCGCGCCGACGCTGCCGCAACTGGCCACCTATGAACGGCAGGAGCTGGACGCCTTCCAGACCGTGCAGTTGCTGTCCGCCCAAGGCATGCAACAGAACGTGGTGCTGCATATCACCACCAGCGACGCCAACAAGCTGCGCTACGCCCTGGACGAGGTGGAAACCCTGCTCAGTTCCTACCGCCTACGCGGCATCCCCATCAAGCTGGAGGTGGTGGCCAACGGTGAGGGCATCGCCCTGCTGCGCTCCGACGTGTCGCCCTATCCGCAGCGTACCCAAGAGCTGATCCGCAAGTACGACAACCTCGCCGTGCTGGGCTGTGCCAACACCCTGCGCTGGCTGCAGGACCAAGGCATCGATACCCATCTGCTGCCCGAGGTCGGCACCACCAAATCCGGCCTGGAGCGGGTGGTGGATCGACTACAGGAAGGCTGGCTGTACGTGAAGGTTTAAAGCAGCACTGTAGGGCCGGCTTCAGCCCGCCAACCTTGACCCTGAAACAAAAAAGCCCCGCCGGTCTCCCGGCGGGGCTTTTTCATGCGCGGAGCGCGGAGGGCTTACATCATGCCCATACCGCCCATACCACCCATGTCACCCATGTCCGGCGCGCCACCCTTCTCTTCCTTCGGCAGCTCGGCCACCATGGCCTCGGTAGTGATCATCAGGCCGGCGATGGAGGCCGCATTCTGCAGCGCGGAACGGGTCACCTTGGTGGGGTCCAGGATACCCATTTCGATCATGTCGCCGAAATCGCCGTTGGCGGCGTTGTAGCCGAAATTGCCCTTGCCTTCCTTCACCTTGTTGACGATGACGGACGGCTCTTCACCGGCGTTGGCCACGATCTGGCGCAGCGGCTCTTCCATGGCACGACGGGCGATGCTGATGCCGACGTCCTGCTCGTGATTGTCGCCCTTGAGGCCCTTGATGGCTTCCAAAGCACGGATCAGGGCGACACCGCCGCCGGGAACCACGCCTTCTTCCACTGCGGCGCGGGTGGCGTGCAGGGCGTCTTCGACGCGGGCCTTCTTCTCCTTCATTTCCACTTCAGTGGCCGCACCGACCTTGATCACCGCCACGCCACCGGCCAGCTTGGCCATGCGCTCCTGCAGCTTCTCACGGTCGTAGTCGGAGGTGGTCTCTTCCATCTGGGCACGAATCTGCTCGACGCGGGCCTTGATGTCGGAAGCCTTGCCGGCGCCATCGATGATGGTGGTGTTTTCTTTGGCGACGACCACCTTCTTGGCGGTGCCCAGGTCATCCAGGGTCGCCTTCTCCAGGGACAGGCCGACCTCTTCGGAGATCACCTGACCGCCGGTGAGGATGGCGATGTCCTGCAGCATGGCCTTGCGGCGGTCACCGAAGCCCGGCGCCTTGACGGCGGCGACCTTGACGATACCGCGAATGGTGTTGACCACCAGGGTGGCGAGGGCCTCGCCCTCTACGTCCTCGGCGATGATCAGCAGCGGGCGGCTGGACTTGGCCACGCCTTCCAGCACCGGCAGCAGCTCGCGGATGTTGGAGATCTTCTTGTCGTGGATCAGGATGAACGGGTTGTCCAGCTCAGCAGTCATGGTCTGCTGGTTGTTGACGAAGTACGGCGACAGGTAGCCACGGTCAAACTGCATGCCTTCCACCACGTCCAGCTCGTTCTCAAAGCCGGAACCGTCTTCCACGGTGATGACGCCTTCCTTACCCACCTTGTCCATGGCATCGGCGATGATCTTGCCGATGGAGTCGTCGGAGTTGGCGGAGATGGTGCCGACCTGGGCGATGGCCTTGCTGTCGGTGCAGGGCTTGGACATCTTCTTCAGCGCCTCGACCGCGGCCACCACGGCCTTGTCGATACCGCGCTTCAGGTCCATCGGGTTCATGCCGGCGGTCACCGACTTCATGCCCTCGATGACGATGGACTGGGCCAGCACGGTAGCGGTGGTGGTGCCGTCACCGGCGATGTCGGAGGTCTTGGAGGACACTTCCTTCACCATCTGCGCGCCCATGTTCTCGAACTTGTCCTTCAGTTCGATTTCCTTGGCGACGGAGACGCCGTCCTTGGTGATGGTGGGGGCGCCGAAGGACTTCTCCAGCACCACGTTGCGGCCCTTGGGACCCAGGGTCACCTTGACCGCGTTGGCCAGAATGTTGACGCCACGCAGCATACCGTGACGGGCGACATCACCGAACTTGACTTCTTTTGCACTCATCTTGTATCGATCCTCTGTAATTCGTTGGCTTTAGTACGGTGGGACGGAGCGGACTCAGCCCTCGATCACGCCCATCAGGTCTTCTTCGCGCATGACCAGCAGGGTCTCGCCGTCGACCTTGACCTCGGTGCCGGCATACTTGCCGAACAGCACCTTATCACCGGCCTTCACATCCAGCGCACGGACTTCGCCGTTGTCCAGGATCTTGCCCTTGCCCACGGCAACCACCTCGCCCTGAATCGGCTTCTCGGTGGCGCTGTCCGGGATCACGATGCCACCGGCGGACATCCGCTCCTCTTCCTTGCGACGAACAATGACGCGATCATGCAGGGGACGAATTTTCATGCTCAGTTACCCTCTTAAGCTGATGATTTTTCTTGAAATAGACCGCAGCGGAGTCTGCGGTAATGAAGCCGCGCGGCGCGCACCTTTGTTAGCACTCGCCGCAGGTGAGTGCTAATAATAATGACGAGTTGGGGAGAGTCAAGGGCGGGCGCGACAGAAAACTGCCTTCAGTCGTCTTCCCGGGTGTACTGACCTTCGAGAGTCGCCGGGCCACGGCGCGGGCCGGAGGCCGGCCCGGACGGGCGCGGCGGCCGGGGCAGGCCACGGCGCAGGACCGCGGCGACCAGGGCGTGGCGCAGGGGCGGCACCAGACCGAGCAGGCCGAGCACGTCGGTGAAAAAACCCGGCAGCAGCAGCATCGCCCCCGAAACCAGGATCACCAGCCCCTCCAGCATGGCGGCGGTCGGCATCTCGCCCTGCTGCGTCATGCGCTGCACCCGGTTCAGCACGCTCAGACCCTGGTGGCGCAGCAGCAGGGTGCCCAGTACGGCGGTAAACACCACCAGGGCGATGGTCGGAATGGCGCCGATCGCGCCGCCCACCTGGATCAACAGATATATCTCGACGATGGGCAGCAAGAGCAACAACAGGAATAAAAGGCGGGGCAGGGACATCTCTACTCTCAACAGCGGGGGAATTGGCCGGCATGATTATGCCCGATGATGCAGTGTGACGGCGAATCCGATATCTTGCACCGATGCAACACTACCTCGTCCTCAGCACCTGCCCGGACCTCGACTGTGCCCGCACCCTGGCTGAAATGCTGGTACGCGAACGCCTGGCGGCCTGCGTCAACATCGTGCCGGCGGTGCATTCGGTATACGAGTGGCAGGGCACGGTGCAACAGGAATCCGAATGCCAACTGCTCATCAAGACCACCAGCGAACGCTATGCGGCGCTGGAGGAGGCCTTGCGCCGCCACCACCCCTATGAACTGCCGGAGATCATTGCTGTCCCACTCGCCACGGGCCTACCGGCCTATCTGCACTGGATAAACCACCAAACGGAAAACAACGAATGAGAATCGTGCTGAAGTATTGGCTTGCCCTCCTCGCCCTGACCCTGTTCCTGGCCGGCCCAGCCGCGGCAGACGATGACGACCTGCTGCCACCGGAACAGGCCTTCGCGCTCAAGGTCACCGCCCTCGATGCCGTGACCCTGCGCGCCGAGTGGAATGTCGCCAAGGGTTATTACCTATATAAGGATCGCTTCAGCTTCAGCACCAACACCCCCGGCGTCACCCTGGGCACGCCCAAGTTCCCCGCCGGCAAGATCAAACAGGACGAATTCTTCGGCAGGGTGGAGACCTTCGCCGGCCGCACCGTCATCGACATTCCCGTGATCCGCACGGCCGCCGCCCCCAGCAGCCTCGATCTCATCGTCGGCTCCCAGGGCTGCGCCGAGATCGGCGTGTGCTATCCGCCGCAGCGCAACACCATCAAGGTCACCCTGCCCGCCGCTCCTGCGGCTGCGGCCGCACCCACCAAGTCGCTGGCCCAGCTGCAGCAGACGCTGGGCGGCGCCGCCCAGGACGACGACGTGCTGGAGCCCGACGTGGCCTTCCGCTTCGATGCCGATGTGGCCACCGATGCCGTGACCCTGCGCTGGCAGATCGCCCCGAACCACTATCTCTATAAAGACAAGTTCACCTTCCAGCTCAAGGATGGCAGCGCCGCCACCCTGGGCAGCTACACCCTGCCCTCCGGCGAGGAGAAGAACGACGAGTTCTTCGGTCGCATCTTCGTATTCCACGATGCGGTGGAGGTACGCATCCCGGTGCAGCGCAGCGGCGACGCCACCCTGCTGGTGAGCTACCAGGGCTGCGCCGAGCTGACCGGCATCTGTTATCCGCCGATCCGCAAGGAAGTGAACCTGGACCCGGCCGCCGCCGCCGTCAGCAGCGCCGCGGCGCCGGCCGCCGCCGCAGCCGCCGCGCCCCAGTCGGAGCAGGATTCCCTGGCCGCCGCGCTGGCCGGCGACAACCGCTGGCTCACCGTGCTCACCTTCCTCGGCCTCGGCCTGCTGCTCGCCTTCACGCCCTGCGTGTTCCCGATGATCCCCATCCTGTCCAGCATCATCGTCGGCCAGGGCGCGGAACTGACCACGCGTCGGGCCTTCATCATGTCCCTGGTCTATGTGCTGGCGATGGCATTGACCTACACCGTGGCCGGCGTGCTCGCCGGCCTGTTCGGCGCCAATCTGCAGGCCGCCTTCCAGAACGTCTGGATATTGGGCGCCTTCAGCCTGGTGTTCGTACTGCTGGCCCTGTCCATGTTCGGCTTCTATGAGCTGCAACTGCCCTCGGCACTGCAGACCAAGCTGAGCGAGATTTCCAACAAGCAGCAAGGCGGCAGCCTCATCGGCGTGGCCATCATGGGCCTGCTCTCTGCGCTGATCGTCGGTCCCTGCGTGGCGCCGCCGCTGATGGGCGCGCTGATCTACATCGGCCAGACCGGCGACGCCGTGCTCGGCGGCCTGGCCCTGTTCGCCCTGTCCATCGGCATGGGCGCACCGCTGCTGCTCATCGGCACCTCGGCCGGCAAACTGCTGCCGCGGGCCGGCGGCTGGATGAACGCCATCAAGGCGGTGTTCGGCGTGATGCTGCTGGCGGTGGCGCTGTGGATGCTGGAGCGCGTGTTGCCGGCCTCCATCACCATGTTGGCCTGGGCGCTGCTGATCATCACCTCGGCCATCTACATGGGTGCGCTGGAGCCGCTCAAGGACAATGCCTCCGGCTGGCGCAAGCTGTGGAAGGGCCTGGGCCTGGCGCTGCTGATCCACGGCGCCCTGCTGCTGGTGGGCGCCGGCGCCGGCGGCAACGACCCGCTGCAGCCGCTGCGCGGCGTGGGCTTTGGCGGCGGCGCCGGCATGATGCAGCCGGCCAAGCTGGAGTTCCGCAAGGTGAAGACCGTGGCCGACATGGAGCAGGCCGTTGCCGCCGCCGCCGCCCAGGGCAAGCCGGTGATGCTGGACTTCTATGCGGACTGGTGTGTGTCGTGCAAAGAGTTCGACAAGTACACCTTCTCCGATGCCGGCGTAATCCAGACCCTGTCCGGCGCCGTGCTGCTCAAGGCCGACGTCACCGCCAACGACGCCGACGACCAGGCCCTGCTACGCCACTTCAAGCTTATCGGCCCGCCCAGCCTGCTGTTCTTCGGCGCCGACGGCAAGGAGCGTCAGGGCTTCCGCGTAGTCGGCTTCATGGGACCGGAAGAATTCCGCGCCCATGTGGAGCGCGCGCTGCGTTAAGACCAGAATCATCCGCAAATGAACGCGAATCGACGCAAATAGATTTCCTCTTCTTTAATTTGCATCCATTCGCGTTCATTTGCGGACCCAATCTTTAGATGAGGTTTTTCCGATGCACCGTCTGTTGACCGTCCTGGCCCTGGGGGCCGCCCTGTTCAGCGCCGGTTGCGGCACCGAAAGCACCGCCGTACCGGCAGTACCGGCCAGCCAGGCGGCGGCAACGCCTGTCGCGTTCAACTTCCCCGATCTGGACGGCAAGCAGCGCGCTTTGACGGAATGGCAGGGCCAGGTGGTACTGGTCAATTTCTGGGCGCCCTGGTGTCCGCCCTGTCGCAAGGAAATGCCGGCGCTGATGGAATTGCAGGAAAAACACGCTGCCCGCGGCCTCACCGTGGTCGGCATCACCATCGATACTCACGACAACGCCGAGGCCTTCGCCGACAACCTGGGCATCAACTTCCCCATCCTCATCGGCGAGGACGGCGGCCTGGAGCTGGCACAGACCCTGGGCAACAAGGTCGGCGCCCTGCCCTACACCGTGGTTCTGGACCGCCAAGGCCGCGTCGCCTACACCCACCGCAGTGAAATCACTCTGGAACAGGCCGAACAGGCGGTACTGCCGTTGTTGTAAACAGGATACCCCTGTTGTAAATGAGCACCCCGTCACAGCTTTATATGGGCTGATTTTGCGCGGAACTGCTTTGAACTGGCGGTAACTCCCGTTTCGTAGACAAACCCCTCCAGCTGGTGCACAATCTCACGCCGTATTCCATTGCACGCCTGCGGTATTGATAACCGCTAGGCCGCATCTGCGGCAATTCGACGGGAACGTGCGGAAAAATCACAATAAGATCCGCCTCTATTCCCCAGGGAAGCTCCATGGCAAAACTGCTGGTATTGAACGGCCCCAACCTGAACCTGCTAGGTACCCGCGAACCCGGCCACTATGGACACACCACCCTGGCCGAGATCGACGCCCGCTTGCAGCAGCAGGCCGGCGCCGCCGGTCACACCCTCGAGTGTTTCCAGAGCAACGCCGAACATGAGCTGGTGCAGAGGGTGCACCGTGCGCGGGACGAGGGCATTGCCTACATCATCATCAATCCGGCCGCCTTTACCCACACCAGCGTCGCATTGCGCGATGCCCTGGCCGGTGTCGCCATTCCGTTCATCGAGGTACATCTGTCCAACGTGCATGCGCGCGAACCGTTCCGCAAGCACTCCTATTTCTCCGATCTGGCCCGCGGCGTCATCAGCGGTCTGGGGCCGATGGTTTACGAACTGGCGCTCACTGCGGCGCTGCAACAAATTTCTGCGAACAACAACTGAACAGGACTAACCACAATGGATATTCGCAAGGTCAAGAAACTCATCGAACTGCTGGAAGAATCCGGCGTCGCCGAGATCGAGATCCACGAAGGCGAAGAGTCGGTACGCATCAGCCGCTACAGCCAGAACGCCGCCCCCGCCGTGGCCATCGCCGCCCCGGTGGCAGCCCCGGTCGCCGCGGCACCCGCCGCCGCCCCGGCGGCGGAAAAGAAGGAAGAAGTCAGCGGCCATGCCGTCACGTCCCCCATCGTCGGCGCCTTCTACCGCTCGCCCTCGCCCCAGGCCAAGGCCTTCGTCGAGGTGGGCTCGCGCGTCAACGTCGGCGACACCCTCTGCATCATCGAAGCCATGAAGATCATGAACCAGATCGAGGCCGACAAGGCCGGCGTGATCAAGGCCATCCTGGTCGAGAACGGCCAGCCGGTGGAATTCGGCCAGCCGCTGTTCATCATCGAATAACCCAAGCCGAACGCGAGCAACCCACCTCCTATGTTCGACAAAATCGTCATTGCCAATCGCGGTGAAATTGCGCTACGCATTCTGCGCGCCTGCCGCGAGATGGGCATCAAGACCGTGGCGGTGCATTCCACCGCCGACCGCGACCTCAAACATGTGCGCCTGGCCGATGAATCGGTATGCATCGGCCCGCCGCCCTCCAACCAGAGCTACCTCAACATCCCGGCGCTGATCAGTGCGGCGGAAGTCACCGACGCCCAGGCCATCCACCCCGGCTACGGCTTCCTGTCCGAGAATGCCGACTTCGCCGAACGCGTGGAACAGAGCGGCTTCGTGTTCATTGGCCCGCGCGCCGACACCATCCGACTGATGGGCGACAAGGTGTGCGCCAAGGACGCGATGATCAAGTCCGGCGTGCCCACCGTACCCGGTTCCGGCGGCGCCCTGCCAGACGACCCGGACGAATGCATCCGCATCGGCCGTGAAGTGGGCTACCCGGTGATCATCAAGGCCGCCGGCGGCGGTGGCGGGCGCGGCATGCGCGTGGTGCATTCCGAGGCAGCCCTGCTCAACTCCATTTCGCTCACCCGCGCCGAGGCCGGCAGCGCCTTCAACAACGACATGGTGTACATGGAGAAGTACCTGGAGAATCCGCGCCACGTGGAGATCCAGGTGCTGGCCGACACCCACGGCAACGCCATCTACCTGGGCGAACGCGACTGCTCCATGCAGCGCCGTCACCAGAAGGTGATCGAGGAGGCCCCGGCCCCCGGCATCACCGAGGAGCAGCGCAAGCGCATCGGCGAGCGCTGCGCCCGTGCCTGCCAGGAGATCAGCTACCGTGGCGCCGGCACCTTCGAGTTCCTGTACGAAAACGGCGAGTTCTACTTCATCGAGATGAACACCCGCGTGCAGGTGGAACATCCGGTCACCGAGTTGATCACCGGCGTCGACATCGTCAAGGAGCAGATCCGCATCGCCGCCGGCCTGCCGCTGTCATATAAGCAGAGCGACATCAAACTGCGCGGCCACGCCATCGAATGTCGCATCAACGCCGAAGACCCGACCAACTTCATGCCCTGCCCCGGCACCATCAACCAGGTGCACTTCGCCGGCGGCCCGGGCATTCGCGTCGACAGCCACATCTACAACGGCTACAAGGTGCCGCCCTACTACGACTCGATGATCGGCAAACTCATCGCCTGGGGCGAGGACCGCGACGCAGCCCTGGCGCGCATGCGCACGGCCTTGAGCGAGATGTATATCGACGGTATCAAGACCAACATCCCACTGCACCAGGACCTGTTGCGTGATTCGGCCTTCCAGGCCGGCGGCACTAACATCCACTACCTGGAAAAGAAGCTGAAACTCTGATCTGTCGGCAATTTGCGGACATCTGTCTGAAAAGGCCGTTATCTTCGGATAACGGCCTTTTTCCTTCCCCATATGGAAACAACCTGTTTGTTGATTTAAATCAATATTAATCTTTCATGATTTTGCAACAATTCACAGACTTTCCCCGCAACCCTCTTGGAGAGCCGGCCATGAGCCAAGCCGCTGCCAGCCCGCTACCCGCATCAAACAACACCCTCATCGACTGGAGCGACGACCTCAGCGTCGGCATTCAGGAAATCGACGATCAGCACCAGTTCCTGGTGGAACTGCTCAACAAGCTGCACCGGGCCATCCACCAGCGCCAGGGCAAGGCCGCCGCCGAGGCGATCCTGGTGGAACTGGTGGACTACACCAAGATCCACTTCGCCGTCGAAGAGAGTCTGATGCGCATCCTCGGCTACCCAGCCTACGACGACCACAAGCAACAGCACGATCACCTCATCAGCGAGATCCACGAATTGCAGGAAAAACTGGCCAGCGGCAAGAAATCGATCACCTTCGAACTGCTGCACTTCCTGCGCATCTGGCTCACCAAGCACATCATGGAAGACGACCAGCACTACAGTCCGTTCTTCCTGTCCCGCGGCGCCGTCGCCACCAGCGAGAAAAAATCCATCGCCGGGCGGCTGTGGAGTTCGCTGTTCGGCTGAACCCGCGCGCCCCGCCAGCGAGCGGATCGGGTATGATGCGGCCTACTCCTCCGCCGCACATTCGCCCCCATGCCCTGGCTGCAATTAATATTCGAAACCGACGCAGAACACGCCCCTGACCTCGCCGAGCTGCTCAGCGAGGAAGGCGCCGTCGCCGTCACCATGGAGGACGACGCCGACCAGCCGCTGTACGAGCCGCCGCCGGGCGCCACGCCGCTGTGGCAGGCCACCCGCGTGGTGGCCCTGTTCGAGGCCGACCACGACATGCCGGCCACCCTCAGTGCGATAACCACCGCCTGGGCACCGCGCGAGCTGCCGGCCTGGCGACTGGAGCAGTTGGAAGACCGCGACTGGAGCCGGGAGTGGATGGACACCTACAAGCCGATGCGCTTCGGCACGCGGTTGTGGATCGTGCCGAGCTGGACCGAGGCGCCGGATAGCGCGGGCGTCAACATCCTGCTCGACCCGGGCCTCGCCTTCGGCACCGGCACCCATCCCACCACCCGCCTGTGCCTGGAGTGGCTGGACGGCCATCCCACAGAACGGCAACGGGTGATCGACTACGGCTGCGGCTCGGGCATCCTCGCCATCGCCGCCGCCCTGCTGGGTGCCGAGCATGTGTGGGCCATCGACAACGACCCACAGGCGCTCACCGCCACCCGCGACAACGCCGGCCGCAATGATGTCGCCACCCGCATCCATACCGCCCTGCCCGAAGGCCTGCCGGCCTGCCAGGGCGACGTGCTCATCGCCAATATCCTGGCCGGCCCGCTGATCAGCCTGGCGCCGCACTTCGCCACCCTGGTGCGCCCCGGCGGGGCCATCGTACTGTCCGGCATCCTGCCGGATCAGGCGGCGCAGGTGCTGGAGGCCTACCGCCCCTGGTTCGACATGGCGCCGCCCAGCGAACACGATGGCTGGGTGCGCTTGGAAGGCCGCCGGAAATAGATTACTTTCGCCCGCATGTATACCCAGTGTCCGGCTTGCAGCACCTACTTCCGCATCACCCCTGAGCAGTTGCAGGCCGCGGGCGGCAAGGTGCGCTGCGGTGAGTGCCGCCACGTCTTCCACGCCCCGGATTTCCTCACCGACACCCTGCCCGGTGCGCCGGCCCCGGCCGAAGAACCCTTCCACGACGAACCCGATTACGAACAGCTGCTGCGCGAGCCCGAGCCCGAGCCCGAGCCCGAGCCCGAGCCCGAGCCCGAGCCGGAGCCGGAGCCGGAGCCGGAGCCGGAGCCGGAGCCGGAGCCGGAGCCGGAGCCGGATGAGATTGTTGCTGAAGAAACCTACGCGGCAGAACCCGCACCGCTGGCCGAGGAGACCGCTCCATACATAGCGGTGGAGGGCGCTGTCGAAGAGGCAGAAGACAGCCTGGCCATCGATCTGGATGAGCTGTTCGGCAACGAGCCGGAGTTCGAGGTTGCCAGCGCGAGCGCACCGGAACCCGAGCCGGAGCCGGTGGCGGCGCCGCCTAACGGCGATACCTACGGCGAAGAGGACATCGAGGCCCTGCTCAAGTTTGGGCCGCAGGGCGACCACGCCGATGAGGTGGCGCAGAACTTCGAATTGCCCTGGGACGAACCGCCGGCCGAGGCGACGTCCAGCGGCCACACCGCCGACACCCTGGCCGATTTCGACCTGCCGGAGTCGACGCTGACCACCGCACGCAGCGTCAGCCCGACACCGGCACTGTCACCGATCTCCGCGCTGCTGGCGGAGGAAGAGACCGCGCCGCGCCGCAACCTGCTGGGCACGCTGGCCTGGACGCTGGCCAGCGTGCTGCTGCTCGCGGTGCTGGCCGTGCAATACGGCTACCTCAATCGCCTCGCCCTGGTGCATCACGCCGAGTTGCGCCCGTTGCTGGAGCTGATGTGCGAGCACACCGGCTGCCGGCTGCCGCCGCGGCGCGACCTCGCCGCACTGACCCTGCTGGAGCGCGACATCCGCTCCCATGACCGCTATCAGGGCGCGCTCACCATCCATGCCACCCTGCAAAACCGTGCCGCCTTCGCCCAGCCCTATCCGGCAGTGGACGTGGTGATGCGCGACCTGGGCGGCCGCGTGGTGGCGGCACGGCGCTTCCTGCCGCAAGACTATCTGAGCGACGCCGCCGCGCCGCCGCTGCTGGCGCCGCAGGCCACCGCGCAACTGACCCTGGATGTGGTCGATCCGGGCGCCGAGGCCGTCGGCTTCGAGTTCACCTTCCACTAAGGAAGGCCTGAATAAGTCCATCCTGGGCTTCTCAGGTCGCTACCGCCCATCCATGGGCTCCGCGACATAAGTCCATCCATGGACAAAACCACGCGAATCGAACCGTGTGATTTTCGATTCGCTTCATTTTCCAACGACTTATGGTCGCTGGAAAATGGCGGCACATCCCTGTGCCGCGGAAGCTCTGAACTTATTCAGAGCTTCCCTAACCCACGCAACTATTTGAATTAACGCCGCACAGGCAAGCCATTGGCTGTCTGTTGCATCCCTGCGCCTCACCCGCCTTGTACCTTCTTCGCCGCAGCTGGGGTATGATTCGCGGTTCCCGCATTTTCAGCCCCGTACCACGCATGCAGATCGGACCCTACAGATTGGCCAACAACCTGGTGCTCGCGCCCATGGCGGGGGTCACCGATCGGCCGTTCCGCCAGCTGTGCAAGCAGCTCGGCGCCGGCATGGCCGTGTCCGAGATGGTGTCGTCCAACTCCCTGCTGTGGGGCAGCGAAAAGACCAAGCGCCGCGCCGACCACGACGGCGAGGTGGAGCCGCGCAACGTGCAGATCATGGGGGCCGACCCCAAACTGATGGCCGACGCCGCGCGCTACAACGTGGACAACGGCGCCCAGATCATCGACATCAACATGGGCTGCCCGGCCAAGAAGGTGTGCAACGTCTCCGCCGGCTCTGCCCTGTTGCGCGACGAAGACCTGGTGCGGCGCATCCTGGAGGCCGTCGTAGGCGCCGTGCCCGAGGTGCCGGTGACCCTCAAGTTCCGCACTGGCTGGGACCGCGAGCACAAGAACGGCGTCACCATCGCCCGCCTTGCCGCGGACGTCGGCATCCAATCCCTCGCCGTGCACGGCCGCACCCGCGCCGATGGCTACAGTGGCGAGGCCGAATACGACACCATTGCCGCCATCAAGGCCAGTGTCGCCATCCCGGTGCTCGCCAACGGCGACATCACCACGCCGCAAAAGGCCAGGCAGGTGCTCGACTACACCAAGGCCGACGGCCTGATGATCGGCCGCGCCGCCCAGGGCCGCCCCTGGATCTTCCGCGACATCCAGCATTACCTGACCACCGGCGAGCTGCTGCCCGAACCCTCGGCGCAGGAGGTACGCGACATCCTGCTCGGCCATCTGAACAATCTGTACGCCTTTTACGGCGAGTACACCGGCGTGCGCATGGCACGCAAGCACATCTCCTGGTACAGCAAGGGCCAGCGCCACGGTGCCGCCTTCCGTCAGGAGGTCAACCGCGTGGAGGGCGCGGTGCAGCAACTACAAATGGTCAGGGACTTTTTCGACCGCATAATCAACGGGGAGGAATTGGCGGCATGAACACCACGACCGCAGCCCGCGCCATCCCGCTCAACGGCATGGTGCGTCACGCACTGCAACAGTATTTCCAGGACTTGAACGGCCACGAGCCCAACGACCTCTACCAGCTGCTGCTGTCCGAAGTGGAGCGCCCGCTGCTGGAGGCCGTGATGCATTACGCCCAGGGCAACCAGACCCGTGCCGCCCAGGCGCTCGGCATCAACCGCGGCACCCTGCGCAAGAAGCTCAAGCAATACGGTTTGGACAGCTAGGCAGAATACAAACCACGGAGCACACGGGGCGAGAGAAAATCCAGGGATTGGCATTCTATGGCCAAGGTTCTCTCCGTATCCTCCGTGGTCAATCGCTTTTCAGCCTTTACCGAGGAACCAGCATGAACAAGATTCAACGGGCGCTGCTCAGCGTCTCCGACAAGACCGGCATCGTGGAATTCGCCCAGGCCCTCGTCGCCCAGGGCGTCGAACTGCTGTCCACCGGCGGCACCTGCAAGCTGCTGGCGCAGAACGGCGTGCCGGTGATCGAGGTGTCCGATCACACCGGCTTCCCCGAGATGATGGACGGCCGCGTCAAGACCCTGCACCCGAAGATCCATGGCGGCATCCTCGGCCGCCGCGGCACCGACGATGCGGTGATGGCACAGCACGGCATCAAGCCCATCGATCTCATCGTGGTGAACCTGTACCCGTTCGAGCAGACCGTGGCCAAACCCGACTGCACGCTGGAGGACGCCATCGAGAACATCGACATCGGCGGCCCCGCCATGCTGCGCGCCGCGGCGAAGAATCATAAGGACGTCACCGTGGTAGTGGATGCCGCCGACTACGCCACCGTGCTGAGCGAGATGAAGGCCAACAATGGCGCCACCCTGCACGCCACCCGCTATTCCCTGGCCATCAAGGTGTACGAGCACACCGCGCGTTACGACGGCGCCATCGCCAACTACTTCGGCCACCTGCTCGGCGAGAACAAGGTCGACTTCCCGCGCACCATCAACCTGCAATACAAGAAGGTGCAGGAGATGCGCTACGGCGAGAATCCGCACCAGAAGGCCGCCTTCTACGTCGAGCACACCCCGGAGGCCGGCAACGTCGCCAGCGCGCGCCAGTTGCAGGGCAAGGAACTGTCCTACAACAACATCGCCGACACCGACGCCGCGCTGGAGTGTGTCAAGCAGTTTCCGGAAGGCCCGGCCTGCGTCATCGTCAAGCACGCCAACCCCTGCGGCGTGGCCATCGGTGCCAACCTGCTGGAGGCCTACGAGCGCGCCTACCAGACCGATCCCGAGTCCGCCTTCGGCGGCATCATCGCCTTCAACGGCGAGCTGGACGGCGACACCGCCAAGGTCATTGTCGAGCGCCAGTTCGTGGAGGTGATCATCGCGCCGAAGGTCTCCGCCGCCGCGGTGGAGGCCGTCGCCGCCAAGAAGAACGTGCGCCTGCTGGAGTGCGGCCAGTGGCCGGCGGAGGCCGCCCAGCGCCTGGACTTCAAGCGCGTCACCGGCGGCCTGCTGCTGCAGGATGCCGACCTGCTGCTATCCGGCGACATCAAGGTGGTGAGCAAGCGCCAGCCCACCGCACAGGAGATGGAAGACCTGCTGTTCACCTGGCGCGTGGCCAAGTACGTCAAGTCCAATGCCATCGTCTACGGCAAGGGCAAGATGACCATCGGTGTCGGCGCCGGCCAGATGAGCCGCGTCAACTCCGCCCGCATCGCCGCCATCAAGGCCGAACACGCCGGGCTGGAAGTGAAGGGTTCGGTGATGGCCAGTGATGCCTTCTTCCCCTTCCGCGACGGCATCGACTCCGCCGCCAAGGCGGGCATCGCTGCGGTGATCCAGCCGGGCGGCTCGATGCGCGACGAGGAGGTCATCGCCGCCGCCGACGAGCACGGCATGGCCATGGTGTTCACCGGGATGCGCCACTTCCGTCACTGACGCCCCACCCAAACCGATAAAAAAGGCCGGTCATCCCGGCCTTTTTTATGCGCCCCCTCATCAAATGCCGGGAAAATGTGATAAATATCACCTTTCCGTGTAAGGGGTTTTGTTACAGAGAGACTACCCCATACAGCAGGTCGCCACACGGCCTGGTACGGAAACACAACAATAAGCAGCAACCTGGAGGATTCGCCCATGTTTTACTTTGTCTGGGATGCCAGCCTGGAAACGGGCATCGACATCATCGACTCACAGCACAAGCGCATCGTCGATTACATCAATCAGCTGCATGATGCCATTGCCGACAAGAACAAGGCCGACGTCGAGCAGGTGTTGAACCAGCTCATCGACTACACCGTCAGCCACTTCACCTTCGAGGAAAGCCTGCAAGAAAAGGCCGGCTACGGCCACATCGAGGCGCACCGCAAGGTGCACGAGGCCTTCACCGCCCGCATCAATGACTACAAGGCGCGCTTCGAGAAGGGCGAGGACATCTCCAAGAAGCTGCTCTCCGACCTGCGCATCTGGCTGACCAACCACATCAAGCAGGAAGACCGCGACTACACCGCCGTGGTCAAGGCCCACCTCAACGGCGACCACGACAAGGGCTGGCTGTCCAAGACCCTGAGCCGCATATTCGGCGGTTGAACCACGCCCTCCATGCCTACCCCATAAAGCGCAGCGGTATCGGGCAAGCCGTTGCCGGACACCGCTGCGCCAGTCCGGCCTACTCCATGCAGCGCCGCGCCACTTGCGGTATCTCCGCCGACTTCTCGATGCGGAAGTGATCGCTCACCTCGCCGCGTGCGTTGAGGTAATAGGCATCCAGCCGTTCCCCCGCCACATCGATCACCATGGAGCCCAGTTCACGCCGCACCACCGCGTGGGCGGGGTGATCCAGCGGGCCGTGATCGAGAGTGGAGGTCGCACCGACCACCGCATACACCGTGCCGCTCAGGGCGGCGTGCCCGAGCGGCTTGCGATAGGGCTGCTGCGACCCGCCGCCTGAGCCATCCAGGATCATCTCCGGCCGCAGCGTATCCGAGGCGCCGTAGTGGCAGGCCAGCAGGTGGCTGCGCTCGTACACATGACTGTGGCCGGAGAGCACCAAATCGACCCCGGCTGCCTCCAGCAGTGGCAGCACGTTGGCACGGACGTCCACCATACGCCCCCAGCTGTCGCGCCAGCGATCGGAGTCATGGGAGCCGCGGCTGTAGGGCGGATGATGGAGCAGCACGAGAGTCCAGGCACGCTGATGGGCGGCCAGATCCTCCCGCAGCCAGCGCAGCATCGGGCTGCGCGCACTCAGGCTGCCGCCCTCGCTGTCGAGCACCACCACATGGACATCGGCATAATCGAAGGAGAAATAGCGCCGACTGTCCGAAGGCACGCCGCCCGCCTCGCCGGCGGCGGGAAAACTGAAGGCACGGGCGTAGGTCCAGCGCCGCGCATCGTGGTTGCCATAGATGGGCAGGTAGGGAATGTTGCGCAGCAGATCGGCATAGGGCTCGAACAGCGCCGCCTGGAATTCGCGCGCCTTGCCCGAGTTGTAGGCGTTGTCACCGGTGGTGAGCCAGAGGTCGACCGGCGGCGTCGTGCGCCCATGCTGCGCCGACCACGTCAGCATGGCATCGCGCACCGCGCGCGAACCCGCGTGCCACCAGCCGGGGTCGCCCTGCACCCAGAAACGCACCGGGCGGCCGTCACCGGGCGGCGGCGCGGTATGGAACCAGTGGTCGGCACCGCCGCGGAAAACGGCCTCCTCGGTGCCGACGCTGTAGTAGTAACGGGTGGCCGGCGCGAGGCCGCCGAGACGCACTTCGTGACTGACCCGCGCCGTCTCCTCGCGCGCCACCTGGTCCAACTGCGCCGGGTCGGTGCCGTAGCGCACTACGCCGACCTCGCGTCGGCCGCTCTGCCAGCGCAGGGTGATGCCCTCGCTGCTCACCACCTGCAAGTAAGGCTCGCGCGGCCCGACGTAACGGCTGTCCCAGGCCACCTGCACCATGCGCCCGGCGCCCACCAGCGCCACCAGCACAACCAGGGCCAGCAGCAGGTGGCGGCTCCAACGCAGAAGATAGACCAGGGGGGCAGCGGACATGGGAACTCCTGTGGGGGTGGCGGGTCTCTGACCGGGACGGCGACGCCGCTATGGTACAATGCCGGGCCTTATTTGACCGCCCCACCTGCACACGCACCCATGTACACGATCCCCCGCCTGCCGCGTTTCCTGGCCCTCGCCACCCTGCTGTTCGTGCTGGTGTTCAGCGCCTTGCGGCTCGGCTTCTGGCTGTATTTCGACGCCAACAACGATCCGCTGCCCGGCGCCGAGCTGCTCACCGCGCTCTACCTCGGCCTCAAGTTCGACCTGCGCCTGGCGCTGCTCATGCTGCTGCCGCTGTTCCTGCTGGCCTGGCTGCCCTGGCTGAGCCCGTTCCGCCATGGCGCGCTGCGCCTGTTCTGGGTGGGCTACCTGACCCTGGCCGGCATGGCCGCGCTGCTGTTCTACATGGTGGACTTCGGCCACTACGCCTATCTGCAGACCCGCCTCGACGCCAGCGCCCTGCGCTTTCTGAAGAACCTCGACATCTCGCTGCAGATGGTGTGGGAGAGCTATCCGGTGCTGACCCTGACGATGGTGCTGCTGGCGGCGGCGGCGCTGCTCGCCTGGGGACTGAACCGGCTGGTGCTGCACTGCACCGACGCACCCGCGCCACAGCTGGGCTGGAAGGGTCGCAGCCTCACCGCCCTCCTCACCGCCACCCTGCTGCTGGGCGGGCTGTACGGCAAGTTCTCCTATTACCCGCTGCGCTGGAGCGATGCCTTCTTCGGCACCCACACCTTCGCCGCCCAGGTCACCTTCAACCCGGTGCTGTATTTCGCCGACACCGTGCGCGGTGGCGGCGGCGTGACCTACGACACCGAAGTGGTGCGCGCCCACTACGACGACATGGCCGCCTGGCTCGGCGTCGACACGCCCAACCGCGATACCCTGGACTTCCGCCGCCGCTACACGCCGGCCAACCCGCCGGCCACACCGCCCAACGTGGTGGTCGTGATCCTGGAGTCCTTCGCCAGCTACAAATCGGGCCTGTCCGGCAATCCGCTCAACCCGACGCCGCACGTGGACGCGCTGGCGCGCAACGGCTACTTCTTCGAGAACTTCTACACCCCGCAGACCGGCACCGCACGCTCGGTGTTCTGCGCCGTCACCGGCATCCCCGACGTGGAGACCAAGGGCACCTCGACGCGCAATCCGCGCATCGTCGAACAGCACACCCTGCTCAATAGCTACGCAGGCTACGAAAAGTTCTACTTCCTCGGCGGCAGCGCCAGCTGGGGCAACATCCGTGGCCTGCTCAGCAACAACATCGCCGGCCTGAACATCTACGAGGAAGGCAGCTACAGCGCGCCGCGCGTGGACGTGTGGGGCATCTCCGACCTCGACCTGTTCCGCGAGGCGGACAAGGTGCTGCGCGCGCAGCAGAAACCCTTCGTCGCCGTGATCCAGACCTCGGGCAATCACCGCCCCTACACCATCCCCGACGACAACGCCGGCTTCGAGTTATTGCAGCCGAGCCACGATGAATTGCAGCGCTACGGCTTCCAGTCGGTGGAGGAATTCAACTCCTACCGCTTCATGGATCACAGCGTCGGCCAGTTCATGCAACTGGCGCGCGCGTCCGGCTATTACGACCACACGATCTTCGCCTTCTTCGGCGATCACGGCATCACCGGCTTTGCCGGCGAACATGCCCCCAAGGCTGATACCCAGCTCGACTTCGGCAGCAACCGCGTGCCCTTCATCATCCACGCGCCGCGCCTGCTGGGCGATCCGCGCCACATCACCGTCCCCGCCGGCGAGGCGGACGTGATGGCGACGCTCACCGCACTGGCCGGCCGTCCCCACGTCAACACCACTCTGGGGCGCAACCTGCTCGATCCGCAGTTGCCGGGTGAACCCTATGCCTTCAAGATGGTACAGGCCGCGCCGCCGCGTGTCGGCCTCATCGGCAGCGAATACTATTTCCAGATGGGCGCCGACGGCAGCCGCAAGCAGCTGCACCGCATCCACAGCAGCAACCCGCGCGACAACATCATCGAGCAGCAGCCGGACATCGCCGCACAGATGGAGCGCATGACCCGTGCCTATCATGAAACCGCCAAGTACATGCTGTACCACAACAAACATGTAGTCGATTAGCGGGGACAGTTATCGTTCCCACGCTCGGCGTGGGAACGCTATGCACACAAGCAATAACGAGAAGGGCAGATAGATGAACATATTGGTGATCGGCAGCGGCGGGCGCGAACACGCCCTGGCCTGGAAGGCGGCGCAGTCGCCGCGCGTCAGCAAGGTCTATGTGGCGCCGGGCAATGCCGGCACCGCCGGCGAGGCCAAGATGGAGAACGTCGCCATCAAGGTGGAGGACATCGCCGCCCTGGTGGCCTTTGCCCGCGACAACGCCATCGCGCTGACCATCGTCGGTCCGGAAGTGCCGCTGGTGCTGGGCGTGGTGGACGCCTTCCGCGCCGCCGGCCTGCGCTGCTTCGGTCCCACCAAGGCGGCGGCGCAACTGGAAGGCTCCAAGTCCTTCACCAAGGACTTCCTCGCCCGTCACGGCATCCCCACCGCCGCCTACGGCAACTTCACCGACATGGACGCGGCCCTGGCCTACGTGCAGGACAAGGGCGCCCCCATCGTCATCAAGGCCGACGGCCTCGCCGCCGGCAAGGGTGTCATCGTCGCCATGACCGAGGACGAGGCGGAGGCTGCCGTGCGCGACATGCTGGCCGGCAACGCCTTCGGCGAGGCAGGCCACCGCGTGGTGATCGAGGAGTTCCTGGAAGGCGAGGAGGCCAGCTTCATCGTCATGGTGGACGGCACGCACATCCTGCCCATGGCCACCAGCCAGGACCACAAGCGCGTCGGCGACGGCGATACCGGCCCCAATACCGGCGGCATGGGCGCCTACAGCCCCGCCCCGGTGGTCACCCCCGAGGTGCACGCGCGCGTGATGCGCGAGGTGATCGAGCCCACCGTGCGCGGCATGGCCGCCGAGGGCCACCCCTACACCGGCTTCCTCTATGCCGGCCTGATGATCAGCCCCGACGGCGCGCCCAAGGTCATCGAATACAACTGCCGCTTCGGCGACCCGGAGACCCAACCCATCATGCTGCGCCTCAAGTCCGACCTGGTGGACCTGTGCGAAGCGGCCCTGGACGGCCGCCTGGACCAGATCAGCGCCGCATGGGACCACCGCGCCGCGGTGGGCATCGTGCTGGCCGCCGGTGGCTACCCCGGCGACTACCGCAAGGGCGACGCCATCTCCGGCCTGGACGTGGCCGTGGCGCCGGACGCCAAGGTGTTCCATGCCGGCACCGCCCTCAAGGACGGCCGGGTGGTGACCAATGGCGGCCGCGTGCTGTGTGCCACCGCCCTGGGCGAGAGCGTGAGTGAGGCCCAGGCCCGCGCCTATGCCCTGGCCGGCAAGATCAGCTGGGATGGCCTGTTCTACCGTCAGGACATCGGCTGGCGCGCCATCCGCCGCGAGGAAGGCGGCGCCTGACCGCTTACGGAACGGGCCGCGCAACTGGCCTTTCCCCCCCGGATTTGCGTATCATGCCGGGACCTCTGCGTGCGCTAGCGCCCCAACAGCGGCAAAAAGAATTCAAGCAACACAAAACCAAAGAATCATTTTTATTTCTTTAAGGAGCACATGAAATGTCCGAGAAGCATCCAGTGATCGCGGTCACCGGTTCCTCCGGTGCCGGCACGACCACGGTCAAGAACGCCTTCGAACACATCTTCCGCCGTGAGGACATCAAGCCGCTGGTGGTCGAAGGTGATTCCTTCCACCGCTACGACCGCGCCTCCATGAAAAAGGCGCTGGAAGAGTTCGCCAAGAAGGGCAAGAACCTGTCCCACTTCGGTCCCGATGCCAACCACTTCGACCTGCTGGCCGAGACCTTCGCTACCTACGGCCGCACCGGTAAATGCAAGCGCCGCTACTATATCCACAGCGACGCCGAGGCGGTGGAACACAACGCCCGCCTGAATGCCAGCTACAAGGCCGGTGAATTCACCCCCTGGGAAACCATCAGCGACAAGACCGACCTGCTGTTCTACGAAGGGCTGCACGGCGGCGTGGTGGACGGCAAGATCGACGTAGCCGCCCAGACCGACCTGCTGATCGGTGTGGTGCCCATCGTCAACCTGGAATGGATCCAGAAAATCTTCCGCGACAACGCCCAGCGCGGCTACTCCGCCGAGGCCATCGTCGACACCATCCTGCGCCGCATGCCGGACTACGTGAACTACATCACCCCGCAGTTCTCCCGTACCGACATCAACTTCCAGCGCGTGCCGACCGTCGACACCTCCAACCCGTTCATCGCCCGCGACATCCCGACCCCGGATGAAAGCTTTGTGGTGATCCGCTTCCGCGACCCGGCGAAGTTCAACACCGACTTCCCCTACCTGCTGAGCATGATCCCCAACTCCTTCATGTCGCGCCGCAATTCCATCGTAGTCCCCGGCGGCAAGATGGGCTTCGCCATGGAGCTGATCCTCGCCCCGATCATCCACGAGATGATCGAGAAGAGCCGCAAGGCCAAGACCAGCAAAACCGTCAAGGCCAAGGCCGCCAAGTAAAGATACCTGGCTGCCGTCGTGAAAAAGGCCCGCGCAAGCGGGCCTTTTTCATTTTGGGTAGAATGCCCGCCATGCACGCGGACCATCCATCATGAACGCCACCATCGCCGTCGTCGGCCTGGGCTATGTGGGCCTGCCGCTGGCCGTGGCCTTCGGCAAGCTCGGCGCCACCATCGGCTACGATCTCTCCGCCACACGCATCGACAGCTACCAACGCCACATCGACCCCACCGGCGGCGTCAGCCGCGCCGATCTGCAGGCAGCGACCCATCTCACCTGCACCACCGACCCGGCCCTGCTCGCACAGGCCGGCATCATCCTCATCACCGTGCCCACGCCGGTGGACAGCGCACGCCGCCCCGACTTCACGCCGCTGATCCGCGCCTCGGAAACCGTGGGCCAACATATGCGACGCGGCGCGCTGATCATCTACGAATCCACCGTCTATCCCGGTGCCACGGAAGAAATCTGCATCCCGGTGCTGGAGCAGGCCTCGGGCCTGAAATGGCAGACAGATTTTCACGTCGGCTACTCGCCGGAGCGCATCAATCCGGGCGACCGTGAGCACACCCTCACCAACACCCTGAAGGTGGTGGCGGGCGACAGCGCGGAAACCCTGGCGCGCGTCGCCGCGCTGTATGAGCAAGTGGTCGCCGCCGGCGTGCATCGCGCCAGCAGCATCAAGGTGGCCGAGGCCGCCAAGGTGATCGAGAACACCCAGCGCGACCTCAACATCGCGCTGATGAACGAACTGGCGCTGATCTTCGACCGCCTCGACATCGACACGCTGGAAGTACTGGAGGCCGCCGGCACCAAGTGGAATTTCCTGCCCTTCCGTCCCGGCCTGGTCGGCGGCCACTGCATCGGCGTCGATCCCTACTACCTGGCGCACAAGGCCGAGATGATGGGGCACCACCCGGAGGTGATCCTCGCCGGCCGCCGCATCAACGACAGCATGGGCGCCTACGTCGCACAGCAAACGGTGAAGCAGCTGATCAAGGCAGGCAGCGCCGTGAAGGGCGCGCGCGTCATCGTGCTGGGGCTGACCTTCAAGGAGAATTGCCCCGACCTGCGCAACTCCAAGGTGGCGGAGATCGTGCGCGAACTGAATGACTTCGGCTGCGCGGTCTGCGTGCACGACCCCATCGCCGCAGCGGACGAGGCCATGAGCGAATACGGCATCACGCTCACACCATGGCAGCAGTTGCCGCGCGAGGCCGACGCCCTCGTCGCCGCCGTCAATCACCGCGCCTACCACGAACAGCCGCTTCAGGAACTGCTCGCCCACCTCAAGCCCGGCGGCGTATTCGTCGACGTCAAATCCGCCTTCGACGCCCAGGCCATCCGCCACGCCGGCCACACCCTCTGGCGGCTATGAGCCTCGACGCCTACCAGCCGCTGTGCCAGCGCCTGGGACTCACCCAGGGCATCCCCTACACACCACAGTGGTCCGCCGCGCCCGACTTCCTCAGCCTCATCGTCGACCACGTGCTGGCGCACCAGCCGCACACCATTGTCGAGTGCGGCAGCGGCCTCACCACCCTGATGCTCGCCCGCGCCTGCGCCATGAACGGCATCGGCCATGTGCACAGCCTGGAAAACGGCGCCGACTACGCCGCCAACACCCGCCTGGACATCGCCCGCTACGGCCTGACCGACTATTCCACCGTCCTCCACGCACCGCTGCATCCGGTGAGCGTCAACGGCACTGACTATCAGTGGTACGACCTCACGCCATTGACGGCAAGCCACATCGACCTGCTGATCATCGACGGCCCACCCGGCTTCATCCAGCGCCACTCGCGCTACCCCGCCCTGCCGCTGCTGCGCGATAGGCTGGCCGACGCCTGCACCGTCTTCATGGACGACGCCGCACGACCCGACGAACGGGAACTGGTAGAGATGTGGCTCAGGGAAATGCCGGCCGCCCGGCACGAATACATCACCAACGAACGCGGCTGTTCAATCTTGCGTATTACCTGACAGTAGCTTGGGCTGACGCAGGAAGCCCAACACCAAGGGCGGTATGTTGCGGGGAACGGCTCAAATGTGCCCTATTCGAGTCTGACCCCATTTCCCATTTTCCGACCCCATTTCCCGCCGCGTTAGCCACCTACATCGCGTCATCGAATTCATCGCGATATCGTGCTATACCGCCAGCCTTGGGTAACGCACCACTATCGAACACGGCAACCATGAATGCTTCATCTGGAACCCCCTGCCATTGACTGAGAAGCCGATACTTAGATGCAAGCTCAAAGCCAAAGCGCGGGTAATACTCCGGGTGCCCCAAGACGATAACGAATGGGCAGCCGGACTGACGCAGGTACTCAAGCCCGTGCTGGACAAGCCGAGATCCAATGCCCCTCCGCTGGCGGGGGGGCAATACTGCCAGTGGCGCCAAGCCCATTCCTACTGCGTGGGAATCATCAACCGTGACCGGCGTGAATAGAATGTGGCCAACGACAGCGCCATCTTCGGTTGCGACAAACGCCAGATAGTCTTTGCACGAAGCACGGAGCTTATCCACGACAGCTGATTCCGGGCCGTTATCGAATGCAGCCAAGTTCAAGTTGCGAATAGCCTCTCTGTCTTGGAGTGCTTCTTTTCGGATTTCGATCATCAATGAGCGCGCGGTTTGGAGGCCGCTAACCGTTAGAGTTAAGCTGCACGAACGACAGTGAGTATCAGCTTTAACGACTTGTTGGGGCGAGCGTCCACTGCCATATCATTTAGCCTCCGCCCTTTCACGTCGAACCACTAATCCAATTTGCTTTTATCGCGGTGCCAAAAGTGCCACGCGGCAATTATTATTCGGGCCAGCGAAGCCATCGGAGCAGTTCGACATAAACGCGTTTTGTCGACTGCTCCGATGGCTTCGCTGTCTTGTCATATTTTTGCCGCCTCCAACATCGGCAATTTCCGCTAATGGCTGCACGAGATTGTCTATGCTTGTACATGCCATGATGCAGTTCATGCCTGATCTATTGGTTTTGTTTTGCGGCGTAACAGCCTCAACAGTTATTTAGGCCGACGCCGTCGTAATGGTAATAGTGCAGCTGCGGCCTATCACATTTGCGCATAGATCGGTGCATATGCTTATTGTCTCTATTACACAAAGACTTGGCATCACATTCTCAGCCGTAGGTCATCCATTAGCACAGACACTACCAGCGTGCTTTGGGCATGTCTGTAGGTTCTTTCCTACACGCATCTGGAGGCGGCTGACTACTTAGTACTGTCACCGGTAACAGCTGCGAGATGTTGCTCCACTATCACCCAACAATCGCACGTCGGCCTCAAACCGTGGCGTTTATGCCGAACTCTGCGAACACCGCCTTCAGTTCCGCCATCTTCTCCGCGCTCGGCGGCTCGACACCGGCGAGCGGATACTCCAGGCCGCAGGCGGCCCATTTGTGGGCGCCGAGGGTATGGTAGGGCAGCAGTTCCACCTTCTTCACGTTGTCCATCGGCGCGACGAACTCGGCCAGGCGGCGCACGTCGTCGGGGGCGTCGCTGTAGCCGGGCACCACCACATGGCGCACCCACACGGGGCGCTTCTTCTCGTGCAGGTAGCGGGCGAAGCGCAGCGGGTGTTCGTTGCTGATGCCGGTGAGGGCGATGTGTTTCTGCTCGTCCATCTGCTTGAGGTCGAGCAGGACCAGGTCGGTGCCGCGCACGAACTGGTCCAGTTCCTCGCCGTACTGGTTGGACGGTACGTAGCCGTTGGTGTCGAGGCAGGTGTGGATGCCCTGGAAGTTGAGCAGCTTGAACAGCACGCGCACGAACTCGCGCTGCAGCAGCGGCTCGCCGCCGCTGACGGTGACGCCGCCGCCGGAGGCGTCCATGAAGGGAATGTAGGGCAGGATTTCGGTGACCAGCTCGCCGACCGAATACAGCTTGCCCGCCTCCAGGTCCCAGGTATCGACGTTGTGGCAGTACTTGCAGCGGAACATGCAGCCCTGCAGGAAGATGACGAAGCGCGTGCCCGGCCCGTCCACCGTACCCATGGTCTCGAACGAATGGATGCGTCCGAGCAGGTGGCCGGCGTCGACGCTGCGCGTGTGCAGATCGAGGAACGAGCTTTGCATTGCGCTCACATGCTCTCGTGGAAGGTGCGGCCGATGACGTCCAGCTGCTGCTCGCGGCTCAGTTTGACGAAGTTCACCGCGTAGCCTGACACGCGCACGGTGAGCTGCGGGTACTGCTCCGGGTGTTCCATGGCGTCGAGCAGGGTTTCCTTGTTGAGCACATTGACGTTGATGTGGTGGCCGCCGGCCTGCATGTAGCCGTCGATGATGGCGATGAGGTTGCTGATCTGCCCGGCGCAGTCCTTGCCCAGCGCCTTGGGTACGATGCTCATGGTGTAGGAGATACCGTCCTCGGCGTCGTCGTAGGACAGCTTGGCGACGCTGAGCAGCGAGGCCAGCGCGCCCTTCTCGTCACGGCCGTGCATCGGGTTGGCGCCCGGCGCGAAGGGCTGGCCGGCCTTGCGCCCGTCGGGCGTGCTGCCGGTCTTCTTGCCGTACACCACGTTGGAGGTGATGGTGAGCACCGACTGCGTCTGACGGCTGTTGCGGTAGGTGGGGTGCTGGCGCAGGTGACCCATGAAGCGCGTGACAATGTCGCGGGCGATGTCGTCCACCCGGTCGTCGTTGTTGCCGAACTTGGGAAACTCGCCCTGCACGTCGAAGTCCACCACGATGCCGTGCTCGTCCAGCTGCGGCGTCACGCGGGCGTATTTGATGGCGCTGAGCGAGTCGGCGACGATGGACAGGCCGGCGATGCCGCAGGCCATGGTGCGGTGCACATCGCGATCATGCAGCGCCATCATGGCGCTTTCGTAGCAGTACTTGTCGTGCATGTAGTGGATGATGTTGAGGATGTTGATGTAGGTGCGCGCCAGCCAGGCCATGTAGAGGTCGAAGCGCTCCATCACCGTGGCGTAGTCCAGCGGGCCGTCCGCCAGCACCGGCATCTGCGGCGCGATCTGGGCGCCGAGCACCTCATCGCGGCCGCCGTTGATGGCGTAGAGCAGGGTCTTGGCCAGGTTGGCGCGGGCACCGAAATACTGCATCTGCCTGCCCAGGCGCATGGCCGAGACGCAGCAGGCGATGCCGTAGTCGTCACCGAACTTGGGCCGCATCAGTTCGTCGCTTTCGTACTGGATGGATGAGGTGTCGATGGACACCTGGGCGCAGAAGCGCTTGAAATTGGCGGGCAGGCGCGGCGACCACAGCACGGTCAGGTTGGGCTCCGGTGCCGGCCCCAGGTTGTACAGCGTCTGCAACACGCGGAACGAACTCTTCGTCACCATCGGCCGGCCGTCCTCGCCCATGCCGGCAATGGCCTCGGTGACCCAGGTGGGGTCGCCGGAGAACAGTTCGTCGTATTCCGGCGTACGCAGGAAGCGCACCATGCGCAGCTTGATCACCAGGTCGTCGATTAGCTCCTGCGCCTCGCTCTCGCTGATGGCGCCGCGCGCCAGGTCGCGCTCGATATAGATGTCGAGGAAGGTGCTGATGCGGCCGATGCTCATGGCAGCGCCGTTCTGCGACTTGATGGCGGCGAGATAGCCGAAGTAGGTCCACTGCACGGCTTCCTGCGCCGTCTGCGCCGGGCGGGCGATATCGAAGCCATAGCCGGCGGCCATCTGCTTCATCTCGTGCAGCGCGTGCAGCTGATCGGCCAGCTCCTCGCGCAGGCGGATGGTCTCCTCGCCGATGTGCTCGGGTTGCAGCTCATCCTTCTCGCGCTGCTTGTGCTGAATGAGGAGGTCGATGCCGTAGAGGGCAACGCGGCGGCTGTCGCCGATGATGCGGCCACGGCCGTAGGCGTCGGGCAGGCCGGTGATGATGCCCGCCTTGCGACACTTGCGCATGGTGGCGTCGTAGGCATCGAATACTCCCTGATTGTGCGTCTTGCGGTACTTGGTGAAGACCTCCATCACCGCGGGATTCACCTGCTTGCCGTAGACTTCGGCCGCCGTCTTCACCAGGTTGATGCCGCCATTGGGCATGATGGCGCGTTTCAGCGGCGCGTCGGTCTGCAGGCCGACGATCTTCTCCAGATTGCGGTCGATGTAGCCCGCGGCGTGGGAGGCGATGCCGGATGGCGTCTCGGCGTCGAAGTCCAGCGGCCCCGCCTTGGCGTGCTCCTGCTTGATCAGATCCAGCACCTTGCCCCACAGCGCCAGGGTGCGCGGCGTCGCCCCGGCCAGGAAGGCGTGCGTGCCGTCGTAGGGGCTGTAGTTGCGGCGGATGAAGTCCTGCACGTCCACCGTGGTCTGCCACGGCCCCGCGCTGAATCCTTCCCAGGCGGCGGCCAGGGTGGCCTGCACTTCTGCGCAACTGTTCTGCTGTTCCATGACGGGTGCTCTCTCAGACGGTGAATGAAAAGGTCAGGCCTTCTTAACAAATTCGGATTTCAATTGCATGGCACCGATGCCGTCGATCTTGCAATCGATGTCGTGGTCGCCCTCCACCAGGCGGATGTTCTTCACCTTGGTGCCCACCTTCACCACCAGGGACGAACCGCGCACCTTGAGGTCCTTGATCACCGTGACGCTGTCGCCGTCGTGCAGCTCGTTGCCGTGGGCATCGCGCACCACGCGGCCCGGCTCGGCAGCGGCACTGTTCTGTTGCTGCGGCCACTCGTGGGCGCACTCGGGACAGACGTACATGCTGCCTTCTTCATAGGTATACTCCGAACCGCATTGGGGGCAAACAGGCAATTGACTCATGGTGTCCTCGCTTTTCAATGGACAAATATAGAATCCCTCCCCACTTTGTGGGGAGGGCTGGGGAGGGGCTATGCGGCGTTTCCGGCACGGTCACCCCCTCCCGACTTCCCTTACTCGCGGGGAGGAGCCACAACGCCGCTTTGAGATGGGCACTAATTGTCCTGGCAGCACATGAACAAGGGGCACATTCAGGCGGCGTCACACCCCAGAGGCGTTATGCCGGGTGTCCCACTCGGCCAGGGCCGCCTCGCGGTCACCGGCGGCGCCGATCCAGGCCCAGAAGTGGGCGAAGTCCTCCTTGGCGTGCTCCAGCCGGAAGGCCATGGTGTGGCGTTTGTCCTTGAGGAAGTGGGCGATGTTGGCCTCGACGGTGTCGATGTAGTCGCCGGCGAGCGCCTGCGCCGCAACCTGCACGCCGTCGTCGTGCAACAGGATGCCCTCGCGATAGGCCTTCATGATGCCAAAGTCGGCGCGGCGCACGAAACTGGCGGCGACCTTGGCACGGTCGCGGGTGAGATGCACATAGTAGGCGTTGTCGCCGTAGGCGGCGTCGAGACGGCCCAGCAGCCAGGACAGGCGGTTGTCCGCCTCGATATGGCGCGGCGGATAAGCCAGACGCGCGGCGCCGAGCAATTGCACACGGCTTTCGTGTCCGGTGCTGTAGTTGCTGATGTGGCGGCAGGCGGCCACGAAGGTCATCGAGCCACAACGGCCGGTGTTGAGGATGAAGATATTCATGTAATCTCGCTCCGTGCCGCGCGCCAGGCGCGGCGCTGCGCAGGATAATCGGCGATGGCCGCCACGATGGCGGCCTTGCGCGTCTGGCGGTGCGCATCGTCGTTGATGAGCTGCCAGGCACGTGCGTCGTCGCCGAAGTTGTGCTGCATGTTGGCGATGAATTGCTCGAAGTTGCCGCGCGCCTGTGTCAGTTCGGCCGCGCCGTGCCACCAGTGCTGCGGTTCCTGATACAGCGTGCGCAGGTCGGCGATCTTCTGTACCACTGCGCTATGTTTTTTGTCGTAGCGCGCATGCATCTGTGCCTCGACCTCATCGACCACCGCGCCTATGCCCTCTGTGCTTGCCTCGCCACCGGCCAGGCGCTCCATGCTGAACAGCATCACATCGCCGAAGTATTGCCGCTCGAACTCGCCGCTGAGATCGACGTGCCCGGCGTCGCGCTCGATGCCGGGACGGAACTCCGCCTGGCCGCTGCCTGCCACGGTGCGGCGGTGCAGCATGGGCAGGTTGGCCGAGACGAAGCGCCCACCCAGCTCGGCCTTGATGATACGCCCCAGGGTGGGGCCGGCCATGCGCAGCTTGAGGGTGGCGAAGGGAATGAAATAGTCCAGGCCGTCGGCACTGATGACGTAGTTGCCGGTGTAGATGGTGCGCGCCGGCGCGACCGAGGCCAGCAGATCACCAGGCTGGTACACACTGCGGCGAGTCGGATGCTCACCGTCAAAAAAGCGCGCCAGCTTGGCGGCGAAGTCGCTGAAGCAGCGTGCGTTGCCGTGCGGGCCGGGCAAGGTGCAATGATAGCGAAAGGTCTCTGCCGCCTTGAAGCCGAACAGATCGGCCATGTCATGATAGGCCGCGTCGTCGGCATGGCGCCGCGCCGCATGAAACGCGCAGGCGGCTTGCGGCGCACAGGCGGCCATGGCATGCAGGAAGGCGGCGACGTCGTCGAGAAAGTTGCCGGCCATCACCGCCGGCGACACGGGGGGGTCACCCACCACCTTACCGGTAAGGATGCGCACCGGCGTGGTGCTGAACAGGGAGTCCAGCCAGTGGAAATAATCGATGGCGTAGCGCTCCTCCTCGCCGGTGCCAGTCGCAATATTGACGCGGAACTCCTGGTCGCTATCGATGAACCAGAACAAGCGGCGCCGGCCATCCCGTGCCTGCCGGCTCAACCACAGATAGGCCAGGTTGCGGGTGACGGCAGCACCCTTGTGATGGAAGGCCTCGGGGGCGTGCGTGCCGAGCACACCGGCCAATTGCGCACGCAGCGCAGGCGCAATGCCGTCCCGCAGGGAACGCTGCTGCGCCTGGCCGAAATGCTCCACCGGCAGTCTCGCCGCACTGTACTGCGCGGCGAGGGCGCGATGCCGCTCGATGTGCTCCGGCTCGCGGCTGTCATCGGCAACGAGCACGCGCACCGCGCCGCCGTAGGGATAGCGACGGCACAGCTCGTGCAGAGTGGCCAGACAGTCGGCGAGGTGCTGCGGCCGATCGGCCACAGGGATCACGATGGTGATGTCGTGCGGGCTACCCGGCATCGCCTACCGCCGCGACGAATAGTTGGGGAACAGATTCTTGTCGATGGTGATGTCGATCAGATTGATCGCGTCGCGCAGATCGGCAGTGGCGAACAGCGCGTCGATGTCGGCCGTGGTATCCACCCGCTGGTAGTGGATGCCGAAGGAGCGGGCCAGCAGTTCCAGGTCGGGATTGATGAAATCGCAGCCGATAAAGCGTTGCTGATACTGCTGGTGCTGGTTCTTGCGGATCAGGCCCATGGTGCCGTTGTTGAACACCACGATGTTGAGCGGGATGCCGTAGTTCACCGCCGTCATGATCTCCATGGCGCACATCTGGAAGCCGCCGTCGCCGAGGATGGCAAAGGTCGGCCTGTGCTCCACAAAGCGCGCGCCGATGGCCGCGGGAATGGCGTGCCCGAGAGATGAGATGCCGGAGTTGGGGTAGTAGCGATTGCCGCTGCCCACGTTGTAGAAGTTCTGCGCGAAGATGATGTTGTCGTCGAACACCTGCACACCGCGCGGAAAGTTTCGCTCCAGCGCGCGGAAGAAGTGTTCCATCAGGGCGAAGCCGGACTGGAACATGGCGTAGTCGCTGGTGACCGCCGCCTTGGAGCGTGCGATCTCGCTGCGCAGGCGCTCGAAGCTGGCCGCCTCCGCCTCGCGGCCATCGAGATAGGTGAGCACGCCGCCCAGCACCACCTTGATATCGCCATGGATGGCGAGGTCGGCGGCAAACACCTTTTCCAGTTGCGCCGGGTCCAGGTCCACCTGCACCACCTTCTTGCCGCTGAGCAGGGTCTGGTCCCACAGATAGCTGGTGCGCTCGTTGAAGCTGGCACCGAGAAACACCAGCAGATCGGCCTTGTCGACCAGATAGCGGTAGGCATGGCCGCTGGAGGTAACACCCAGACTGCCCAGCGCCAGCGGCGACTGTTCGCTGATCACGCCCTTGGCCTTGAGGCTGGTGGTGACCGGGATATTGAGCAGGGCCGACAGTTGTTCCACCTCCCCTTGCGCATTGGAACGCAGACAACCGTAGCCGGCGACCAGCACCGGATGTTCGGCGGCCAACAGCATCTCCGCCAGGGCCTGCGCCGGCTGGGCGCACTCATGCTGCGAGCGGGTGTGGCGGCAACTGTGGATGTGATCGATCAGGTTGGCGTCGACCAGTTCCTTCTGCACGTTGTAGGGGAAACTGAGCAGCACCGGACCGGGCTGATCGGACAGCAGGATCTTCGCCGCCTGGTTGAGCACGTTTTCCAGATAGTCGGTACGCTCGACGATCTTGTTGTAGCGCGTGATGCCCTTGAACAGCGACACCTGATCGATGCTGCCGCCCTCGCCCGAGCTTTCCTGCAGGCCGCCCTTGCCGAAGATGTGGGTGGAGGTCTCGCCGGTGAGCACCAGCACCGGCAACTTGTCGGCGTAGGCGTTGGCGACGCCGGTGACCAGATTGGTGGCGCCGGGACCGGCGGTGGTAATACAGGCGCCGATACGGCCGGAGGCGCGCGCATAACCACCGGCCATGAAGGCCGCACCCTGCTCGTGCTTGACCAGCACAGTCTCGATGGGCGAGTCGTACAGGCTGTCGTAGACCGGCAGGATGTGGGCGCCGGGCATGCCAAAAATGGTCTGCACGCCCAAGCGCTCCAGAAAGCGCACGATCAATTCGCTGACGGGTATTTTCATCGGGTCACAGGGTCGCGGTGAGACCCGCAGTGTAACCGAAACGGCACGGCATAATCACACTGTTAGCCAGGCATGCCGTCGATACGCGGCTTCAGCAGCATCAGGCCGTAGCCCCAAACAAAGAGCGCAAAGGCCGCAGACCAGAACAGTGCAGACAGGACGATGGTCAACGCATAGGACGACACCAGCAGCGGCAGGAACACCCGCAGCAGCGCCGCCCCATACAACAGCGCAAAGGCCCACGGCATGAGCCGGGGCGTCTGCAGGCTGCGTCCCGTATGACCCAGGGCAACACGCGCCATCATACCGAGGGTGATGCCGCCAATGGCGCCAATGGTGAGTGCGTGCAGCGCCAGCAATGTACCGAAACCACCGGCTGCAGCCACGGCTTTGAGGGCCAGCCCCAGCACCAGCCAGGCATAGCCCACCTGCAACACCCACACCAGGGGCGCACGCCAGATGGCGTGGGTGTACCAGCCGGACAGGCGGACGCCGTTGACCACCGCCGCAACGGCCGCGATCAGCGCCACCAGCAGCGGTTGCGTAACAAACCCTTCCGCCAGGGCCAGGGCCAGTACGCTGAGCGGCGCGGCGGCCTCGACCCAGCGCCACTCACGGCGCACGAAGCCGGTACTGACGCCCTTCTCGGTAAAGAACGGGATCACGCGCCCCCCCATGATGACGATGAGCAGCAGGATCAGGCCGGTGGCGAAGTAGATGCCCGCATGCGCCGTGGCCTGGGTCACGCCCAGCAGTTGCAGGTGCACAAGGAGATTGGCCGCGGCAAGGACGAGCAGGATGGCGACGAACATCAGGCTCTTGTAGTGCCTCGCCTGTAGCAGAGGCAGCAGCAGGGCCAGCGCCGCCAGCGGCAGAAAGGCCAGGTCCACCAGCGCGTTGAGCCAGTGCGGCACCGGCAGCAAGGCCAGCACGCGCGCGGCCAACCACAACAGCGCCAGCAGGGCCAACGGCACACCGCGCAACGTCTGCACACCGGTCCAGTTGCGTGCCGCCGTGAGCAGAAAGCCCGCGATCACCGCCGCGGCATAACCGAACAGCATTTCGTGGCTGTGCCAGCCGACAAAACCGTAGTAACCCTCACCCTGCGCGCCACGGACGAAATCATGGCCCCACAGGGCAACCAACAGCACCGCGCCCAGACCGGCCAGCAGAAAAAATGGCCGAAAGGCCAGCGCGAACGGCGCCCACTTGTGCGGCGTGTGTTGCGGTTCGGTGATACCGACGAGTGCCATCCATCAGACTCCTGACTCAGTGACGTAGAGTGGCTGCGCTTATCCGCCCTCCGGAATTTCGATCGCTATGACATGCGCGGCGTCGCCTGCGACAGCAAAACGCACATTGCAGTCGAATACGCGCACGCCATAGATGCGCCCCACGTCCTCTTCGCCACGGTAGGCCGGGCGCGGGTCGTATTGCAGCATCTGCACGATGAACTCACGCAACTGCGGCCGGCCTGCGCACACCACCTCCGCCTCCGGCGCGAACATCACTTGCAGGCATGCCTGCGGCGCGCCCTCAGCGAAGCCAGCGCGCGCCTGCGGCACGGCATCGACATAGGGCACATAGGGCTTGATATCGAGTACCGGCGTGCCGTCCATCAAATCGGCGCCACGCAGTTCTAACACCAAACGTCTCTGCTCGCGCTTGATGCCGGTCAACTCGACCACCGAAAGACCGATGGGATTGGGACGATGAGTGGAACGCGTGGCAAACACACCGAGGCGCTGATTGCCCCCCAGGCGCGGCGGCCGCACCGTGGGCGACCAATCGCCCTGGCGTACGCCGTGAAAGACGAAGGTGAGCCAGAGATGGGAAAAGCCATCGATGCCGCGCAGCGCCTCGTCGCGGTCATAAGGCGGCAGCAGTTCGAGTTGCGCCTGCGCCGCGCTCATCAGCCCGCTCTGGCGCGGGATGCCGAACTTTTCCTTGAACGGAGAATGGATGATGCCAATGGCGTCGAAGGTATAGCGCTGCGGCGGCTGCATATCATTACCACTCACAATGCACCTCCGGGCACAGCAATAATGAGTGAATCACGGAGGACACGAAGCTTACCGAACGAGGCACCGACCACACACCGGCAGCGTGCCGATTGTTTCCCCGTGCGCTCCGTGTTCTCCGTGGTTTGCCGCCTTTAGCGGAACTGGCACAGATAGGCGCTTTCCACCAGCGCCTTGATGCCGAACTTGCTGTTGGCCGGCACGTTGAACTTCTCGCCGGCCTTCACCTCGCGCCAGCCACTCTCGCCCGGCAGCGACACCGATACCTTGCCAGAGACGATGTGCATGATCTCCGACTTGCCGGTGTTGAATTCGTACTCGCCCTGCGCCAGCACGCCGACAGTGGCGGCGCCTTCGGCCTCGGTGAAGGAGATGGACTTGACCTTGCCGTCGAAATACTCGTTGACCTTGAACACTCTTGGCTCCTCAACAAAGGTGGTTGAATTTTGCATCAATGCAGGATTCAGCTGTCGCTGCAGACGCAGTAACTGCGCCTCCGGCAGCGCGGCCTCGATGGCCGGAAACAATTCATTTTCCTCGAAACGCACATGTTCGCGCAGCGCCGCGCCCAGGGTATGCACGACCGCCACATCGGGCATGCTATCCGCCGCGAGGCATTCGGCGATATCATCTACCAAACTGCGCATCAACACATGCTGGCGCAGGGTCTCGGTGATTAGCGGATGGTCTGCTGCACTGTAGCGGGCGAACAACGGCAACAACCGTTCTTCTTCTGCCACAAAGTGCGGCCCCACTTCCGCACGCCACACGGCGAGCACTTCCTCCGCACCGGCACGCAGCGCGTCCCCCGCCGCCAGCTTGCCCAGCCGCCGCGCCAGTACCAGGGCACGGTGGTGGTCGCTGGAGAGCTGGCGCAGGGCGGTGTGGCGCTTCATTGCCCCGTCAGATGAGCTCCAGCACTTCGTCGGCCGGGTCGTAGACGCGGCGCTTCATCTGCATTTCCTGCAATTCGCGCAGACGCTGTTCGCGCAGGCGTACTGCATCCTCGCGTGCCGCAATGGTGACCTCGCCGAACAGCACCTGCTTGAGGAAGCGGAAGCCGAACTGCATCATCGCCAGATCGTCTTCCATCAGTTGGCGGCTGGTGTCCTCGTCCAGCGCAAAGGCGTTCTGGAAGCCTTCGGAGCGCACGAACTCGCGGAACAGGTCCACATCGTAGCAGGCCATGAAATACAGCTGGCGGCTGCGCAACGAAGGCTTGCCGATGGTGGGGCCGGACGACATCTTCTTCAGGATCAGCTGGCGCCAGCCCCGCGACTGCTCGTCGTACTCGGCCACGCCCTGCTCCTTGCGGTACTCGTCGATGGTCAGCGGACGGTCGACCTCGTGGCCCTTGCAGTGCGGCTCCTTCACCAGGGCATAGGAACTGGTGTCGGTGTATTCATCCTGCTTGCGCATGGCGATCAGCGCCACCGGATAGTAACGGCAGGCGGTGGGGCGGTCCTCGTACACCGAGCAGCCCTCGGGGCGCATGAACTGGCAGGCCGTGCCATTTTCCACCGGCTTGAACTTGACGCCGGCGATACCGTCTTTTTCCAGCTCAAACGGCACCGTGTACTGGCGCAGGAAATCGCTGGAGCTCATGCCGAGGCGCGTCTTCAGGCGCAGCACGTCGTAGGGCGTCAGCGTGATGTCGATATTGGCGCAGCAGGCATTCCAGCAGCCGATGCCCTTGTGGCAGCTGAACTGAATGGTCTTGCTGCCATCGTACAGCTTGGGCATCACCGGACTGGTGGGAAACGGGGATTCGGTAAACGGGGTATCAGCCATGAGTACATCACCTCAATGAAACAGCCGGGCAAGGATACTAACGCGGCGGCCCCGGCGCCACCTTACCGATTGGATAGGGACACAGCAAAATAACCACGGAGGGCACGGAGTACACGGAGGTCGGCCCAAACAGGCGACACCGGCGCTGCGGCAGAACCCATTACGGCTTGTTTTCCATCGGATTTTCTCCATGTCCTCCGTGGTTAGCAGTCTTTTTTCAACTCCAGAAAAGAACCGGGCGCCTTGCGGCGCCCGGTTCGCACTACCACCTACTGCAAGTCGGCTTAGTGATGCGCGGCCGGCTTGAACAGCTTGGACTTGTCCACCAGGTCCACGTGGGCGCGCTTGAACACGGTCCACTGCTTGGTGTTCTTGTCATAGATGGAGTTCACGAAGCAGTGCCAGTTCTCCTCATCGACAAAGTTCTTGTCCATGCGGTAGTAGAAGCCCGGGTAACGGGATTCTTCGCGGAACTGGATGTGCTTCATGTGAGCTTCGGCGGTCAGGATGCGGTGGTAGTTCTCCCACGCACGCAGCAGCTCGTGGAGGTCCTTGGCACGCATCTTCAGCGCGTCTTCCTTCAGCATGTCCAGCTTCTCAGACGCCACCTTCAGCATGTGCTCGTTGGTGGTGTAGTAAGTGGCCACGCCCGCAACGTACTCGTCCATGATCTTCTGCAGACGGAACTGCAGCATCTTCGGAGTGATGTAGTTGGGGTTGACGTCGATGGCGGTGGTGTAGTCCTTGTACTGCAGGTAGGTACGCACCGGACGGTAGATCTCTTCCACCAGCTCCTCCACGGAGGTGTCCAGTTCCGGCTTCCAGTCCTTGTTGTCCACCACGTACTGGACCATGGCCTTGGCGGCCATGCGGCCTTCGGCATGGGAGCCGGAGGAGAACTTGTGACCGGAGGCGCCCACGCCGTCACCGGCGGTGAACAGACCCTTCACGGTGGTCATGCCGCGGTAGCCCCAGTTCCAGCCCTTCGGCAGGTGGGCGGGCACGCCCGGCAGGGCCTCGTCGGTGGGAGCACCCACGTCGGTCGGACCGGAGGTCCAGATACCGCAGCAGCCGGAGTGCGAACCCAGCAGGTACGGCTCGGTGGGCATCAGCTCGGAGTTCTTCTTCTCCGGCTCGACGTTCTCACCAACCCAGATACCGCACTGGCCGACGCACATGTCCAGGAAGTCTTCCCAGGCTTCGGCTTCGAGGTGCTTCACTTCGCGCGGCGACAGGGTTTCCTTCAGCTTGGCGAGGGCGGTCACGGTGTCCATCCAGATCGGACCACGGCCTTCCTTCATTTCCTTCAGCATCAGGTGGTTACGCAGGCAGGAGGCGGGAACGGCGGCCTGACCATACGGGGGATAGTCGTTCAGCAGCTCCTTGTTCTTGACCATGTACACTTCGCCAGCGGCGTTGGTGGCCTGGGACTTGAACAGCAGGAACCAGGCGCCTACCGGGCCGTAACCGTCCTTGAAGCGGGCGGGAACGAAGCGGTTTTCCATCATGGTCAGCTCGGCACCCGCCTCGGCAGCCATGGAGTAGGTGGAACCGGAGTTCCACACCGGATACCAGGCGCGGCCGGTGCCTTCACCCACGGAACGCGGACGGAAGATGTTCACGCAACCGCCGGCGGCCAGCAGGATGGCCTTGGCCTTGTAGATGAACAGCTTGTGGTCACGGGTGGAGAAGCCGACGGCGCCGGCAACGCGGCCCTTGTCGTTCTTGTCGTTGACCAGCTTGACGATGAAGACACGCTCCTGGATACGCTCGGAACCGATGGCCTTCTTGGCGGCTTCAGCGACGATCCACTTGTAGGATTCGCCGTTGATCATGATCTGCCACTTGCCGGAACGCACCGGCTTGCCGCCGTCCTTCAGCGCGGGCAGGCCCTTGGAACCGTCGTGACGCTCGCCGTTCTCGTCGGTCTTCCAAATGGGCAGGCCCCATTCTTCGAACAGGTGCACGGACTCGTCGACGTGGCGGCCCAGGTCGTAGGCCAGGTCGTCACGGGTGATACCCATCAGGTCGTTGGAGACCATGCGGGCATAGTCTGCCGGGTCCTGCTCCGAACCGATATAGGTGTTGATGGCGGACAGACCCTGGGCCACGGCGCCGGAACGGTCCATGGCGGCCTTGTCGACCAGCTTGATCTTCATTTCGCGGCCCAGCTTGGCTTCAGCAGCCTTGGCCCACGGCATGATTTCGTAAGCGGCGCCACAGCAGGCCATACCGCCACCGATGAGGAGGACATCCACCTCTTCCTGAACTACTTCCGGATTACCAAATTCACCAGCCATTGTTTGCTCCTAAAATCGTCAGGTCCGTAATTACTTGCGGATCAGCTCGGCCGGGTTGCCGGCGCGGTAGCCCTTCTGCTCCATGTGGTTGAAGAAACCACTCTGAGCAATCTTGGCCATGTCGGCCGCCGGCTTGCCGCCGTACGGATCGATGGAGCCTTCCGGGGTGGTACGGATGGGGAACTTGAAGCGCTTCATGGTGCCGTTGCGGAACTTGATGGTCCACATGATGGAATCGGAACCACGCAACGGCTGCACGGAGCCGCCCAGCGGGACGATGTCGGCGTAGTGACGGGCCTCGATGGCCTGCTGCGGGCAAATCTTCACGCAGGAATAGCACTCCCAGCACTGCTCGGGCTCCTGGTTGAAGGCGCGCATGGCGTGGCCGGTCTCGGAGCCGTCCTTGTCCAGCTTCATCAGATCGTGCGGGCAGATGTACATGCAAGCAGTCTTGTCCTGACCCTTGCAGCCATCGCATTTGTCGGTACGTACAAATGTCGGCATTTGTTGTGCTCCTTATGTGTTAACTGCAGTTAAGAATCCACACCGCGACGCGGCATCCAGTTGTTGCGGCGCTATCGAGCGCTCCGCAGCCAACCGCTGGCACAGGTTCCTGTCACGATCCGGCCACAGGCGGCGCAGACCCTGAGACACCCAAACGGAACCATCCAGTCCTAGGGACCGCTACCTTACTCGGCTAACCCAGGGGTGCCAAACAGAACTATCTTTCGCTGGCATAAGTGGCCTTTATTGTTTGCCAAATGCCCGATTTTCTATTCCCAATGGGATAGACGACACAGGGTGGGACTACATTAAGGGAGGTATAACGGGACACTCAGGTTTTGATATATTAGAAAAAAATGATATTTTGTTAGACCCATTCTAATAAGCCCGTAACTGGGGCAATGCTTGAGGTCCGCGCCGTTTATACTCCGCGGACCTCTTGTTTTCCAGCCGTTACATTTAGTTCAAGCGCGAGTGAGCACTATGAGTGAGTCCACCAACAAGGCGGCCAGCGGCCGCGTCGAAGTCAAAAACACCACATGCTATATGTGTGCGTGCCGCTGCGGTATCCGCGTCACCCTGCGCGACGGCGAGGTGCGCTACATCCAGGGCAACCCCAATCATCCGCTGAACAAGGGCGTGATCTGCGCCAAGGGCAGCTCCGGCATCATGAAACAGTACTCGCCGGCGCGTCTGACCCAGCCCTTGAAGCGCAAGGCCGGCTCCGAGCGCGGCGCTGGGGAATTCGAACCGATCTCCTGGGAAGAGGCCTTCAGCACCATCGAGGAGCGCCTGGCCCACATCCGCGCCACCGACCCGAAGAAGTTCGCCCTGTTCACCGGCCGTGACCAGATGCAGGCCCTCACCGGCCTGTTCGCCAAACAGTTCGGCACCCCCAACTACGCCGCCCACGGCGGCTTCTGCTCGGTGAACATGGCTGCCGGCATGATCTACACCATCGGCGGCTCCTTCTGGGAGTTCGGCGGCCCGGACCTGGAGCGCGCCAAGCTGTTCGTGATGATCGGCACCGCCGAGGACCACCACTCCAACCCGATGAAGATCGAGCTGGCCAAGTTCAAGCGCAACGGCGGCCGCTTCATCTCCATCAACCCGGTGCGCACCGGCTACTCGGCCATCGCCGACGAGTGGGTGCCCATCAAGCCGGGCACCGACGGTGCCCTGCTGCTGGCCCTGATCCACGAGATCATCAAGCAGGGCCTGTACGACCGCGACTTCATCACCCAGTACTCCAACGCCGCCGAGCTGGTGAACCTGAACCCGAACGACCCGGAATACGGCATGTTCGTGCGCTTCGAGGTGCCGCCCGAGGAAGGCTGCTTCGACCCGCAGAACAAGCTGTGGTGGGACCGCGAGCTGAACAAGCCCATCTCCACCCACACCCCCGGCGCCGACCCGCGCCTGCTGGGCGAGTTCAAGCTGTCCGACGGCACCCCGGTCAAGCCGGCGTTCCAGTTGCTCAAGGAGCGCGTCGAGCAGTACACCCCGGAATGGGCCGCCGACATCACCGGTATCCCGGCTGACACCATCCGCCGCCTGGCCCACGAGATGGGCATCACCGCCCGCGACGAGAAGATCGAACTGCCCATCGCCTGGACCGACGTGTGGGAGAACGAGCACAAGTCGGTCACCGGCAACCCGGTGGCCTTCCACGCCATGCGCGGCCTGGCCGCCCATTCCAACGGCTTCCAGACCATCCGCGCCCTCGGCATCCTGATGACCATCCTCGGCACCATCGACCGTCCGGGCGGCTTCCGTCACAAGGCGCCGTTCCCGCGCCCGATCCCGCCCTGCCCGAAGACCCCGACCAAGCCGGAAGACATCCAGCCCAACACACCGCTCAACGGCATGCCGCTGGGCTGGCCGGCGGACCCGGACGACCTGTTCGTGGACGAAAAGGGCGGCCCGGTGCGCCTGGACAAGGGCTTCTCCTGGGAATACCCGCTGTCGGTGCACGGCCTGATGCACAACGCCATCACCAACGCCTGGCGCGGCGACCCGTACAAGATCGACACCCTGCTGATCTTCATGGCCAACATGTCGTGGAACTCCACCATGAACGCCGAGCAGGTGCGCAAGATGCTCAACGACAAGGACGAGAGCGGCGAATACAAGATCCCCTTCCTCATCGTCGCCGACGCCTTCCAGTCGGAGATGGTGGCCTTCGCCGACCTGGTGCTGCCGGATACCACCTATCTGGAACGCCACGACGTGATGTCCATGCTGGACCGTCCCATCTCCGAGTTCGACGGCCCGGTGGATTCCGTGCGCATCCCGGTGCTGCCGCCCACCGGCGAGTGCAAGCCGTTCCAGGAAGTGCTCATCGAGGTCGGCTCGCGCCTCAAGCTGCCGGCCTTCGTGGATGCGGCCGGCAAGCGCAAGTACCGCGACTACCCGGACTTCATCACCAACTTCGAAACCGCCCCCGGCTCCGGCATCGGCTTCCTCGCCGGCTGGCGCGGCAAGGGTGGCGAGAAGCACATGCGCGGCGAGCCCAACCCGAACCAGTGGAAGATGTACGAAAAGAACAACTGCGTGTTCCACTACGAGATGCCCAAGTCCTACCAGTACATGCGCAACTGGAACCAGGGCTATCTGCAGTGGGCGCAGTCCAACGCCATGACCCGCTACGCCGAGCCGATCAACTGCCACATCTATTCCGAGGTGTTGCAAAAGTTCCGTCTCGCCGCCCAGGGCAAGACCAACGGCCGCCAGCCGCCGGAACACCTGCGCAAGCGCGTGGAGACCTTCTTCGACCCGCTGCCGTTCTTCTACGAGCCGCTGGAGTCGCAGCTGTCCGACAAGCACAAGTACCCGCTCAACGCGGTGACCCAGCGCCCGATGGCCATGTACCACTCCTGGGACAGCCAGAACGCCTGGTTGCGCCAGATCCACACCTACAACCACCTCTACCTGCATCCGTCCGTCGGCGCCGCCGGCGGGTTCGATGACGGCGACTGGGTGTGGGTGGAATCGCAGTGGGGCAAGGTACGCTGCATCTGCAAGTACTCCGAGGCCGTCGAGCCGGGCACGGTGTGGACCTGGAACGCCATCGGCAAGGCCGCCGGCGCCTGGAACCTGGACCCCATGGCCAACGAGTCCAAGCAGGGCTTCCTGCTCAACCACGTGATCAGCGAGGAGCTGCCGCCGCACGACGCCGGCGACCACGTCTCCAATTCCGATCCAGTCACCGGCCAGGCCGCCTGGTACGACGTGCGCGTGCGCGTCTACAAGGCCGGCGCCGACGAAGCGAAGGAAACCTTCCCGCAGTTCGATCCCATGCCGTCCGCGCCGGGCACCCCGCCGCGCCGGCCGTGGCAGAACTATTTCGCGGGCAAGTTCCAGAAGAAGGGTTGAGAAGGTTAAGACAATGACTCAATTAGCACTCGTAATCGATTTGAACGTCTGCGTCGGCTGCCATGCCTGCGTGACCTCGTGCAAGCAGTGGAACACCTCGTCGGAAAAAGCCGGCCCGCTGTTCGATGATCGGCCGTACGGCGAAGACCCGACCGGCACCTTCTTCAACCGCGTGCAGACCTACGAGATCGGCTGCTTCCCCAACACCGAAACGCTGCACTTCCCCAAGAGCTGCCTGCACTGCGAGGACGCCCCCTGCGTCCCGGTGTGCCCCACCGGCGCCAGCCACAAGCGCGCCGAGGACGGCATCGTGCTGGTGGACTACGACAAGTGCATCGGCTGCAAGTACTGCTCCTGGGCCTGCCCCTACGGCGCGCGCGAATTCGACGAATACCAGAAGGTGATGAAGAAGTGCACCCTCTGCGTCGACCGCATCTACGACGAAAAGCTGCCCGAGAGCGAACGCAAGCCCGCCTGCGTGCTGGCCTGCCCCACCTCGGCGCGCCTGTTCGGCGACGTGCACGATCCGGAGTCGCAGGTATCGGTGGCGATCCGCGAACAGGGCGGTTATCAGCTGATGCCCGAATGGGGCACCAAGCCGGCCAACCACTACCTGCCGCGGCGCAAGACGCGCATGCACATCCACGAGGATGAGCTCAAGCGCACCGACAACCCGCTCAAGAAGGAAGACATCCGCCACGGCACCAGCGACGACGTCACGCTGGACGACTGGCTGATGTAATTAATCGCAGGACAACGTAGGGCGGGCCGAAGTCCGCCCTACAAGACCGGCATTAAGAAACGCAACTGGAGTCAAACAATGCATCCGGCATTCTCGGTAATCTTTCTGACCACCCTCATCGGCGTCGGCCAGGGCCTGTTCCTCGCCCTGTTCAGCGCCCAGGCCTACGGCATGGCCAAGCTGCTGCCGGCCCAGGACGGCAGCTTCTTCGCCAACGGCAGCTTCCTCGCCCTGCTGTTCCTGCTCGGCGGCCTGTTCGCCGCCGTGTTCCACCTGGGCAAGCCCAGCTACATGTTCACCCGCGCCTGGCGCGGCATGACCCAGTGGCGCACCTCCTGGCTGTCGCGCGAACTCATCGCCATGCCGGCGATGATGGGCCTGACCTTCCTCTACGCCGTGTTCCACTGGTTCGGCTGGGAGGTGGACCTGTTCGGCTGGCACGTCTCCGGCCAGATGTCGCTGGCCATTGGCATCGTCGGCGTCATCGGCGCCATCGCCCTGTTCGTCTGCACCGCCATGATCTACGCCGCGGTGAAGTTCCTGCAGGAATGGTCCAGCCCGCTCACCGTGGTGAACTACTTCGTGCTCGGCACCGCCTCCGGCTTCACCTGCGCCACCGTCTACGCCGCCTACCAGGGCGTGGAACCGGAACTGGTCCACTTCTTCGGCGGCTGGGCCATCGCCCTCACCGTGCTCGGCCTCATCACCCGCGGCTTCTCCCTGCTGCGCAACGCCCGCATCAAGTACAAGTCAACCCTACAGACCGCCATCGGCGTGCGCCACACCAACATTCAACAAAAGGCCATGGGCATGATGGGCGGTTCCTACAACACCCGCGAATACACCCACGGCAAGGCCGGCGCCTTCCTCAAGTCGGTGAAGTGGATCTTCCTGCTGCTGGCCTTCGTGGCCCCGGTCATCCTGCTGGCCCTCGGCCTCAGCGCGGACCACACCGCCCTGCTGCTGCTGGCCTTCATGACCCAGTACGTCGGCCTGCTGTTCGAGCGCTGGTTTTTCTTTGCCCAGGCAAATCATCCGCAGAACCTGTACTACCAGACCATCTGAGTGCAGTTGTACTCCAATGAAAAAGGCGCCGCGCGGCGCCTTTTTCATTTGGTATTTTCGAAGACTTCGATAAATCTGGTAAATCCCAGATTATTCCGTCTTTGCCATTGCTGATTTAACGTTTGGGCTCAGGAGCCTCGCGCGGCTTTTCGCGCGAGGCCCCTGCAACGAAGGGTTAGGCCGCCGCCCCAAACTTTGCATTGAAGTCATTGTCGCTCATGACAAGCAAGAGGATGCCCTCAATGAAGCCAACCAGCGCGGGGATAAATGTCCAGCAGAAGACAAGATATGTAATGCCCCAGCCAACTCGGCCAAGATAGAACTTATGGATTCCGATGCCTCCAAGAAACAGGGCAAATAGCGCAGCGGCCAACTTACTCTTCCCATTCGGTGCCGTTGCGGTCAAGCTCACCGGGGGCGCCGATTGTCGAACACCACACTTTGGGCATATTTCTGCCCGTGCCTTAATGATGGCGCCGCAATCCGAGCAGAACTTTTCGTCAGCAGCTTTTTGGACGGCTTCAGTCATGACACTCTCCCCTTATGAACTATTTGAAATTGAACGCCGAAGTAACTAGCGGCGAACAGAATAGCGCAATCAATGCGGCGGACATAGGAGGCCAAACGTCCCGCATAAGCGGCCGAGCGACAGTGAGGTCCGAGCAACCAGGGGGGCGTATTACGGTTTACTCCAGGCTCCGTCGGCATATCATGCGTTCAATGTCATTCAGCACGGCGCGCTGTGCTCCCGCAGCCAGGCCGCGAGCGTGGTTTCCTCCATGTCGCCCGCAGCGATCGCAAGCGTGGTCAGCACGCATTCCGCATCGCTGGCGGTGAGCTGCACGCCGTTCAGTGCCAGGAACAGTTCCATGCAGACAAAGGCCGTGCGCTTGTTGCCGTCGATGAAGGGATGGTTACGGGCAATGCCGAAGGCGTAGGCGGCGGCGCAGTCGGCCGCATCGGGCGCGCCATAGGCGGCCAAATTCTTCGGACGGTCGAGGGCAGAGGCGAGCAGCCCGGCATCGCGAACGCCTGCCGGGCCGCCATGTTCTGCGAGCTGGCTTTCGTGGACGGCCCACACGACCGCCTCATCGAGCCAGACGAAGGCAGTCACTTGGCCAGTTCACGCAAGACGTTGCGGCGGCGCTTCATGATCTCTTCGGCCAGGGTCATCTGCTTTTCGAAATCCGGGTCGAATTCGGTAATGCGATAACCGTCCGGCGACTCCGTCAGGAATACGGTGTCACCTTTTTCCAGCTTCATGCGCGCAAGCGCCTCCTTGGGCAGGATCACACCGACGGAATTACCGATCTGGGTGAGCTTCAGCGTGTAATGCATGGCATGCTCCTAGGCTCGCGTTATAACGACTATTATATTATGGACCCGGCGCGGGGAATTCAAACATCGCTGGCTGGGTCCGTTCCGAGCGGCAGCCGGTTTCGTGGCTTGGGACACTAGAGGACCGTGGAAGACAGCTTTCCGCCGATTAATACCCCCATTACTGCAACCTATTTTTCCCCTTTCCGGGGCTGGTGTATGGTGTTCGCCTCGCCACCAGCGCGCCGGGCGGTCTATCGCTGCGCGCCTTGATATAACGCAAAAACTATAGCGGTGGCGCCGATTTACAACACTGATCCGCCCAGGCGGGAGCAAAAACACAAAGAGGTGACACCGATGATCAAGCCCGTTGGTTCCGATGAACTGAAGCCGCTGTTTGTCTACGACCCGTCCAAGCACGACGCCCTGAAGCATGAGGCGGAAAAGCTGCCCTCCATGCTGCTGACCTCCCAGGCGGCGGCCAATGCGGTGATGATGGGTTCCGGCTACTTCAGCCCGCTGCCCGGCTATATGAATGTCGCCGACGCCATGGGCGCCGCCGAGAAGCTGACCCTGACCAACGGCAAGTTCTTCCCGGTGCCGGTGATGAACCTGACCACCAAGGCCCAGGTCGACGGCCTCAAGGGCGCCAAGCGCATCGCTCTGCGTGACCCCAACGTCGAGGGCAACCCGGTGCTGGCGGTGATGGACATCGAGAAGATCGAGGAAGTCACCGACGCCCAGATGGCGACCATGACCCAGAAGGTCTACCGCACCGCCGACCCCGAGCACCCGGGTGTGGCCGCCTTCAACAGCCAGGGCCGCTTTGCCCTCTCCGGCCCGATCCAGGTGCTGAACTTCTCCTACTTCTCCGAAGATTTCCCCGACACCTTCCGCACCGCCGTGGAAATCCGCAACGAGATCAAGGAGCGCGGCTGGAAGAAGGTCGTCGCCTTCCAGACCCGCAACCCGATGCACCGCGCCCACGAGGAGCTGTGCCACATGGCCATGGAACGCCTCGGCGCCGATGGCCTGGTGATCCACATGCTGCTCGGCAAACTGAAGAAGGGCGACATCCCCGCCCCGGTGCGTGACGACTGCATCCGCAAGATGGTGGAGCTGTACTTCAAGCCCAACTCCGCCATGGTCACCGGCTACGGCTTCGACATGCTCTACGCCGGCCCGCGCGAGGCCGTGCTGCACGCCTACTTCCGCCAGAACATGGGCGCCACCCACTTCATCATCGGCCGTGACCATGCCGGCGTGGGCGACTACTACGGCCCGTTCGACGCCCAGACCATCTTCGAGGAAGAGGTGCCGAA
>NZ_JBLJDO010000012.1:6738-8072 GCF_059410345.1 Sulfurivermis sp. | reverse complement strand
TCGAACTCGTGGCAGTTGCGGCACTCGCGCGAGTCGGTCTTCTGCATGGAGTGCCACACGCTCTGCGCCATCTTCAGGCGCTTGGCCTCGAACTTCTCCGGTGTGTCGATGGTGCCGAGCATCTTGTGCCACAGCTCGTTGCTGGCCTGGATCTTGCGCACCATCTTGTGTGTCCACTCCTTCGGCACATGGCAGTCCGGGCAGGTGGCGCGGACGCCGGAGCGATTACTGTAGTGGATGGTGTTCTGGTACTCGCGATAGACGTTTTCCTCCATCTCATGGCAGGAGATGCAGAACTTCTCCGTGTTGGTGGCCTCCATTGCGGTATTGAATCCGCCCCAGAGCACGATGCCGGCGACTACGCCTATTCCCAGCAGGGAGCCCGCGGCGTAGCGGGCGCTGGGGCGCTTTAGCGCTCCCCACCAGCGCGCCAGGATGTTTTTGTCTTCATTTGCACTGGACATGGCTGCCTCTCGCTTCGTCGTTCGTTGTCACTGGCGCCGCGCAACCGCGCGACGCATGCATAATCACCACACCGCACTCAACGGTTGCTGATGGCCGGCAACGGCTGGAACTGGTTTTCCACCAGCGGCTTGGCATCCGCCTGCGGCGTATGGCACTGGCTGCAGAAGTAGCGCCGCGCCGACACGTTGGCCAGGTCGTTGCCCTCGCGATCGGAGAAGTGGGTCTGGCTGATCTTGGTGGCCTTCTTTTCCTTGTAGTTGGCCCAGCTGTGGCAGGTCAGACACTTGTTCACCTTGAGGTTGACCGTATAGCCCTCGACGCTATGCGGCACCATCGGCGGCTGCTGCACGTAGTCACGCGGGATCGGATCGCGATCCTGCCATTGCACCACGTCGGTGCTGGCCCAGATATCGCCGTCGCCGCGTAACGGGGCGGGGCCTGCGGCACACACCGCCGTCGTACCCAGCAGCCCAATCACCAGTACGCCTCCCAATACCAGAGACTTGTTCATGGCATTACCTCCGTCTTTTGCGCAATCGGTTTGGATGTTGAATTGTGGAATCGATGGTCGAAGCGGAACACATCTTTGCTGCACACATCGATGCAGCGGCCGCAGTTGGTGCAGTTGCCCGACAGGATCACCGGGCCAGCGCCACGCGCTTCCCCTTTGAGCGCCGGCCGGATCACCTGCGGTTCAGGACATACCGCAAAGCAGTCCATGCAATCGTCGCACTTGTTGCGTGCGGCCGCGCTGACGCGCAGCAAGCTGTAGCGGCCCAGCAGGCTGTAGAACGCCCCCACCGGGCACAGATGGCTGCACCAGCCGCGACGGCTGACGAACAGGTCGAACAGGAAAATGGCGAGTACCA
>NZ_JBLJDO010000012.1:0-6638 GCF_059410345.1 Sulfurivermis sp. | reverse complement strand
CCCTGCCGCGCTTGAGCGTTTCCAGCGGATCAGCGCCGTAAGGCGTTTGTCCCGATTCCTCCCGAATCAGGCCGCGCCCTTCATAGTCGTAGCGCATCCCTTCCGGCAGGTTGTAGCGATGTTCCTCATCGGGCGTGACCAGACTGCCGCCGGCGGCCTCTTTCTCCTTCCAGCCCAGGCGGTAGTGGCGGCCGAGCAGGCCCTTGGCAAGCTGGATGGGCAACACCTTGATTGCCGCCTCGTCGAGGATGCAGGACTTCTCGCACTTGCCACAGCCGGTGCAGGCGTCCGAATGCACCACCGGGATGAACAGCGCATGCTTGCCGGAACGCGGGTTGTGCAGCATGTCCAGCGTGATGGCCTTGCCGCGGATCGGACAGACGTTGAAACACACCTCGCAGCGCAGACCATGGAAGGCGATGCAGCTTTCCTGATCGATCACCACCGCCAGGCCCATACGCGCGTCGTCGATGTCAGTGAGACTGTGATCGAGCGCGCCGGTAGGGCAGGCCTTGACGCAGGGGATGTCCTGACACATCTCGCACGGAATGTCGCGGGCGATGAAATACGGCGTGCCGTGCGCCACCTTGTCGCCCAGCTCGGCCAGACGCAGGGTGTCGTAGGGGCAGTCACGCACACACAGGCCGCAACGCACACAGGCACCGAGAAAGTCGTTCTCCGCCAGTGCGCCAGGCGGACGTATGGCCTCCGCCGGCAGGGATGCGGCCTGGCGTGAGTACAGACCCACGCCCAGCCCCAACAGGGCGACACCGCACGCCGTCCTGGCCATATCGACCAGGAAGCCGCGCCGTGCCTTGCCTGTGTCCTGCGTTGCCATGGCGCCCTCGCCTTCCCCTTAGGCCCGCGTTACGCGCACTGCGGTCTTCTTGAAGTCCGTCTCTTTCGAGATCGGACAAGTGGCATCGAGCACCAGCTTGTTGACCAGGCGGCCGGCGTCGAAGAAGGGAATGAAGATCAGTCCCTTCGGCGGCCGGTTGCGACCGCGGGTCTCCACCATCAGCGTGATATCGCCGTGGCGGCTCGCCACCCGCGCCATCATGCCGCGGCGCAGGCCGCGTGCCTGGGCATCCTCCGGATGCATGAACAGCACTGCATCGGGGAAGGCGCGATACAGTTCCGGCACGCGACGGGTCATCGAACCGGAATGCCAGTGTTCCAGCACGCGGCCGGTGCACATCCACAGGTCGTAGTCCTTGTCCGGCGCCTCGTGCGGCGGCTCATAGGGCAGGGCGAAGATATTGGCCTTGCCATCCTTGTTGCCGTAGAACTGCACACCGGCACCGACCGGGACATGCGGGTCGTAGCCTTCGCGGTAACGCCACAGGGTTTCCTTGCCGTCAATCACCGGCCAGCGCAGGCCGCGCACGCGGTGATACAGCTCGAACTCGCCCAACTCATGGCCCTTCTTGCCCTCCAGGCCAAAGCGGCGGTATTCCTCGAACAGGCCCTTCTGCACGTAGTAGCCGAAGTGCTCGGACTCGTCGTTCTCGTAGGTGTTGCCGGCGGTATCGGTAATCTTCTGCTTGGGGAACTGGTTTACCTGGCCGTTGGCGAACAGCACGTCGTACAGGGTCTTGCCCTTCAAATGCGGCGCCTTGGCCAGCAACTCCGCCGGCCACACCTCATCGGTCTTGAAACGCTTGGAGAACTCCATCAGTTGCCACACGTCGGACCGAGCCTGGCCCGGCGCCTTCACCTGCTGGCGCCAGAACTGGCCGCGCCGCTCGGCATTGCCGTAGGCCCCCTCCTTCTCCACCCACATGGCGGTGGGCAGAATCAGGTCGGCGGCCATGGCCGACACGGTGGGGTACGGATCGGAGACGACGATGAAATTGGCGGGATTGCGCCAGCCCGGATACTGCTCGTGGTTGATGTTGGGACCGGCCTGCATATTGTTGTTACACATCTGCCAGTAACAGTTCATCTTGCCGTCGTTGAGCATGCGCTGCATCAGCACGGCGTGGAATCCCGGCCTGGGATTGATGGCCCCTTCCGGCAGCTTCCAGATTTTCTCCGCCAGGGCGCGGTGTTCCGGATTCATCACCACCATGTCCGCCGGCAGACGATGGGCAAAGGTACCCACTTCGCGCGCCGTGCCGCAGGCGGAAGGCTGGCCGGTGAGGGAGAACGGGCCGTTGCCCGGTTCGGAGATCTTTCCGGTCAACAGATGGATGTTGTAAACAAGGTTGTTTGCCCAAGTGCCGCGGGTGTGCTGGTTGAAACCCATGGTCCAGTACGACACCACCTTGGTCTTGGGGTCGGCGTAGAGTTTGGCCAGCTCGATGAGCTGCTCCTTGGGCACGCCGGAAATCTTGCTCACCTTGTCCGCGGTGTACTCGGACACAAAGGACTTGTATTCATCGAAGGTCATCGGCGTGCTGCCGCCCGGATCGCCCTTCGGCTTGCCGTCCTCGCCGGGATAGCCGTTGTTGCTCGCCGCCTGTTCGCGCGGGTCGTTGGGACGCAGGCCATAGCCCAGATTGGTATTACCCTTCTTGAAGTTGACGTGCTTGGCGACGAAGTCCTTGTGCATGGCGCCGTTCTGGATGATGTAGTTGGCGATGAAGTTGAGGATCGCCAAATCCGACTGCGGCTCGAAGATGATCGGCAGGTCGGCCAGTTCAAAGCTGCGATGTTCGAAGGTGGACAGCACGGCCACCTTCACATGCGACGCGGTGAGGCGGCGGTCAGTGAGGCGCGACCACAGAATCGGGTGCATCTCCGCCATGTTGGAGCCCCACAGCACGAAGGCATCGGCGTGCTCCAGGTCGTCATAGCAGCCCATGGGCTCGTCCATGCCGAAGGTGCGCATGAAGCCCACCACCGCCGAGGCCATGCAGTGACGCGCGTTCGGGTCGAGATTGTTGGAGAGGAAGCCGGCCTTGAACAGCTTGGCCGCCGCATAACCTTCCCACACCGTCCACTGACCGGAACCGAACATGCCGATGCCGCTCGGCCCCTTGTCCTTCATGGCCGCCTTCCACTTCTCGGCCATGACGTCGAAGGCCTGGTCCCAGCTCACCGGGGTGAATTCGCCTTCCTTGTCGTACTTGCCGTTCTTCATGCGCAGCAGCGGCTGGGTGAGGCGATCGCTGCCGTAGAGGATCTTTGCCAGGAAGTAGCCCTTGATGCAGTTGAGGCCACGGTTCACCGGTGCGTCCGGATCGCCCTGCGTGGCCACCACACGGCCGTTCTTGGTGCCGACCAGTACGCTACAACCGACACCGCAGTAACGGCAGGCGGCCTTGTCCCAGCGTATCTTGGTCTCGGTCGAGGCCAGCGCAGTGTTGATGCCGGGCAGGGTGATGCCCGCGGCGGCCGCCGTGGCGGCAACGGCATTGCTCTTGATGAAATCACGCCTTGTCAGTTTCATAGCAAAGTCTCCTGTTCGGCAGCATCGTTCTCGAAATGGTGGTAAATCATCGCGGCGGACAACACGCCTTCGACGTCATACAGACGCATCACGCTCTCGCCCGTCATCCGTTCCTCACTCTCATCCACCGTCACCACCAGCTTGCCCTCCGGCGTGACGGCATGAATCTCTACGCCCGGCAATTGGGCCAACTGCATCTGCACCGAGGTCAGGCATTCCGGACTGGCATGCACCAGTACACCGGCGATGGAAATGGCAGATGCCTCCTGGGTTGGGGCTGGGGTCATACGGATACCTCGACGGGGTGGGGGCGGTAGTGCATGGTCACGGCAGCCGCTGGACAGGGCCGGATGCAGGCGCCACAGCCATTGCACAACGTGGGAGTCACTTCCGGCTGCGCAACGCGGCCGGCGGTGGGACGAAAATGGATGGCGCGGGCCTCGCACTGCTCACCACAGCTGCGGCACACCACACCGTGCAGGGCGAGGCAGTCGGCACCAACCACGGCATGTAATTGCCAGGGCGCCTCGCCGTCGTAGGCGCGCAACGCGCCGGTGGCACAGCTGTCGAGACAGGCGCGGCAGAAGGTGCACTCGCCGCGCTGAAAATCGACCTTGGGGAAACCGCCGCGTCCGGCGTCGAGCAGACCCTGCGGGCAGGCCTGCATGCACTTGCCGCAGCGATCACAGCGTTCGACGAACAACCACTCCTCCAGCGCCCAGGGCGGGCGCACGGCACGCCGTTCGCCGCGGATATCGCCGCGCAGGAACTGCGTTCGCGTAATCGCCGTCTCCATCATGCCGCACCCCAGAGCTAAATCTGTTCTAGTTATATGCTTATAAACGCTAGGTATTAGGGCATCGTACAACCTTGATGTAAATCAAGTTAGAAGCCGGATTCCCCCAATGCAAATGCGCCAACCAGAGTTTCAGCAGAAAATTTCCAGTTATTCCGGGAAGATACGGCCAGGAGCCGGTCGCCTGCCTCTGTAGGCATACCTCGTCAGAGGTATGCCGTCGCAACATCCGGAAATTTAGCGCTATCCACTGCGAGCACTTGCATCACCTGGTGGGAAGGGCTAGAAACTCACCTCATGAGCAACACACTTACCGACACCTACGGCAGACGCATCACCTACCTGCGCCTCTCGGTCACCGACCGCTGCGACCTGCGTTGCTTTTACTGCCTGCCGCAGGGCTTCACCAGCTTCGAGGTTCCCGAGCACTGGCTCGACTTCGACGAAATCAGCCGCGTGGTCGCCGCCTTCGCCGACATGGGCGTGCAACGCCTGCGCCTCACCGGCGGCGAACCGTTGGTACGCAAGGGGCTGCCGGATCTGGCGGCCCAGCTCGCCACTATCCCCGGTATCGACGATCTGTCCTTGTCCACCAACGCCGTGCAGTTGGCCAAACATGCCCAGACGTTGAGGCGCGCCGGCGTATCGCGCCTCAACGTCAGCCTCGATTCGATACAGGCCGACAAATTCAAACAGATCACCGGTGGCCCGCTGGAAAAAGTGCTGCGTGGCCTGACGGTGGCCAAGGATGAAGGCTTTGCACCCATCAAGCTCAACATGGTGGTAATGAAGGGCGTCAACGACGATGAAGTGGAAGCCATGGTGGAGTTCTGCATCGAGCACGACTACACCCTCCGTTTCATCGAAACCATGCCCATGGGCGACACCGGCCGCGATGCCGCGGATCACTTCCTCGACCTGCGCGAGGTGCGCGCGCGGCTGGAACAGCGTTTCGAACTGGTGGACGCGGTCATGCCCGGCGGCGGTCCCGCCAAATACGTCCAGGTGGCCGGCACCGATCTCAAACTCGGCTTCATCACCCCCATCTCGCAGCACTTCTGCGACACCTGCAACCGCGTGCGCCTCGGCGTCGACGGCACACTCTACCTCTGCCTGGGCCAGGACCACAGCGTCGAGCTGCGCCCCCACCTGCGCCAGGGCATCTCCCACGACGGCCTGGTCAACCTGCTCACCGACGCCGTCGCCCACAAGCCCCACAAGCACGAATTCCGCGAAAAACCCGACCAGGTTATACGCTTCATGTCGCAGACCGGCGGCTGAGCCCGCGCGGCGAATCACGCCTGTTTACCATCCTTCCCTCCCGAGCCCTTCCGGGGCTATGATGTAACGCACTGATTTCCACACAAATAACTACACGCACAGGGAGTGTTTTGTGCTGACGGAAAATGCACGGGACGGAGGGGAAGAAAGCGCAGCGCTAGAGCAGACACTGCTGGCTGCGCTGGAGGCCGAGATCGACAGCAACCGTCTGGTGTTGCCGTCGATGCCCGAGATCGCACTGCGCGTGCGTGAACTGATGGCGCAGCCGGAGTGCTCCACGGCCCAGCTGGCCCGACTCATCAGCACCGATGCGGCACTGGCCGCCCGCCTCATCAAGGTGGTCAACAGCAGCAGCTATCGCGGCAACAAAACCATCGACAACATTCAGGCCGCCATCACCCGCCTCGGCATGCAACTGGTGCGCTCACTGGTAACCCAATTGGCCTTGCTGCAATCGCTGCACGGCGGCGGCACCGCGGCGGGGCAGCAGCTCGCCACCCTGTCGCGTCACAGCATGGAGATCGGCGCCCACTGCCACGCCATTGCCGTGCGCTATACCCAGCTCAACCCGGAAGAGGCGCTGCTGGCCGGACTGGTGCACGACATCGGCAAGCTGCCGCTGCTGCTGCGCCTGCGCACCCTGCTCAAGGGCCAGGATGCCGTCGCGGAGATAGTGTTGTCACGCCTGCATGGCCGGGTCGGCGCCATGGTGCTGGAGGCCTGGCGTTTCGCGCCGGAGATGGTGGCGGTGGCGGCCGAGCACGAGCACGTGGCGCGCAATCCCTATGGCATGCCCGATTACGCCGACGTGGTGCTGCTCGCCCACCTGCTGCTGCACCTGCGCCAGGGTACGCAAGCGGCGTGGACCGCCCAGGCGGAGCAGGCGCCGATCTTCCGCAAGCTGAAAACCTCGCCGCAACAGATGCTCGACGACGAGCCCCTCAAACTGTATGTCCACGCCGCCCTGGAGCGGCTCAGCGCCTGATCCTTATTGACAATGATTCGCATTTGCCAAAGAATGCGGACCTCCCTGGCCAACCCGCCAAGCCTGATGCCACACCGCGGACTACACATCTTCCTGGTCCTGGCCCTGCTGCTGTTTTCCTGGGCCGAGCTGGAGCACAGCACGGACCTCGACGCCCACCACGGCGGCGAGAGTTGTGCGGT
>NZ_JBLJDO010000032.1:14944-18708 GCF_059410345.1 Sulfurivermis sp. | reverse complement strand
CTCAAGATCGCCGACGACGGCGCCGGCAACCTGAAGGTGGTCGACAGCGTGGGCGTCACGGTTGCCCACGGCACCACGATGGGAACGGTCAACTACGACACCGGCGCGTGCAGCCTGGGCGCCAGCATCGCCGGCAGCTACACCGGCACCGTCAACACGGTACGCCTCCTGGGGACAACGACATGAGCGGCATCCTACCCGTAAACAGCGGCACCACCGAGTCGCGCGTCATCAGCGGAACCCTGTCGCTCCAGCACGGCGCGACCCAGGCCGCCTACACCAGCGGCGATCCGCTCGGCACCACACCGGCGCACGTCATTCCCTGGGCGCCAGAGATCGATCTGACCCCCGGCTATGCCGAGCCGATCGTGCCCGGCAGTGTGCGCCTGACGTTCGGCGGCAAAACGATGGTCGACCGCAGCGGGCGCATGGATCAGGACATAAACCACGCCACCGGCGCCGGCACCGAGGCCGGGCAACTGAGCTACACCAGCGGCGTGATCAGTCTCACCACCTGGACGCCGGGCGCCGCCAACAGCGGCACGGTGCAGGCGATGCTGACGCAGTACGGCAGCCTGGCCGTGAGCGACGTGGTGTTCCGCACCGCGGCCGCGCCCATTCGCAGCGGCTCGCTGATCGTGCAGTACCAGTATGAGGACACGCCCGGCGTCGTCACCGTCACCAGCAACACAGACGGCACCATCACCGCCGCCGACCTCGATGGCAAAGTGGATTTCGCCACCGGCATCGTGCGCCTGCGGTTCGGCCGCTGGGTGACGGCGGCCGGCAACGAGGGGGAGTGGTGGTATCACGCCGACGCGGTGCGTGACGGCATGGCATTCCAGCCGCGCCTGGCGTTGCTGGACACGCTGGTCTATGCGACCGTGGCCTACGCCTATATCCCGCTCGACAAGGACATCCTCGGCGTCGACGCCGTGCGCCTGCCAACCGACGGCCGCGTGCCGGTGTATCGCGTCGGCGACGTCGTCGTGCTGCACCACACCGGTGAGGTTGAGATCACCACGCCGAGCAACGGCCAGATCATCAACGTGGGCCGCACGCGCCTCTCGCGCGTGGAGCTGTTCGAGGCGAGCGGCGACCAGGTGGCCACGGCAAAATATGCCGCCGACCTCGACGCCGGCACCGTGGAGCTGCTGGACGTGGCAGGCCTGACCGCGCCGCTGCGCCTGGAGCACCGCATCGAGGACATGGCGCTGGTCAGCGATGTGCAGATCAGCGGGCACATCACCCTGACCCGCCCCGTCTCGCACGACTACCCGGCGCCCGGCGCGTACATCAGCAGCGCCTTGGTGATCGGCGACATGCAGGCACGCGCCACCGCGCCGTTCGACCAGGCCACATGGACGGGTGAGTGGTCCGACTCTGTTGTCGGCAGCGACACCAGCGCGGAATATAACTCCGTGCTGTATCCGATCTCCGTGACCAACATTGGGACGATGCAGGAGCGGTGGGCGCTGATATTCAACAGCCCCACCGAGGTGCGAGTGGTAGGCGAGAGCGTCGGCCAGATCGCCGTGCTGCCGATCGCCAACGTGATCGCGCCCATCAACCCGGCAACCAACGCGCCCTATTTCACCATCGACCCGCTGGGCTGGGGCGGCGGCTGGGCGACTGGCAACGTGCTGCGCTTCAACACCATCGCCGCCAACTATCCGGTGTGGATCGCCCGCACCGTGCAGCAGGGGCCGGCCACCGAACAGAGCGACGGGTTCCGCGTGCAGATTCGCGGTGACGCTGACGCATAACGAGGAGCAACGATGAGCACAGTCCCCGTCAAATGGTTCATGAGCACCATGCAGGGCGCGCCGCGCCTGTCGGGCACGGCCGGCGACATGATCGGCCTGCTCGACGCCTGTCTGATTAACGGATTTAACGTCACCGCTCCGAACAGCCTGTCGGTGGCCGACGGCGTCGCCTCCCTGTACTACTCGGGTGGCGGTCACGGCTACGTGCAGCACCAGGTGATCCTGGTTGAGGGCGCGGCGCCGGCAACGCTCAACGGCGAATGGCGCGTCACCGAGGTAGACGCCAACTACGTGCGCTTCGCCGCGCCGGGCGAGCCGGACGGTACCGCCAGCGGCACCATCGGCGTGCGCACAGCGCCGGTCGGGCAATGGGAGAAGGCGTTCAGCGGCACCAACAAGGCGGTGTACCGATCGATCGACCCCGACGGGACCGGGTTATATCTGCGGATCGACGACACAGGCACAACGTTCGCGCGGGCGCGCGGTTACGAGAGCATGACCGACGTGGACACCGGCGAAGGACTGTTCCCAACCGAGGCGCAGCTGTCAGGTGCTGGCCTCCAGTGGCCGAGAAGCAACACCGCAAACACGACAGCGCAGGCATACCACATGATCGGTGACTCGCGGCTCTTTTACGTAGTCCCCTTGTGGAACCCCAGTTACATCAACAGACCTGACTGCTTTTTGTTCGGTGATATCAACTCGTGGAAGCCAAGCGATCAGTACGGCGTCGTGATATGTGGGCATGAAACGACGGGGACGGCGTCCTATCCAGGTCATTACAATAACTTTGGCGTGTTAACAAAAACGTCGAACATCGGAAGATTTATGTGCCGCGCCAACACACACGCTGGCGCTGCAATAAAGCACTCAGCCACCGGATCGGGGATGCACGATGCGTTCGGCTCGCAGGGCGAAGCCTATCCCGCGATCACTGACGGCCTGATGCACCTCCACTCGCCCATATTAATCATCGAAGGGACTGGCGCCGCGGCGGTGAAACGGGGCGAATTCCCGGGCCTCATGCAGCCGCTTCAGGATAAGCCGGGCACGCCGGGCCAAATTCTGAACAACGGCGCCGACCTAATCCTGATCACCGGTGCAATCACCGTGTCGGCTGCAGAGGGTCGCTATGCGTTCAAGATCAGCGGGAGCTGGCGATGACGGTGCGCGCGCTCGGCAGGCTTGTGCGGATTGATGGCATATACGGCGGCGGCGGCAGAATAACGGGCACCGTGACCGTGGACGGCACGCCGGCGTCGCTACTGGTTCGGCTCTACCACAACAAGACGGGCGCGCTGCTGCGCGAGGTACGCAGCGCGCCAAATGGCGGCTACGAGTTCGTAGGACTCTCCCTCACCGACAAGTTCATGACGGTTGCGCGCGATGAGGGCGGCCAGTTCGACCCAGCCGCCAAATCCGACCTAATACCGGAGCCGATGCCGTGATCCTGCGCCGCGCCACCGCCCTCAAAAACCTGCGCGCCCAGGCGCACGTCGTTGCGCTCGCCGGCGGCACGCTGCGCGTGTACGACGGCGCCATGCCCGCCACCGGCGGCGGCGAGATCACCGACCAGGTGTTGCTGGCGGAGTTCGCGCTGCCCGACCCGGCCGGAGCTGTGAGCGACGGCGTGTTCGCGCTGGGCACCGTGGCCGACGTGATGGCCGCCGCAGACGGCACCGCCACCTGGGTGCGCGTGCTCGACAGCGAGAGTGGCTGGCTGATGGATCTGGACGCCGGCGGCGCCGGCAGCGGCGCAGCGATCATCATCAGCCCGGCGCAGCTCTATGCCGGCGGCACGGTACGCATCGACCGCCTGCGCCTCATCGAGCCGTAAGCCATGAGCAGCGCAGACCTGCAACTGCGCATCCCCCGCGACGGCACCGCCGACCTCAAACTAGGCGCCGACGTTGCCGGGGCGGCGGTTATCGACAGCGAGATCACGCTCGCCGAACTGGCCGTCGACGCGCTGCTCGGCCCGCTGTACCTCATCGAGGC
>NZ_JBLJDO010000032.1:0-14844 GCF_059410345.1 Sulfurivermis sp. | reverse complement strand
CCCGCGACGGCACCGCCGACCTCAAACTAGGCGCCGACGTTGCCGGGGCGGCGGTTATCGACAGCGAGATCACGCTCGCCGAACTGGCCGTCGACGCGCTGCTCGGCCCGCTGTACCTCATCGAGGCAGATGTGACGCTGGAGGAGGTCGGCACCGACACGGCCGCGCTCTACCTGGTCGACGTCTGGCGCGGCCCGCAGTCCACCGCCCGCGCCCCGCACCAGGACGGCGCCCGCTGCGAGAGTCACGCCGGCAGCGCCTGGCAGGATGGCACCCGCCACCGCCCCAGCCGCGGCGATAACTGGCAGCCGGCCGCGCCGATGCAGGCAGGCACTGGTGCGCCCTGGCAGCAGAGCGCCCGCCGCCGCAGCGTTGGCACCGACCGCTGGGAGAGCGCCGCCGCGCACCACCGCAGCAGCGGCGGCGCCTGGGCCGTGCCGCCGCGGCAGAACCGGGCACGCAGCGAGGCCTGGCAGATCGGCCGACCGCTGGGAGACACGCGCGGCAGCACCTATCGCCACCCGCCGCGCCAGCAGGCCCGGCCGACACTGCCCTGGGGCGTGGGCGTGGCGCGTCTGCTGCTGGCCGCGCTGGGCTACAGCATGCAGCCCCAGCGCCACCGCCACGATCGGCGCATCCCCTGGGAAGTCGCCGGGCGCGTGGAGGCGCTATGGCCTCGCCCGGACATTTGGATTCCGCCGGAGCCGGAGCCGTACCGGCCCACGCCCGATCTAGACCTGCGTTGCCAGCGCGACGGCACCGCCAACCTGCCCATCGGCCGCGTCTGCATCAACCTGCCGCAGGGCGATCACGTCATCCCCGTTCGGAGGGTCTATCTGATGATCCATGACATCGAGGTCGTGCGCCTGCCCGACCGCCACCCCATCGAGGCCAGCCGCCTCACCCTCAGCCTCGACGCCGACGCCTGGGCCTGGCAGTGGAGCGGCAACCTGCTCGGCGCCGCCGCGCTGGAGGCGGTACAGCCCGACCAGGATGGCCAGCCCGTCACCCTGGAGGCGACGATCGACGGCTACACCTGGCACCTGCTGGTGGAGGACTGTACGGAGGATCGGGAGTTCGGCAGGCGCGGCGTCAGCGTCAAGGGCCGCGGCCTGACCGGCTGGCTCGGCCAGCCTTACGAGCTGCCCGCCAGCGGCGAGAGCGCGGCGATCGCCACCGCGCAGCAATTGGCCGCCGCGCACCTGCCCATCGGCGAGGGTTGGAGCATCGACTGGCAGGCGCCCGACTGGCTGGTGCCCGCCGGCGCCTGGAGCTGGCAGGGCAAAACACCGGCCCAGGCCATCCACGAGATCGCGCAGGCGGCCGGCTACGTCGTGCGGCCGGCACCCGGCAGCCGCGTGCTGCGCGTGCAGCCGCGTTATCCGGTGTTGCCCTGGGACTACGGCACCGCCACACCGGCGCTGGTGGTGCCCGACGCCGCGATCAGACGCCTGGAGCGGCGCCAGGCCGTCACCACCCAGGCCAATGCGGTCTATGTCCACGGCGGCGCCGTCGGCGGCGTCCTCGCCAGGGTCAAGCGCACCCTCAGCGCCGGCGACCGCGTGGCGCCCACCGCCAGCCACCCGCTCATCACCCACGCCGACGCCGCCCGCGCCCTCGGCAGCCGCCTCCTGGCCGGTCAGCACCGCCAGCCCGAGCTGCGCAGCCTGACCCTGCCGCTCGACGGCAGCACGTTCCCGCTGGGGCAGATAGGAGACCTCCTGCGCGCCACCGTCGGCAACGACACCCACCACGGCATCATCAACGCAGCGTCGGTGGTCGTTGAGCGCAGCACCCGCGGCGTCACGGTGCGCCAGACCCTCACCCTGGGCGAGGACACGCCCAACCAGTGGGCACGGTTCCGCCGCCTCCTGCCAGGCGACCCGCTGCTCATGGGCACCGTAGAGCAACAGCACCTCGACGGCACCGCCACCGTGCTACTGGTCGGCGGCGGCAGCGTCCGCGTCCGCGGCGAGGCGGCGGAGGAGTCCGCCGTGTACATCCGCAGCGGCCGCATCGAGGGGCCGGCGCCCAGCCTGAGCCAGGTAGAGATCGAGGTGTAACGGCGCTACCATTGCCGCAGACCAACAGAGGGAGACACAACCATGAGAGGGATCATCACCGCCGCCGCACTCGCCGCCCTGCTCACCGCAGGTCCCGTGGCCGCCATCTACAAGTGCCAGGTCAACGGCGAAACGGTGTTCTCGCAGACGCCGTGCGCGGCTGATGCGGAGAGGGTCGAGGTCAAGGTGCACCGTCCCAGCGAGGAAGAGGCAAAAGCAGCGGAAGAGCGCGCCAGCTGGGCGTCCGGGGAGAACGCCGCCATGCGCGCGGAACGCAAGAGCCGCGAAGCGGGGATTGAGATAAAGAAGCTGGAAACCGCCATAGAGGTATACCAGCGCGACATGGACAGGGAATTGGCCGCGCTACGCGATCAGAAGGCCAGCGCTTCCAACAACCTCGCCGGCGCCACCTGGGAACAATCCATCGCCACCGAGATGCAGGCCGTGGTGGAGAAGTACAACACCAAGATCAAGCTGGCGAAGGACAGGATCGCCGTGTTGAGGGAGCAGCGGACTCAATGACAGCAGTAGTAGCCATCACCGCCGCCGCACTCGCCGCCCTGCTCGCCGCAAGCCCGGCCGCCGCCGTCTATAAATGCCAGATCAACGGCGAAGCGGTGTTCTCGCAGACGCCGTGCGCGGCCGATGCGGAGGAGGTCCGTATCAGGACGGCCCCCGCGTCTGAGCAAGCGGATGTGGATGGCGCGCTGACCGAAGGCCAGCGCGCCATGCTGCAACAGGCCGAGTTCCGCGCCCTGGCCGAGCGCCGGCGCGTCGCCATCGGCATGACCCCAGACTGGGTACGCCGCGCCTGGGGTGATCCGACCACCATCAACAGGTCCGTTTACGAGTCCGGCGTGACTGAGCAGTGGGTCTACCGCAAGGGGGCAGGCAAGGCACAGTACGTCCATTTCCGCGACGGCGTTGTCAGCAGCATCAACTAGCCGTTAAAGCCGTTTCAAAGCCGCTTTGTGGCCGTCGCAAATCAAACGCCGCTGTGTCGCAAATTTCGCGCCGGGTTACACATTCTTCCGTCGGCACACGGACGTGCCGTCGGAAGAACCCGCCCCGGGCGAGTAGCGCAGGGGACCGCGACAGCGGCGAGACATCGGGGCGGCCTTTCTTTTGGTTACTTTTCTTTGGCCGCTCAAAGAAAAGTAACCCGGCGTAGGGGGACGGAATCCCCCGTCAAAATCAATCCGCGTAGCGCGCAAACCATTTAAAAGAGCGCCAAAACAACGCTGATCAATCTAGCACGCCCCCATGCATTACACTACGCATTCCCGGCACCCGGAAAACCGTCCATGACCACACCGCCCCCCTCCCTGCACGCCATGCTCGCCGCCCTGATCGCCGCCCCCTCCATGAGCAGCGTCAGCCCGGAATTCGACACCAGCAACCGCCCGGTGATCGACCTGCTGGCGCTGTGGCTGGCCGGCATGGGCTTCCAGGTGGAGGTGCTGCCGCTGCCCAGCCAGCCGCACAAGGCCAATCTCATCGCCACCCTGGGCCAGGGACCGGGCGGCCTGGTGCTGGCCGGCCACACCGACACCGTGCCCTACGACGAAGGCCGCTGGAACCACGATCCGTTCCGCCTGGTCGAGGCGGACAACCGTTTCTACGGCCTCGGCACCTCGGACATGAAGGGCTTTTTTGCCCTGGCCATCGAGGCGGCGCGCGGCCTGCAGGCCGGCGACCTGAGACAACCGCTGATCCTGCTCGCCACCGCCGACGAGGAGAGCTCCATGGAAGGCGCCCAGGCGCTGGTGGAACTGGGCCGGCCGCGGGCACGCCATGCCGTCATCGGCGAACCCACTGGCCTCAAGCCCGTCAACGCCCACAAGGGCATCCTGATGGAAGGCATCCGTCTCACCGGCCGCTCCGGCCACTCCAGCGACCCGTCCCTCGGCAACAGCGCCCTGGAGGGGATGCACAAGGTCATCGGCGAACTGCTGGCCTGGCGCGGCGAGTTGCAGGCACGCCACCGCGATCCCCGTTTCACCGTGCCGGTCCCCACCCTCAACCTGGGCCACATCCACGGCGGCGACAATCCGAACCGCATCTGCGGCCAGTGCGACCTGCACATCGACCTGCGCCCGTTGCCCGGCATGGAACTGGACGAACTGCGAGCCACCATGGAACAGCGCCTGGGCGAGACCCTGGCCGGCAGCGGCCTGCACCTGGAGGTGCGGCGCCTGTTCCACGGCACCCCGGCCATGCACACTCCCGCCACCTCGGCCATCGTGCAGGCGGGGGAACAGCTCACCGGCCACGACGCCGAGGCGGTCGCCTTCTGCACGGAAGGCCCGTACCTGAACCGACTCGGTATGGACACCATCATCCTCGGCCCCGGCGACATCGCCCAGGCGCACCAGCCGGACGAGTATCTGGCGCTGGGGCGCATTGATCCCATGGTGGGCATCTTGAAAGGGCTGATTGCGCGGTTCTGTCTCGCTTAGTTTCGAATTCCGTCGCCATTCGAAATCCAAAACTTTCCTGTTGCCTAAGCCAGCGCCACACCGGAGAATACCTTGTGCGATCAATAACAAGGACTCCAACGCCGTGACCACGCCCACTGACGAACAGGCCTTTGTCCGCTGGTTCCGCGGCTCCACGCCCTATATCAACGCCTTCCGCGGCCGTACCTTCGTCATCACCTTCGGCGGCGAACTGGTGGCCGAGGACCAATTCGCCAGCTTCGTGCATGACATCGGCCTGCTCAACAGCCTGGGGGTGCGCCTGGTGCTGGTGCACGGCGCGCGGCCGCAGATCGAGGAGCGGCTCAACGCCCGCGGCATCGAACTGCATTACGAAAACGGCCTGCGCGTCACCGACAGCGAAGCGCTGGCCTGCGTCAAGGAAGCGGCCGGCACGGTGCGGCTGGAGATCGAGGCCCTGCTCTCCATGGGCCTGGCCAACTCGCCCATGGCCGGTGCGCGCATCCGCGTCACCTCCGGCAACTTCGTCGCCGCCCAGCCGCTGGGCGTGCGCGACGGTATCGACTACCAGCACACCGGCGAGGTGCGCCGCATCGACGGCGAGGCGATCCAGAAACAATTGCACGATGGCGCCATCGTGCTGCTGTCACCCATCGGCTACTCGCCCACCGGCGAAACCTTCAACCTCAGCGCCGAGGATGTGGCCACCGCCACGGCCATGCAGCTGCGCGCGGACAAACTGATCTTCCTCACCGACGCCAAGGGTGTCACCGACAGCCGGCGCCGGCTGGTACGCGAGCTGGGGCTGGCCGAGGCGGAACAGGCACTGGCCCGCAAGCTGTCCGAGGAAATGGCGCGTTGCCTGGGCGGCGCGCTGCGCGCCTGCCGCGGCGGCGTGCGCCGCGCCCATCTCATCGACCGCCACGTCGACGGCGCCCTGCTGCTGGAGCTGTTCACCCGCGACGGCATCGGCACCCTGGTCAGCGGCGAGCTGTTCGAGGGCACACGCCGCGCCAGCATCGACGACGTCGGCGGCATCCTGGAACTCATCGCCCCGCTGGAGGCCGAGGGGGTGCTGGTGCGCCGCTCGCGTGAGCTGCTGGAGATGGAGATCGATCAGTTCGTGGTCACCGAACGCGACGGCATGATCGTCGCCTGTGCCGCGCTGTATCCCTTTGCCGAGGAACAGGTGGGCGAGCTGGCCTGCCTGGCGGTGCATCGCGACTACCGCAAGCAGGGCCGCGGCGACGTGCTGCTGGCCTTCATCGAGCGGCAAGCCAAAGACATGGGCATCAACCGGCTGTTCGTGCTCACCACGCGCACCGCGCACTGGTTCCAGGAGCGCGGCTTCCGCGAGGCCGACATCAAGGAACTGCCGGTGAAGAAGCAGGCCATGTACAACTGGCAGCGCCGCTCCAAGGTGTTCATCAAGCCGATCTGATCATGCTGATGACCACCCGCACCGCGCCTGTGCGCCCGTTTCTCAAATGGGCCGGCAACAAATACCGCATCATCGAGCGGGTTCGGGCACGCCTGCCCGCCGGACGCCGGCTGGTGGAACCGTTCACCGGCTCCGGCGCGGTGTTCCTCAACACCGACTACCCGCGTTACCTGCTGGCCGACGGCAACAAGGATCTGATCGATCTCTACAATGCATTGAAGGCCGGGGGCGAGGACTTTATCACCGACTGCCGCAAGCTGTTCCGTCCGGCCAACAACACCGCCGAGGCGTATTACCGGCTGCGCGCCGAGTTCAATGCCTGCAACGACGTCCGCCGCCGTGCTGTATTGTTCGTCTATCTCAATCGCCACGGCTACAACGGCTTGTGCCGCTACAACGCCAAAGGCGGCTTCAACGTCCCCTTCGGCCGCTACAAGAAGCCCTATTTTCCGCAACAGGAAATGCTCGCCTTCCACCACAAGGCCAGGCGCGCCGTGTTCCGCCACGAAACCTTCGAACAGACCCTGCGCCGCATCCGCAGCGGCGATGTGGTGTATTGCGACCCACCCTATGTGCCGCTGTCCCTATCCAGCAGCTTCACCGCCTACCACGCCGACGGCTTCTCCCTGGAACAGCAGCAGCGCCTGGCCGACATAGCGGCCCAGGCGGCGCGCCGAGGCATCACCGTGCTAATATCCAACCACGACACGCCGTTTACCCGCAGCGCCTACAAGGCTGCCGACATAGAGCAGCTATCGGTGCAACGTTCCATCAGTTGTCACGGCCACAAACGTTGCCGCGTCGACGAACTGCTGGCGCTGTACCGCGCGACGGATTAGCACAACACCACAGGGATCGGCATGACGCACAACAACTATACCAAGGGAACATTCGTCGGCCGCCAGCCCATTTACGACCGGGCGCTGGATGTCTTTGCCTACGAACTGCTGTATCGGCGCAGCAATGACAATCGTGCCGCCTTCGCCAACGGCGACCTTGCCACCTCCCAGCTCATCATCAACACCTTCATGGAGATCGGGCTGGAGAATATCGTCGGCAGCAAACCGGCCTTCATCAACATCACCAGCGACTTCTTCAGCGGCCACTATCCGCTGCCCATGTCCCACGAACAGGTGGTGTTTGAGCTGCTGGAGACCATCGAACCCACGCCGGCCATCATTGATGGTGTGCGTGGCCTGGTAGCACAGGGTTACCGCATCGCCCTGGATGACTACCTGCTCAAGCATGACACCCTGCCCCTGCTGGAGCTGGCCACCTACGTCAAGCTGGACGTGCTGACGATGGAGCGTGATGAACTGGCGCGCACCGTGGAGCGGCTGCGACAACATAAGCTGAAACTGATCGCTGAGAAGGTGGAGACTCCCGCCCATTATGCGATGTGTCAGGAGTTGGGCTTTGATCTGTTCCAAGGCTATTTCTTCAGCTACCCCGATGTCATTCAGACACGTACAGCCACGGCGAACCGCAGCGTGGTGCTCAGCCTGATCGCCCAGTTGCAGAATCCGGCCAGCGAACTGCGTGAGATAGAGCAGCTCATCGCTCAGGACGTCATCCTGTCGTTCCGCCTGCTGCGCTACATCAATTGCGCCACCTTCGGCCTGCGCCGCGAGGTGGACTCCATCCGCCAGGCGCTGATGCTGCTGGGCCTCGGCACGGTGCGCAACTGGGCCACCCTGCTGCTGCTGTCGCAAATCGACGACCGCAAACCGCGTGAGCTGATGACCATCGCGCTGATCCGCGCCCGCATGTGTGAACTGCTGTCGGTCACCGATGTGAATATCGACAGCAACCAGGCCTTTACCGCCGGTCTGTTCTCGCTGCTGGATGCCATGCTCGACCTGCCGATGGAAAATCTGCTCGATCAGATGCCGTTGTCCATGCCCATCAAGCTGGCGCTGTTGAATCGGGAAGGAGCCCTGGGTGCGCTGCTCGACAACGCCATCCGCTACGAGCGCGGCGAATGGGATGGTCTGGCACAACGGGACACCGTTTCCATCGACTACAACAGTGCCTATCTGGCCGCGGTGAGTTGGGCGGATAACAGCAGCAAGGCGCTGCGCGCCGCATGAACTGACAGCCGGCGCGCAGGATGCCCGCCAGCAACAGACAGGGAGCACTAGTCAAATGGATAAACATAGCGAGGCATTGCGCATCGTCGGCATGTATGTGTTGTTCGCGGCGCTGTACATCCTGTTTTCCGATCAACTGCTGAATCTGCTCATCGACAACCCGGTGCGCATGGCGCAGTTGCAAACTCTCAAGGGCTGGGCCTTCGTCGCCATCACCGGCGCCCTGCTCTATCACCTCATCCAACGCAGCATCGGCATCGTGCTTTCATCGCGTGAGGCTGCGCAGAGAAGTGAGCAATATTTTCGCAACACCTTCGAACAGGCGGCGGTGGGTATAGCCCATGTCGGGCTGGATGGCCGTTGGCTGCGCGTCAACAACAAGATGTGCGCCATCCTCGGCTACAGCGCCGACGAGCTACGTTCGCTCACCTTCCAGGATCTGACCCACCCCGACGATCTGCATGCCGATCTGGAACAGGTACAGCGCCTGCTGGAGGGAAGCATCGACACCTACACCATGGAAAAGCGCTATGTGCGCAACAACGGCAGCAACCTGTGGGCCAACCTGACCGTATCCCTGCACCGTGACAACGCCGGCGCCCCCGAGTATTTCATCGCCGTCGTGGAAGATATCAGCGCGCGCAGGGCCGCCGAGCAGCAGGCCCGCACCGCCTCCCACGCCCTGGATCAGGCCTTGCTGCAGCTGGTGCAGGCGCTGACGCGCTCGGTGGAAAAACGCGATCCCTATACCGCCGGCCATCACGAACGCACCGCTCGCCTGGCAGGTGCCATTGCCGAACGCATGGGCTTGCCGCCGGCCCAGGTGGAAGGCGTTCGCCTCGGTGCACTGATCCATGACCTGGGCAACATCTATGTACCGACCGAAATTCTCAACCGGCCGGGCAAGCTCAACGACTACGAATACGCCCTGGTCAAGACCCATCCGCAGATGGGTTACGACATCCTCAAGGATGTGGACCTGCCCTGGCCGGTGCAGGACATGATTCTGCAACACCAGGAGCGCCTCGACGGCAGCGGCTACCCGCAAAAGTTGCAAGGCGATGCCATCATACTGGAGGCGCGCATCATTGCCGTGGCCGATGTAGTCGAAGCCATGACCTCCCACCGCCCCTATCGACCTGCGCTCACGGTGGAACAGGCACGGGCCGAGTTACAGCGCGGGCGCGGCGTGTGCTACGACGCCTTGGTGGTCGACGCCTGCCTGGAACAACTGGACACCACTGGCCTGCCCTGGCAACACAACTGATATAATTGCCTTCCTTTTCCCACTGCCCGTACCCACCATGCCCACTGCCAATCATCCGCTCTGGACCGCCACCTGCCCGCAGGGGTGGATTATGGAAACCGACGAGGACAGCGTCCTGATCTACGATCCGGACGATGGCGTCGGCACGCTGGAGATCAGCTGCTTCTGTAAGGAAGATGTCGCCACCACAGAGGAAGAGTTGCTCGAACTGGCCGCCGATACCATTGCCTCAGGCGCCCGCCGCATGGACGTCCATCTGGGCGACATGAGCGGTCTGTTGTTCTTCTATGTCGAAGAGGGCATGGCCTGGAAGGAATGGTATCTGGCCGCCGGCAACTGCGTGTTCTTCATCACCTACGATTGCCCGGAAGAGTTGGAGGGTGCCGAAGATGAAGAGCTGGCGGAGATCATCGGTAGCCTGAAGATACGCTAGGAGCCCACTCCGTGGGCCAATAGGCGCCTGTTCGCCGCGAGGACTCGGCGCCTACTCAATCAATCGCTCCAGCCGCCACGCGCCGTCGTTGCCTGCGCGGCAGCCGCCGAAGATGAAGGGATTGCGCAAATTGCGCAGTTCGAAACGCAGATCGTAGAACCACACGCATACTTCATCGCCCTGCTCCGCAATGGCGTAGAGCGCCGGGTATTCGGTAAAGCGGCGCAGCTCCGCCAGAGCGGCATCCTGCCACACCGCCTCCGCCAGAACAGGCCGTTCCGGGCCCGCGCCAAATTGCGGCTGATAGCGCCAGCGCGGGTCGTCCAGCGGGCGATACAGCGCTGCCAGGCGGCGGAAGAAACCCGCTTCCGGCCCAGGATCGGCCAAGGCGATCTGGCGCCGCAGATGCACATCGGCCACGTGGTACCCCTGCCCGTCCTGCACCAGGATCTTCCAGTGGAACGGTGACAGCGGCTGCGGCAAGGCGCTGATCGCCACCGCCTGCACACCTTGCGCGGCGGCATAGCGGGTGCCCACGGCGCGCGCCTCGGTCATTTGCCAGCTCTGGCTCCCCACATAGCCGGCCAACACCACCAGTCCCAACACGGCCGGCACGCGGCTGCGCCACCACCAGGCCGCCAGCAGGCCGGCGACAATGATGCCGGTGAACACCAGGTCGATGATGAATATGGCCGGGAGCTGGGCGCGGTAATCGCTGAACGGCGCAAATATCTTGGTGCCGTAGACGGTGACCACGTCGCCGAGCACATGGATGAACAATGCCAGCAGGGTGATGCTGTAAAACGCGCGCCAGGAATAACGCCTGCGCCACAGTGCGGCGAACAACAGTGCCAGCAACACTGCCCACAGCGGCAGCAAGGGCAGGGAGTGGGTGACGCCGCGGTGGAGATTGAGGTAGGTAATCACGTCGCCGAACAGGCGGATCACCACATCGCTGTCAGGAAATGCGCCGGCGAGAAACCCCACCAGCAGCCGGCTGCGCAGCGGCAGCTGATCGGCACGCGGTGCGGTCGGGGCGGTGGCGTGCGCCAACAGTGCGCCGCTCAAGGCATGGGTCAACGTGTCCATGGGTACATTGTAGGAGCGGCTACGCCGCGGTACACGCTTTCAGGCGGCATCGTGGACATCGCGGCGCAGCCGCGCCTACTTGCCGGCGCGGATCAACCCGCCGAGACCGGCCTCATCCAACGCCTGATTGAGGCGCGCGCGCACCTGCTGCGGTTCTTCCATCTGCAACACCTCACCGAGCAGGGCCTGGGCCTTCTTGCGGGTGATGGAGCGGATGGCCCACTTCACGCGCGGCAGGCTGGAGGCACTCATGGACAACGAATCGATGCCCATGCCGAGCAGCAATAGAGCCGCCGCCGGATCACCGGCCATCTCACCGCACACCGACACCGGCTTGCCGTATTTGTTGGCGCCGTCCACCACCTTGACCAGGGCCTTCAGCACCGCAGGATGCAACGAATCGAACAACTCGGCGACACGTGCATTGTTGCGATCCACGGCGAGCAGATACTGAGTCAGGTCGTTGGTACCGATGGAAAGAAAATCGACACGCTGAGCCAGGCGATCGGCCTGGAATACGGCGGCCGGCACCTCGATCATCACACCGACGCGCGGCAGGCTCACGTTCAGGCCCTCCTCGCGCAGCTCGTCGCAGGCGCGGCGGATCAACACCATGGACTCGTCCACCTGGGACAGATTGCTGATCATCGGCAACAACAGATTGAGATTATCGATACCCGCATTGGCGCGCAGCATGGCGCGGATCTGGGTGAGGAATATCTCCGGGTGATCCAACGTGATACGAATGCCGCGCCAGCCAAGAAAGGGATTGTCTTCCTTGATCGGGAAATACGGCAGCGCCTTGTCACCGCCCACGTCGAGGGTGCGCATCACCACCGGACGCGGCGCAAACGATTCCAGCACCTGGCGGTACACATCGAGCTGTTCCTGCTCACCCGGGAAGCGATCGCGGATCATGAAGGGAAATTCAGTACGGTACAGCCCCACACCCTCGGCACCGGAATTGAGCGAGGGGCGGATGTCGGACACCAGACCAGTGTTGGCATACAGCGGCACGCGCAGACCGTCCGGCGTCTCCGCCGGCTGGCTGCGCAGCGCCTGAAGTTCGGCGGTGAGTTCCGCCTCTTCCTTTTGCAGCCGCTTGTATTCGCGGCGGATGTCCTTGGACGGGTTGACGTAGACGCGGCCGGAGTAACCGTCAGCAATGATCTCGCGGCCGTGCACCTTGTTGAGCGGCAGGTCCACCACGCCCATCACCGCCGGCACACCGAGGGCACGCGCCAGGATGGCGGTGTGTGAGGTGCGCGAACCGCGCATCGACACCACGCCGGCCAGCCGCTTGGGCGGCACCTCGGCCAGCATCGAGGCCGTGACCTCCTCGCTCACCAGCACGGTGTTCTTGGGGTATTCGATGGGCTTGCGTTCCTCGCCCAGCAGATACTCCAACACCCGGCGGCCGAGGTCGCGGATATCCTGCGCGCGCTCGCGCAGATAGGCATCCTCCATCTGATCGAAGATACGCACATGTTCCAGCACCGTCTCGCGCAGCGCGCTCGGCGCCCAGGCGCCGGCCTTGATGCGCTTCACCGTATCGTCGATGAGCGAGCCTTCCTCCAGCATCAGCAGATAGGCCTCGAACAGGGCGCTGTCGCTGGCGGGCATGCTGGCGCGCAGACGCTTCAACATGTCGGAGATATCCTTGCGCACCGCGCGTACCGCCGCACGGAACTGCTTCAGCTCGGCGGCACTGTCGTCCACCAGCAGATTGGGCACGGTTTCGATATCGGCAGACGACGTGACCACCACGATAGTGCCGATGGCCACGCCCGGCGCGCCGGACAGGCCCTGCAAAGGGCGATGGTCCACCAGCTGGCCCTGCTGCAATAAGGTATCGATGTCGCCGCTGGCCTCCGCATGGGCGATGGCGCCCGCCAGCTGCGCAGCGATGGTCACCAGGAAGGTGACCGCATCCTCATCGAAACGCACGCTGGTGCGCGACTGCACTACCAGCACGCCGTGGATGGTGCGGTGATGAATGATCGGTACACCGAGGAAGGCGTGGTAGCGCTCCTCACCGGTTTCCGGAAAATACAGATAGCGCGGATGGCTGGGGGCATCCTCCTTGTTCACCGGCTCGGCACGCTCCGCCACCAGACCGACCAGGCCCTGGTCCCAGCTCAGGCGCACCTTGCCCACCGCCTCGGCATTGAGGCCCTCGGTGGCCATCAGCACCAATTCGCGCGTGGTGTTGTGGGCCAGATAGATGGAGCACACATCCACCGCCATCTCCTTCTGCACCCGCTGCACGATGATGCGCAGCGCCTGTTGCAGATCCTTGGCGGCGTTTACCTCCTGTATGATGCGGCGCAGCGTTTGCAGCATGAAGATGTCCTGGGTGTGGTGGAGTACATCGTTATCGTTATGTATGGCATGGCTCAACCATAGGAGCGGCCCTGCCGCGGTTGCGCCGGTCAGGCCGATCGCGGCAGAGCCGCTCCTACAATTTTGCGCCGGCCCGGCGCAACCGCGGCGGCCGCGCCTGTGGCGCCGGGGACAACAGCGGGGCCAGTTCGGTCAACGCACGCTCGTAGACCCGGCGCTTGAAGGCGACGATCTCGTCCAGTGGATGCCAGTAAGAAACCCAGCACCACTCGTCGAACTCCGGCGGGGTGTGCAGATCCAGACGCACCTGGCTGTCGTCGGCGAGCAGGCGCAGCATGAACCAGCGCTGCTTCTGACCGATACACACCGGCTTGCTGTGATGGCGCACCAGGCGCTCGGGCAGGCGGTAGCGCAACCAGCCACGGGTGGCGCCGAGGATCTCCACGTCATCCGGCCCCAGCCCCACCTCTTCCATCAGCTCGCGGTACAGCGCCTGTTCGATGCTCTCATTCTTCTGGATACCGCCCTGGGGAAACTGCCAGGCATCCTGGCCGATGCGACGCGCCCACAAGACCTGCCCCTCCCGATTGCTCAGGATAATTCCCACATTCGCTCTGTAACCTTCCGAATCAATCACTTACAAAACCACCTTGAGGCTGCGCATCAAGGATTTTTCCACAAGCGCCGCCCGTGCGCAAATCTGTTTCAGGCCGCCCGGCTGGCGACCGGCAGTAACACCTGACCCTGATGACAAAGCCCTAAACTCTCTCCGCCCCGCCACTGGCAACGCAAGGCATGTGGGCATATCATGCGCATTAGCAGCCAACACTCATGAAACACATCATGCGCCAGACAACAAACCCCAAAAAGGCCACCAACATCACCCTGTCCACCGACGTGCTGGAACAGGCCAAGGCACTAGGCATCAACATTTCCCAGGCCTGCGACCAGTTCCTGCGCGAACAGGTGCGCCTGGAACTGGAACGCCGCTGGCAACAGGAAAACGCCGAATTCATCGCCGCCTATAACCAAACCGTCGAAACCGAAGGCCTGCCCCTGGCCGAATGGCGCAGCTTCTGATCATGGCGCGCTTCGACGTCTATCCCAACAGCGGTCCCCATGCCGCCGATGTCCCTTACCTGCTCGACGTGCAGAGCGAGCTGTTGCAAGGATTGGAAACCCGTGTCGTCGTGCCCCTGCGGCGCCGTGACCGGTTCCCCCCCGCCAACATCCCCGAACGCCTGAGTCCCGTCTTCGAAATCGAAGGCATCACCTGTCTGATGGAAACACCCAAACTCGCCGCCGTGCCTCTGAAGCTGCTCAAAGCACCAGCCGCCTCCCTCGCGCAGCACCAACACGCCATCACTGGGGCACTCGATTTTCTGTTTCATGGATATTGATATGGTGTAACGCAGTCAGCCAAAACACCGGACGATCCCTGACATCCCAGCTATGCCCGCAGTCTTCTTTCGCCCTTGCGACGGATACCAATGGATTTACTCTAAGAACCCGTCATGCCGAGCGACATGCGCCATGTGTGTGTGTGGGGGGGGGTGGCCTGCCCCAGGTTTCACGTACACCTAGTTAAGGTGGCATGATGAAACCTGGAGGTAAGAAATGGCAAGAAGGCAATTTAGTCGGGAATTCAAATTGGGGGCGGTTCGGCTGGTCCGTGATCAG
>NZ_JBLJDO010000031.1:0-19259 GCF_059410345.1 Sulfurivermis sp. | reverse complement strand
ACCGGCCTGTTTGGTGGCGGACTCCACCACCAGCGCGCCCGTCAGCGTGTATTCGGCGGACTGCTCCACCTGCTGCCAGGTGTATTCATCCGACCAATCCAGATCGTCGGGCAGGGTCAGCGGCGTGATGCCGTCGGTGAGGGTGATCGTCATGAGATCAGCTGCGAATCACGCAGCGCCTCCAGTAGATTGTTTTCGTCGCCGGCCGCAACGCGCACGGATTTGACGCCGCCACTCGGCAGGCGGAAATTGACGTTGACGGTGCCGATGGATTCAGTGCGCTGCGGCGTCGGTCGTCCGCCGCCACTGTCACGCTCGCGCTCGGCGGCCAGCTTTCCAGCGGCCTTGTCGATACGCGCGATCTCCCGCTCGAACTGCTCGCGGAAGTGCTTCGCTGCACCGAGGCCGTAATAGGCCGGCAGGTTAACCAGGTTGGCGATCTGCGCGTTGAGGCGCTGGCGGTGTTGTTTCAGCTCTTCTTCGTCCAGCGCCTCGTAGTTGATGGCCTGGGCGCCGCGTTCGCCGCCGGCGCTGGCGGCCTCTGCGGCGGCGCGTGTGGCATCTGCCAGGTCACGCTGCGAGCCGGCGGCGTTGTCGGCGCCGGCGGCCACCTCATCCAGCCCGGCGCGGGCTTCGGCTGCTGCGTTGGCCTGATCGCGCAGTGCGGCGGCGGCGTCCTTGGTGGCATCGCCTACTACGTTCTGCTGGCCGGTCAGATGCCCCAAGGCATCGGCACTGCCGTAGATGCTCGCCTCAACCTCTGCCAGCATCATCATGGTCTGGTCACCCGAGGCCACTGCAGTTTCAGCCCACGCTCTCCACGCGGCGCGCTGTTCCTCAATGGTGGTGCCGCCATCCCGGATGATCTCGAACGCCTGACGCGCCTCATCCGCTGCCTGGCGCAGTGATGCCTGGCTGGTGAGACCCAGCCGCTTCATCGCTTCTTCAACGCTGTTGATGCCCGGCGTCAGTTCCTCAATTCGCCCCTGTGCCGCCAGCATGGCCTGCTCCAACTTCTTGCCCGCCAGCTCGCCGGTTTTGCCCATCGCCTCGATGCGGGCGCGAATCGCCTCGGCTGCGGCCAGGGTGTCGGCGCTGCCGATGGCCTGCGCCAGGGCATTACCCAGGGCCTGCATGCGCTGCTCGCCGCTGATGCCGGTCTGCTCGACGGAGAGGCGAATCGCGTCTACTGCGGCGATGGCCTCCTGCGCCTTCGGGCTGATACGCCCCAGCTCCACCTCGGCGGTCAGTCCGAGGCGCTTGAACGATTCGGCCAGTACCAGGTCATTGATGTGGGTGAGTTGCTCGGCGCCGGCCTGGCCGGAGGCAAATGCTGCCGTGAGGGTGCCGCTGAACGCCGTCAGATCGGCGGCGTTCATGTCGGCGATGGTCTTGGCAGCAGCGGTGTCCAGTTCGCGGGCCTTGTCGCCGGCCTGTGCGTAGGCCAGCGCCAGGGCGCGCACGCCCTCTGCGCTGGTGAGGTCGATGGTGGCCATCGCGTCATTGATGGCCTTACCAGCGCCGGTACCGGCGGTGCCTGCGGCGTTGAGCTGCGCCACCAGGTTGGCGGCGGCCTCTGCGGCGGTGTCGGTCGCGGCGGTAGCCTGATCACCAGCGGCTTGGCTGGCATCGCCGTGCGCCTTCGCAGCGGCGGCGGCCTGTTGCGCTGCCGGGATCAGGCCGCCCTCGTAGCGCTCGACCACTTCGGCCGCCATCTGATCGGCGACCTCCATGTTGCGATTGATGCGCTCGAACGCAGCGGCGGCGCCGTCGCCGCCGATCTTTACGCCGTCCCAAAAATCGCCGATCGACTGCACGGTCGCGGCCAACTTGATCGACAGGATTTCCAGGCCGCCGATGAATGGCTTAACCCACTCATTGATGACGTATTTGCCACCCTCCGCTAGGTTGGCAAGCGTCGGGATCAGCGCCGCGCCGAACGCGGTTTCCAATTCGTTGACCGACTTGTTAAGCGCCGCCGTCTGGCCCTCGATGCCGGCCAGCGCCTTCTGTGCGTTACCAGCCTGGGCTTCGGTTTCTTTCAGAATGCCGTTGAGCTCGGCTTGTATCTTCTCCGCCTGGGTGAGGTTCGTGGCGCTCTTGCCGATGCTCTTGGCGTACTCCTCCCACATCTTCGCCACGTTCTTGGTGACGCCGGCGTTATCGACCAGGGTGGAGTTTTCGTTTTTCAGACCTTCAGTGGCGGTCAGCACCGCCTCAGACATGGAAAGGTGTGCCGCTCGGTTGAACGCCGCAGCGTCTTTCAGACGCTCCAGGGTGGCGACGGCTTGCTCTACGTCGTAGCCACGGGACAGGAGGTTCTGCAGCGCCTTGCTCGCATCCGAGACGGTCATCAGGCCATCGGCGGACAGCCGCTGCGCCTCCTGGAAGGCGCGGCCGATGCCGACGCCGGTATGCTCCGCCACCGCCTCCAGGCCACGGAACGACGCCTCTGCGGTGCGGGCGGCCTGCACCGAATCCTTGACGAACTTGCTCAGCGCGGCGGCCGTCAGCAGGCGCGCCAGTTCCGCCTGCAGCTGGCCGGCGAGGTCTTTGGTTTTGTTCATCCCATCGCGCAAATCGCCGGTGGGATCTGGCAGTTCCTTGCCGGCCTGATCGGCCAGGCCGCGTACCTCACCTGATAGCTTCTCGACGTTCGCCAGGCCCTCAACGAGGGCGCGAATCTTGAGTGCCAGTTCGAGGTTGTTGCTCATGGTGCGCGGTGTCTGTCCTGTTACGCGAGAGGGGGCGCGCGGCCCCCTCCCTGGTTGCTACGGTGCGGCTGTGTTACTGAACGATCGACGCCTTGAAGTAGCGGCTGAGACCAGCGCCCTGGGTGTCATCGGAGAGCACCTTGCCGGTCAGCTCCAGGCCGGCGTAGTCGTCGCCGATCAGGTCCAAGCTGGCGGCCGGGCCGAAGCGCAGGCGGTGCACGTTGATGACGGACGCCTTGCCGCTGCGGGCCTCGTTGACGCCGTCGAACATCAGCTCGTACTCGCCGGCCGCCTGGGTCAGCGCCTGCACCACGTCCTGGCCGGGGTGGCTGTAGGCAACGCTGATTGTCGGTGTCTGGATATTGCTACCGGACGGAATCCAGATGCCGGCCGGTCGCACCTCGTAGTCGGTGCCGGCAACCGGCGCAAACTCGCCGCGATCAGCCCAGGTGACGGTGCCGTCGGTGGTATCGGTTCCGTCGGTTTTCCATGCAGGCGAGGACGCCCCGGAGGTACCGGCCGTGGTGCACTCATAGACATGCGTGCCGGCGGATACCCATGCGCCGATCGCGTAGGCAGTTTCCGCGGCCCACGAATCCTGTCCGTGGCTGATAACGACGCTCGACGCGGCAACATTCGCCAGCGGGATCAGCGCGCCTGCGCTGACGGAAACAGATTCCCCGGTAACGCTGCCGGCCGCCACGATGGAGCTGTCGCCATACAGTGCCAGGGCCAGATTGTCCGGGCTGAGATCATGGAGGGTGATCTTCGCCTCGACGCCGGTGATGCGGCGCACCTCGTTGCGGGTACCGCCGCCGGCGTTGGTGTAGTCCATCAGCTCCTTCTGCTCTTCGGCCACGGCGAAGTTCAGCGCCGAGACATTACCGATCGGCACCAGGCCGCCGGAACCGTTGCGGTCGCGCATGTAGATTTTGCCGACGCCAATGTAGCTGTAATCGCTGGTAGTACCCTGCATGTTGGCTGCCCCTCCTGGTTAAACGATTTCGCCGACGCCGTTGGCTACCAGCCACTGAGCATCGATGTCGCACACGGTGATCACGTCGTCGGCCTGATGCTTCTTGCCGGCGTGGGTATGCGCCCGCTTCAGCTTCACATCGACCATCTTGGCCGCCTTCTTCTCGGCGGCGTCATTCTGCTTGGCCATCACGGCTCTCCTCTCATTTGCTGTTTGATAGTCCAGCTCAGCGGGTAATACCCGTAGCCCTTCGAGTAGCCGGCACGCGGCGGATTGACGGGGCGCAGCTTGCGCAGCTCGGCGCTTGGCTTCCAACCGCTCAGCGCGCCGAACACGGCCTGGAGGATGGTGCTGGCATCCTCACGCGCCGCCTCGCCGCTGCGCACGCCGCGCAGATTGCGCACCACCACCACCGTGTGCCATACCTCATCCAGCTCGACGATGGCGCCATCGGCCAGCACCTGGCCGATACGGGGACCGCCGTACACCACATACACCGCCGGCGTTACCTGCTGCTCTTCGGCCACGCCCGCCAGGTCCGGTGCAGTAAAAACACGCGGCACCGGATTGAGCGCGGCGAGTTTCGCCTCCAGGCGCGCGACGATCAGCGGCTCGGCGGCGAGCATCAGAACCCACCCCCACCAAACACCTGGCGGCCGCCGTCGAAGTCGGCGGTGCCGGCGGTGCCTTCGGCGCCGCTGATGCCGAGGGAGACCACGCCCTGGGCGAGATTGCGCAGGAACTTGATCGCGTCGTCGTAGCGGCGGGTGACTTGCTCGGTGGCCGCGTCGTCGTAGAGGCGATAGCGGGCGATGTCGCAGGCGTAGGCAGTGAGGATGCGCGGTACCGGGTCGAGCGGCAGGGCATGGCCTGCCGCTGACACGTAGCCGTCGATCTCGCCGCCGGCATCGTCGATGGCCTGCTGCAGCACATCAGCATCGATGGCGCCGACGTTGGCGCGGTCGGTGAGCTGGATCAGCTCTTCCTCGCCAAAGCGGTCCACCATGTTCTGTTGAGTGCAGTACATCGCGGTTACTCGCCGGCCTCATCAGGGAAGGTGGTGCGCTCTACTACCAGGAGCGGGTCGCTCTCGATGGCGGCGATCTGCTCTTCGGTCAGGGCGTTCAGGGCGATGCCGTAGGGCTCGGGCGTAAACACGTAGCCGGCGCGGCGGCGGGAACCGGCGCGGGCCTTGGTGCGCACGGACAGCGCCTCGGTCTCAGTCTCCTGGATTTCCTGGCCCGGAGCGGGGGCGTCGGCCCCCGCTCCCTGCGGCGCGGCCGCAGCTTCGGCGGTGGTGATATCCGGTGCCGCCTGGCCGGCGACAGCCGAGCCGGGGGCTTCGTCTTTCTTCGGTTCTGCGGCCACCGGCGCGCCCTGCGCTGCCGGCGTGGCCTTCTTCGGGGTGTTCTTCGCCATGTCGTTGCTCCCGATCTATAAGAGGCGCATCCCTGCGTTGGCCCCGGCGCGCTCCGCGCGTCGGTTACAGGGCGTAGCCGGGGGGAGCGGCTACGCCCTGCGGGCTTAGCTCTGGGCGAGCCAGGGGTTGATGATGAGCTGGCTGGTGCCGGCCCATTCATTGGTCTCACCACCCGCCGCCAGGGCGTTGCTCAGCACCTTGCGGGCGACGCCTTCCATGTTGCCGGGCACCATCGTGTGGGTGTGGCGCAGGGCCAGCGGGCGGGCATAGTCGCCCTGCATGGCGGTCAGGCGGGCGCGGGCCAGGGCGTAGTTTTCGGCATTGAAGGTCTGCTTGGAGCGGACGATCAGCATCCAAAGACCTGGGCCGACGTTGACGCGGGCATCGACACCGAACAGGAATTTGTCCTTCAAAAACACTTCGGTGCTGTTGATGTCGGTCAGGGCGCGGAAGTTGTAGTCGCGGCGCTTCTGGAACACCAACGGCTTGATGGCGCGGGACAGGTCCATCACGTACCAGGCCGGGCCAGCGCCGCCCATGTCGTTGCTGACGGACTGCTCATGGCCGTTGACATCCAGCACCGGATGATCGGAGTCGAACAGGTTCTGACCGTCGAAGCACACCGGGTTGGACTCCAGAACCTCCACTGCCAGTTCGTTGGGGTGTTCGCGGCTGGAGCGGCCGAACTCCTGGAAGGTCGGGCCGAACAGGCCATAGGTATCGTCGTCAACGGCATCACGTTCGACGCCCTCGGTCAGCTCGAACTTGCGGTTCTTGATGCTGAAGTCGGCGCCTTCCAGCGAGTGGATAACGCGGTCGCCGATCCACTCGCGCATGCGCGGCAGGCTCTTCAACCAGGGGTAGACCTCCACCGCCGTGGTGCTCGGCACGGTGGTACAGAACTGCTCGTACATCGCCCCCTGTTCACCCAGGGAACTGTGCCCCTGCTGGAAGTTGGCCTTGAAGCCGGTGAAGATGGCCTGCAGGCTGGCCGGCGTGACCACGATGCCGGCCAAGGCAAACTGCATCAGATTCGGATTCTGGTGCAGCGTCGCCACGTCGATGGCAGAGATAGCAGGCAGGCCGGCGGCGAATGCCGGGCCGAACAACGCGGACAGGCCGACGCCCAGCGCAATGGTGAGCAGGGTTACAAGCGACTTTTTCATGGGTTTACTCCTCGTTTAAGTCTGGGGCGGGGTCGATTTAGGCGGACGGGGTGATCACGATGACCACGTCGCCCAGCTTCGCCGCGTCGTTGGTGCCGCCGACGGTGATGCTGATGACGTCACCCACCGCCACGACGTTGGCCGCGCTCGGGGTGGCGCTGTCCACGTCGCCGGCCGCGCTGCCCGCCTGGGTGATGGTGATGGCGCCATCGGTGATCGGGGTGGCGCCAATCTTTCCGGTCAGGGTTGCGTCGCCCGTGGTGAGCGCGCCGTTGATGACGGAGTAGAGCTTGGCAATGGTGCCGGCGACCGGGCTGACCACGCGCTTGACCTCGGCATTGGCGCCGACCAGGTCAACGTCGCGGATTTCCAGGATCACCTTGTTGGCGCCGCCACCCAGGTTGCTGCGGGCCGTAGCAGCATTGGCCAGGTCGGACAGGTTGCTGGCAGCCAGCAGCGCGCCTGCAGCAGCCACCAGTGCGTCCTGGCCCATGCGTACCCAGACGCCTGCGCTGTCCACGTCATCGATGATGCCGGCCGGAGAGCGGGTGCCGCCAGCATTGGTCTTGGCGACGGTCTGGTCGTCGACGATGTAGGCGATGTTGCCAACGTCGGCGAGGGTGATTTCATCGGCGGCGGCGCTGTTTTCGTAGCGGAAGATGCCGTTCTCGACGTCGACATTCAGGTCGCCGTCGGCGCCGGCCGAGTTGTCCACGTATTCGGCGAAGCGGCCGACGCACTTGAGGCCGACTGCAGCGGTGCCGGGCTGGGCATAGCCCGAGCTGTTCACCGCAGCGATGGCGCCAGCGAAGCACACCTTGGCGGCGGCAATGCCGAAGCCCCGGCGGCTCCCGCCGCGCTCGGGGGTGTTGCGATTCTTGGTTACAGCGGCCATTTATCTGTCCTCTATTTGTGTTGAACGGTGGTTCAGGCGTTCGAGCTGTACGTTTAAGCTGCGCTCTTCTTCGCCGCCAGGAAGGCCTCGTGGGTCAGACCCTGCGCCTTGCAAACCGCGATCTCTTCCGCGGTCAGCTGGCCGTCGCCCTTGCCGTCGCCATCGGGCTTCTTGCCCTGGGTCTGCGTGGCCTTCAGCGCGGCGATGCTCGGAGAATCCGCCAGGTGTGCCTTGAGCGCGGCCAGGCCCTGGGTGCGCAGGTGGTCCGCGGTGGCCTTGCCGGGGATGCGGCCATCTTTCAGGCCCTCTTCGATGAGGCGCTCGATCTCGCCGGTATCGCTGCTCGCCTTGAGGGCGGCCAGCTGGCCGCGGGTCTCGTCGTAGACGGCCTTGGGCACGTACTGGGTCAGGTCCGGCTTGACCGCAGCGGCGGAAGTCTTCAGCGCGGCGACGGCGGCCACGGCGTCCGCAGCGTCATCGATGCCCAGGGTGGTGCGGACTTCGCCGGCCACCGCAGCCTTGGCCTTCAGCGCGACGATGGTCGCCTCGATCTGTGCGTCGGTGGCGTCGGCGGCGAGGCCGAGCGCAGCAATGAGTTGTGCCTTATCCATTTCGTGGTCCTCTGTGGCTGGGTTAAGGTTGTAACGGGTCGAGAGGGCTGCGACTGCTGCCATGCCGTCGACGCCGGGAAAATTGGTCAGGGCGACGTGCAGCAGATCCAGCACCTCGCCGGTCTGCGGGTCGTAGGGCAGCACCGGGCTCAGGAATTTGTATTCACCTGACTCGATGTACGCCTTGGCGCGGACTGTCCACTGGATGGGCGCGAACAGGCCATCGCCTTCGCGGTACTCGATAGAGGCAGGATCAATCCAGCCGGCGGCCGGGGCGGGCTGACCGTTGGTGTCGGCCAGCAGGGTCTGGTGTTCGTAATCGACGACGATGGGGGTCTTGCGGGCGCGGAGCTTGGCCAGGAGGCGACCGGCGATGGCCGGGCTCATCTTCCAGCCGGGGATTTTCTCAGGGCGGCCATCACGGGCACGGAACAGGCCATCCGGCGTGATCTGCGCCTGCGCGCCGACAGTAGCGGCGACATCCAGACTCAGGACCGCAACGGCCTGGCGGGGATTCTTGGAATGAGTGGATGCGCCCTTGGACATGGGCGCATCGTAGGGGGAGGAGGATCGGGCGTGGGGTTAAAGCGGTTTAATTATTCATTCCTTGGATTCGTCAACACGGCTCACCGATATCAAGCTGGCACTTGTAACTGAGCCTCGCAGGACTTTCGCAGAAAATGCGAGATTGAGATGCTCTTTGCGGAATATAGCGTCACGCAGCAACTCTTCCTCCGCCATCGTAATTACTTTCACACCGCTAGTGAACTCCAAGCCGTCCTCTTGGCGACGAACATGGATCTTGATGCCGTCCTCATCAGGAGACTCCACGCCCTGGACACGGAACGTACCATCAATGCGCTTCTCTTCCGATGTCTCGCGTTTTGTGGAAGCAATTTGGCGCACTTCGGCTTGATGCAATACAACGCCACGGGTCTCTATTTGCTCTGCCTCAGAAACGCTCTTAAGCATTTCCGAGTGGTGACGATAGATGTCGTCGCTAACCTCCGACAGTGCCGGTCGTGCTTCAACTATTTCTTTGATGATGCGAACGCGCTCAGTTTCTTGCGCAGAAGCATATTGCTTGGATTCTATTTCCTTTTCTTTAACCTGCGCATCAAGATAAGCGCTCCATGCACCATGCCCGGCATAGAGCGATGCAAGGATGCAGACAACAATTACGACCTGCTTTCCGTCCATCTTCCCCACCAGATCCTTGCCGATCTTCTCCATCGCTTTTTCAAGGCGCGCCCAGAACTCAGACGATCCTGGCTCAACCTTGATCACGAGTTCCAGCATATCCCTATCTTCCTGAGACAGGGATTTGGCGCTGGAGTTGTATACTAACTGGGCATATGTCCTATTCAGAGTATGCTGCAGGTCGATAAAGCCCTGCATGTTCTTGGTGGTAATAGTAGAGTCGAATTGTTCACCTCTTAGTTTGAGGTGAATATAAGGCCATCCGGTGAACTCAAAATCTACAGCGCCCCAGTCGGTTTTGTCACGGATGGCGTCTTGGAGCGCTTTCCATGCATCTTCTTCACTGGTTATTACAATCTTCCTGACTTCTTCCATTACTCCCCCTTTTTTGGCGGTTGCAGCGCCGGACAGAGGGAATCTAACACATTTAAAACGGCTTTAATTTCGCGTGTGGTGCGATTTTGCCTACCATCCCGCCCGGTGATGGCGGGTCACCCCCATAAAACGGCTTAGACGGCCTCTCAGGCGGCCAGCCGGATCACCCTCCCAGTCCGCCTTCCAGGTGTTCCTGGAGGATGTCCAGGACGGCGGCCTTGTCGTCCTCGCTGAGGCCGAGGAACGGCCGGGCCGGGATGTCGCCCCAGGGGGCGCGCCCGCCGGTGAAGCTGCCCTTCTTGGCGCCGAGCTGCTGGGTGGCAGCGTATTCCATCGGGCTGCCGACCTCGACGCCGTCGCCCAGGACCAGGTAGCTGATCTCGGTGCCCAGGCGGCGGGACTCGCCGATGAGGGGGCGGCTGTGGCCCTTGCGGGCGACGGTGACCGGGGACAGGGGCGCCCAGGGCGTGCCGTCCGGGGCCTCGCCGGCGGCGAAGCGGTTCTTGGTGGATTGGACCAGGTATTCGCCGATGTCCTGGTAGGCGGGCGTCAGGTCTTTGCCGGCAGCCAGGAGGCCGTTGAGGGCGGCGAGGACGTCGCTGTCGTCGATTTCAATCTGGATCATGGCTATACTCTCCCCATCGTAGGGCGTCATCGAGGCGCGGGCTCATACCCTGAACGTCTAGGACGTTGAGCGCGGGGACGCCCTCCGATGTATCCGCATTGATTTCAAGACCACCATCCGGCGCTTCTTGAATACCGCGAAGGCGCCCACTAGGCGCTCATCCCCGAAGGCTCTTTCGTACAACACCACCTGATCTTTCTGATCAAACCACACCCGATCCGGTGTGTTCAGCAGTTCTGGAAGCCGGGCGTAGTCACCGGCCACCACGGCGCGCTGCCCCTGGTCCGCTTCCACGGCATCATCGCCGTGCCTCTTATGTATATGCAGCGGGGCGTAGCGGTCGATGGCAAAGTCGAAGGCGGCAACGTCGTCGCCGGTAAAGCCCCGGATGCGCTCAACGTCATCCGCCGTCAGGAGGCCCATCGTTCTATAGGGTGGGATTTCCAAGGCAGTGCGCCCCTCCAGGATGCGCTGGGCATAGCGGCGGGTGTCGTCGGCCACCGAGGGCAACGCCCGGTAGGCGCGGGCCAGGGCGTCACGGGTAGCCTCGGGGACGCCCTGCATGTAGGCCTTGGCCAGGGTGTATTCCCATTGGACGCTCTTCTGGGCCATTGCCTGGATGGTCTGGCTCACGGCGGCGCCGGGTTGATAATCCCATCCTTTATCAATGCCCACCGGGGCGCCGGTCTTGGCATCGATGGCATCCCAATCCTCTGGCAGTGCCTTGTCCGGGTCGCCGCCCAGGCGCCGGGCGCCACGGGCCGAGCGGGCGCCGACGGCGTAGCACTTGCAGCCCCAGCCGTTCTGCGGGGCGTGGGTCTTCCAGAACGGGTGGTCCGGCGGCAGGGTCAGGCCATTCCAGGCCAGGTGCTGCGGGCGCGGGTTTTTGACTGAGTCGTTGTGGCGGTAGATCCAGAAGTCGAAGCCGCCCTCGCGCAGCTGGGCGTAGCGGCCGGCGTTGTAGCTGCTCAGGGCGTTGGTCTGGTAGATGACGCGGGTACGCCAGGCCACGCCCTTCTTGTTGCCCTCGCCGGTCCAGCCGTGCCAGCCGTTGCGCTCGACGATGGAGCGGAAGTCCTGGCGGAAGGCCTCCAGGCTCTTGCCTTCGGTGATGGACCGGTCCACGGCAGTGGCCAGGTCTGCGAGCAGGTCGGCCTTGGCGGCACCGGCCACCATGAAGGCCCGGTCGTGGGCGCTGCGCTGGATATCGTCCCAGCGCGCCGTGGGCACCAGGTTGCCGAGCTTGCCGCGAAAGAAAGCGACCTGCTCTTTGAAGGGGCGTTTAAGGGCGCCCGAAATGACCGATGGCAGCGCGTCAGCCACCGGCGTTTTCCACGTCGAAGCGGCCAGCGGCCTCGGCGGCGGTCATGGCCTCACCCAGGGCGTCGGCGAGCTGCTCTTCCGGCAGGTCACCCCAGGCGGCCAGCAGCATCTCGCGGAACTCCTCCAGGGAGCCGGCCTGCTGCAGCATGGCCTCGATCCGCTCCAGCCAGTCGGCCACGGCCGGCGCCGTCTCCAGGGCCAGGCGCGCGGCGATGGGGGCGGAGGGATGTTCCGGCTCGGCGGTGTCACCGGTCGCCTTGAGGGCGGCCACGGCCTTGAGCGCCCCGAAGGGCTGCGGCGCAGTGCGCGGCTGGAGGATTTCCTCCTTCTCGCCAGCCTGCGGGATGCGGGTCTTCTCGTGCAGCCACCACACCGGCACCCGGGCGCCCATGTCCACGAACACCGGCAGGCTCTCCGCCAGCAGCTTGTAATCCTCGGCCTCGCCGGTATCCAGGAAGAAGCGCGGGGCACGGCGGCGGTCCTCGATGCCGAAGTTGAGGGCGACCAAGGGCCAGAGGATGTCGCGGTTGATGGTGCCGGCGTATTGGCGCACATCGGAGCTGATGATGCTCTGCAGGCCGCGCTCGTGGACGTTTCCCAGGGCGTTGGTGTTGGTGCCCTCGCCGGTACCGGAGGTCAGCGTGCCGCCGAGGATGGCCTTGGCCTTGGAGCGTTCGCACCAGTCGAGCATGGCCTGGAACATGTCGGCCTTGCCGTCGGCGGCCTCTTTGAACTCGATGGCCATGCCTTCCGGGATGATGCCGGCGGCGCGGTGGCCCAGGCTGGTGACGGCCCGCAGCAGGGTGGCCTTCTCCTTGTCGGTGGCGTTGCGCGGGTAGGTGCCGACGCGCGCCGGCAGGCCGTAGATCTCCAGCAGCTCGGCCAGGTCGCCCAGGGCGTAGTTCTGGAACAGGTAGGGCCAGGCCAGGACGCGGTGCAGGCCGCCGCGCGCGATGTAGCCGGCCTTGGCCTTGTGGCGGTGCTGCACCCAGCCCAGGGGCCACAGCTCGGCGCCCTCGACGGACACGTCGCGCAGGCGCAGTTCGTCCTGGCGCTCAGGGTGCAGCTTGAACCAGGAGTGCGGCCGGAAGATGGGCTGCTCGATGAGGCGCAGCGCACCGTCGCGGGTCCAGGGCAGCTCCAGGTTGGCCCAGCCGTGGCCGATGGCGCTGCCCAGCTCGATGATCAGGTCTTCGACCTCCAGCCCGGCGAACACCTCGGCGCAGAACTCGGCGGCCTTCTTCTCCTGGGAGGAGGCATTGTCCGGCGGCACGATCTGCCACTCCAGCTCGGCGGCGAGTTGGCGGCGCTTGGCGAGGTCGGAGGCGATCTGTGGGTCTTTCTCCTCCATGTCGTCGAACAGCTCGTGCTGCGCCTTGAGGTCGCCCTGCTCGGCAGCCTCCAGAATCTGGTAGAGCTTGGACGGCGTCAGGCCCTTGCTGGGGTGTTCGGCGAACTCACGCTTGATGAGGCCGACGCGGGCTTCATCGTCGGTCTGCTTTTCCTGGGTAGCCTGCTCGGCGCCCTCGCCGAACAGGCGCTTGATGAATCCGGGCATGGCTACCATGCGCCACCTCCTGCTGCTGCGTTGTCGTCATTGCCGGCGCCGCTCCAGTCGCCACCGGTGGACGGGGCGGGGGTGAAGTCGATGGCCACCGTCTCCATCTGGCTGGCGTAGTACGCCAGGGCGATGGCAATGGCGGCATCGCCGTGACGGTTCTTGTTGTCGCCGGTCTTGCCATCCGGCAGGCGCGGGATGCCCTTGATCACCTGGATGGCGCGTAGGTCGTCGAGCACGTCACGGTCGCGCGGCAGGCTGATCAGGTCATCCTCGAAGGCGGCCTTGACCTTGGGCATGTGCTCCAGATACCAGGACTGCGACAGCATCACCGTCTCGATGCGGCCGGCGCCGTAACGGTAGGCGGTCTGCTCGGCCAGGTATTGGCCGTTGCCACGGGCGTCCAGTGCGCCGGCCTGCAGGCGCGGCAGGCGGTCGGCGATGTAGTTGAGGGCCTGCTCCTGCTGCTTGAACGGCACGTTGCGCAGTTCGACCAGGAACGGAATGCGCCGGCGCAGGTCGCGGCCTATCGCCACCGGGGCGATCACCGTGAGGTCACCGCTGCGGCCGAAGTCCTCGCCGAAGGCGTGGGTGTCGTCGGCATTGAGCGCGGCCAGCAGCGGGCGCAGCTGCTGCTCGCACCAATCGCGCATCTCGGCCTCGCGCAGGTGTTCCGGCCAGCTGTTGAACTCCGCGCTGCCCTCGTAGCGCAGCACGGGCGCCTCGACCATGCGCGCCTCGATCAGGGCGCGGGAGAGGTAGGCGCCGCCGCCGCTCTTGGGGACGCAGTAATACTCCTCCAGGGCGTCTTCGCGGGTAGCGGTGTCGCGCAGCAGGTTCTCCTTCCACTCATCCTCGGCCGCCTGGCTCCAGACGGTACCGCGCACCTGGCAGATGCGCTGATACAGGCCATCGGCGCAGGCGTCGTCCAGGGTGATGCGGTGGACGCTGTAGCGCTTCTTACCGGCGCGGCTGTCTTGGATCAGTTCGTTGAACAGGTTTTCAACGCCGTTGTGCGTGCTGATCAAACGCACCTTGGCGCCCCACATGGTCAGCGCCAGGGCGGCCTTGAGGACTTCCGCTAGCTGCTCATGGAAGGCAGCTTCGTCGATGGTGACATTGCCCTGCCGGCCGCGCATGTTGCTGGGGCGGCTGGAGAGCGCCTGAATCTTGAAGCCGCTGGTGAAGTGGATGGTGTAGGTGAGGATGTCCTTGTCCTCATCCTTGATGATCTCTTCCTCGATCTCGCCAGCCGCCCGGTTGAGCGCCTTGGCCCACATGGCGCAAGCATCGATGAACTCGATGGCCATCTCCTTGTTGGAGCCGACGTAGAAATGGTTGGTGCCGCCCGCGCTCTTGGCGGCGCTGGCGGTCAGGACGGCGTCCGCCGCCTCGGCCCAGGTCAAGCCGGTGCGGCGGCTCTTCTCGGCAATCTTGAGCTGCGCATCATCGGCCACCCAGCGCTTCTGGTAGGGCAGCAGCACCGATGCGGGCAAGGTGGCGGTCATGCGATCCCCAGGATTTCACGCTTGATGGTGTCGATGGATTCGCGGCTCATGCCCTGGCTGGCGAGGGTCTTCTCGGCAGCAGTGGCGGCGGCTTCGGCGGTCTGCTTGCGGATTTCCTGCTCGCGCTTCACTGCATCACCGGCGGCCTGTTCCAGTCGGTGCACGGCGATGGCCAGCTCCTTGAGCGACTTCGGATCGATGGGCTCCTCGCCCTCGGCGAAGTTCATGGCGGCCTCGAAGGCAAGCGTGCGCACGATCTCGTTGAGCAGGTGGCCGACCTTGCCCTGCGGTTCAGCGCCGAGGCGGCCGATCCACATCTCGGCCACCTGGCGCGACTGGCGCAGGCGCTGGCCCACCTCTTCCATGCGCATGGAATAGCGGTTCACCGCCGATTTACTCACGCGGTCCGGGTGGCCTTCCGCTTCCAGGATGGAATTGATGCGCGCGGTGGCGTCCAGTTGGGAGACGCGCGGGTCGCGCAGCAGCGCCTGGAGTCGCTCCAGGATGTCGGCCGGCAGTTTCTCGATGGTGCTGGGGCGGGCCATGCTCACATTCCCTCCAGTTGCGGCAGCTTGACGCGGCCAAACTCAACCGGATACGTGGTCTCACATTCTGGGCACATCAGAGCTGCGATAAACGGACCTTTCGCGTCATGGCACACCACGGGCGTCACCAGAGGAGGATCAGTTGGCACACATGGGCACTGCACGAACGTGAAGTCGCCCTGCGCTGGATCACGATGCAGAGGTGTTACATTGCCCACGTCACACCCCCGGACGCGGCCGCCCTACGCCAGGCACGCGCGTGCGCCCCAGGGCCACATCCTCGCCACGGCGGGTGAGCTTGGCAACGATGAGACCGGCGCGCTCCTCGGTGGTGATCAGGCCCTGCTCGGCGAGCCACGACAGATTGGTGCGCAGCAGGTCGGAGCTGATGCCGTGGCCCACGGCCTGGAGCACGCGACCAAGGACGTGCTCGTTGTGCGAATAGTCCGGGTCTTGCTCCAGCGCCTGCAGCACGGCCAGGCGCTGGTCTTCGGTGACGATGTCGGCGTAGCTCATCGGCGGCCTCCGTGGTTCAACAGGTGGTCATTGATCAGTCCCAGCGTCCGGTTCAGGGCGGCCAGTTCGCCCTGGATGACGCCCATGCCGTTGGCGATGGCGTTCACCTTCTCGTGGATCTCGCTGAGGTCTTCATGGTCGGGCAGGTGGCGCACCTCGCTTTCCAGTGTGGTGACGCGGGTATCGATGTCGTCCACCGTTTCCGCGATGGCGTCGATGGCCTCTTTATTGGCCTTGCCCTTGGCCAGCACGTACTGGTAGGCGACATTGACCAGGAGGCCGAGCGTCATGCCCACCTCCCACCAAAACCTAGCGGCGTCGTAATCCAGTCCCACTATCGTTTCCCTCGTTTTTCAAAACCGCTCAAACACGGCACGCAGATGCCGACACCGATGCGATGGTCGGGCAGCTCTTCCAGACACTCCGCGCAGCAGGGCACGCCGTCGATGATCACCGCCTCATAGCGCACGGCCTGCCGCTCCCGGTGTTGCTCCAGCGCATGCTGGCGCTCTTCCTCTTCGCGCAGCTGCGCCAGATCGAATTGCCTGTTATTCATTCAAGACGGCCTCCGTTTTAGTGCGGTAGCCATCCAGCGCCTGTTCCAGCTCCGCGCCGTAGCCGGTGCAGGCTTCGATGGAGGCGGCGTAGGCGTTGGCCACTTCCTTGGGCGTGGACTGCTCGGTGAGGTCGGCGATGGGCAGGTGCGGCCGGGCGACAACGGGCGGCGCTTTGCAGGCGGCCGGGGTTTTCGTGGTGGCGGCCACCGGTACCTCCACGCGCACCTCGCGCGTACAGCCGACCAGCAGCACCAGACACAGAGCTGCGATCACTCGGCCCATGCCTGCCCCCGTTCGCGGCCCCACACCGCCATCCACTTGGCGGCCTCGTGGCAATCCGCCGGTACCGGCGCGGTCAGGGCGCGGGCTGTGCGCCGTTGCGTCTCCTGGCGCGCTGCAGCGGCGGCACGCTCGGCGGCCTCCACGCGCAGCGTCTGCTCCTGGGCGACACGACCCCACGCTTCCAGTGCCTGATCGCGCACGGCCACAGCCTGATGCAGGTTGGCGATCTGCTCGTCGGCCCGCGCCTTCTCCTCAATGCGCAAATCGCGCTGTTGCAGCGCGACGGATAATCCGGCGGCCGTCGTGAGGAACAACACAAAGGCCGCAAAGGACGCCCACTTCAACATAGGAGTACTCCCGGCCAGCCGGCGGCGTGGTAGATGGGTTGCAGCGTGTGCAGGATGCGGCGCGGATAGGCGCGGTTCTCTTCACGCGCCCAGGCGGCACGAGCGGTGTGGTGCTCGACGTGGCCGAACCAGCGATCAGGGTCGGCGCCTGCTGTTGCGGCCAGACTGCGGTCGCGCGCTATCCAACCGGGGCCGCCGTTGTAGCCGGAGAGCGTGAAGGCCCAGCGATCACATGCGGGAATGCTGCTGTGGTTCCAGGGATGGATGGCGGACAGGATGTGCAAGTCGTAGCGCACCATCGCGCGCATCGACCAGGTGGGCGAATAGGGCGTGGCTTCGCCCAGGTGTGGGTAACTGGAAACGATCCAGGCGGCGGTGGCGGGCGTGAACTGCGCCAGGCCCTCTGCGTAGGGACTGCGTGCATCGCTGCGCCAGCTCGATTCCTGGTGCAGCTGCGCCGCGAACAGCGACACCGGCGCGTCGAGGCCCCATTCCTGACGGGCAATGCGGGTCAGTTCGTGGCGGTGTTTGTGCGCGGCGGTCGGCACGGTAGCGGCATGGGCACTTCCCAGCGACAGCAGCAGCGTGATGACAATGAGTACCGCATGCACGCTACACCCCCAGCCCCAGCGCGATGACGCACGCCGCAACGATCAGCGCGCGGCGCAACATCGCCAGATCGGGCATCCCTTCGACAAAGCGGTCGGGGCGCGCATAGGGAAACAGGGAGCGGTCGACCCAATAGCCGAGGTAAGCGCCGAGGGAGAGCTTGGACAGTGCCCAGGCCAGCAGGCCGAGCTGGTGCGGCGCGAGCAGGCCGACGATCAGCGTGGTGATCAGGGCCGCGACCAGCCAGGGCCAGGCGCGCAGTTTGTCGATGAGCTTGGTGGAGTCCATGCCGCCAGTGTGGGGCGGCCGGTGTTCGAGGTGGGGTTAAAGCGGTTTAATTGTCGGAAGGAAAGAGATCAGGCTGGACGCGCTTGCGGTGCAGTGCCCGCTGCTCGCGCAGAATGTTATAAACCTGCACAAAGGTCAATCCGTAACGTGCGGCGAGCTGCTCGACGTTGTGGCCGGTGAACTCATCCCAGATGCGCTTGTTGCGCAGGGCGATCTCCAGCGTGTCGCCCTTGGGCAGGTAGAACTGCCGGCCGCCGTGGTACTCGGAAAGGGCGTGCATGGCCGCAGCGGCGTGCTGCCGGGCGGTCTCATCGTCGACACCCAGGCGGCGCAGGCGCGCCATCACCACATCCACCATCGCCACCAGGTTGCGCGGCCAGGCCTGGCGCACATCGGCGTCATCCATGTGCGCCAGTGCATCCTCCGGCAGATGCACGTCCGGCAGCAGACTTTCTTGTGTCATGCATTCACCCCCTTGATCGCGCCGCGCACCATTTCGCGCATGCGCCGCTTGTTGGTCTCGCGCTCCTCCTGGCTGGGCGCCGGAGCGTTGAGCTTGGGCAGCTCAGGCCGCGCCGGCAGGTGGTCGAGCAGCAAGCGTGGCGCGGGCCAGCGATCCACCTTGCGGGCCAGCGAGCGGAAGCCGGCGGCGATGCGGCCCGCGTCCGACTCCACCCACACACGCCCCTCGTACAACGCCGCGATCCACGCCTCTTTCGTCAGCTCGATCGTTTCGTGCGGCGGCGTGTTCGGCAGGCTGAGCGCCACCAGACGGATCAGGCCCTCGCTGATCACCACACGGAACCACTTCGGCGCCGGCTCCATCACTCCTCCCGCAGGGCCATCATGGAGGCCGCCGTCTTGCTCTGCGGCCCCTTCGAAGCCGGCACAACGGCCGTTGAAGCGCCGTTGTAGGGAGCGCACTGCGCACCAGCCGACGCCACGGACTCCAACACGCTGCCCAGGTAGGCATGGTTCGCCAGCGGCTTGAACTGCCCCTTATCCTGCTTGGCGCGCATCGCCTGCACCGTCTCCACCAGCGCCTGCGCCAGGATGCCGTGATCGGCGTGCAGCTCCAGCGCCTCCCGCCCCAGGCGCAGCGCGCGATCGTTGGCCAGGTCGCGCGTGGCCGGACGGAACAGGCCGAGATACGACACCAGCGGCGCCGCCAGCCAGTCCGGCAGCCGCGCCACCAGCGCCAGCAGCTCGCGCCCGGCTTCGTCCTGGATGAGTTGTTCCAGGCCGATGCGGGAATGGCAGACCGGGCAGCGTGTCAGTTGCATGCAGACCTCGGCGACATGACGCGCGGAAACAGTTTGCGGATACCTGCCACGATGCGAGACCAGCCGACGCGACGATGCAATGCGCCACCGTTAGCGCTCACGTCGTAGCAGTCGATGCGATCCGAACGGAACAGATCGAACCGATGCACCACGCGGCCGTGGTCATAGTCGATCACCACGACACGGCGCCGCAGGTGCGGCAGGGCCTGCGGATACTCCGGCGCATCGCGATCCAGGCGCAGCCGCTCTTTCGCGGCGCGCATGGCGGCGAGACGCGCCTTTTGCCGTGGTGTCACCCTGTAGCTCATACCTTGCACGCTCCGGATATTCTGTTGTTATGCGCCAACACGGTCGTTGCTGAACGCCACCAACCACTGAGCAAACAGTTTCGCCCGCTCGACGATGTGTTCGCGCTGCCCGATGCTCATCTCGTCCGGGATTCCTCCGAAGTCCTCGAAATA
>NZ_JBLJDO010000045.1:0-3463 GCF_059410345.1 Sulfurivermis sp. | reverse complement strand
GACCGGGCGTTCGATGGACGAGAGCATCAAACTGTTCTCGGAAGACGGGGTAATCAACGGGATATACGACCCGCGCACGGGTCTGACCTTCCTGGTGGGGCCGAACCTGGACCCGGTGACGGCGCCGGCCGTGCTGTTGCATGAGTCCGTCCATGGCCAGCAGCGCAAGAAGATCGATGCGCAGGCGATGGATATGCTGATGAACCGTGCGCAGGAGAAGGATGAGAACACGCGCGCATTCCTCGACCGCGCGGCGCAGCGCATGACCAAGGCGGGCGCGGCTACCGACAGCAAGGAGGCGGCCCCCTACATCGTGGAGCAGGCGGTGATCGAGGGGCGCAGTGCGGGCTACAAGATGGCCGACAGCAAGTTCTTCGCGTGGGCCGACCGGAAATTCGGCAAGAAGATCGGCGACATCCTGCGCAGCGTGGCCGCCGGCCTCAGAACGTGGATGATCCGGCATGGCTGGGTCCGTGCGCTGACCGTCGATGATTTGGTGGGATATGCGATGGTCGGGGTGGAGCGGGCGGCGCGAGGCGCTGTTGATGGGAAATCCAAGTCGGTATCTGCCAGCGAAGGGCGTGGCAAGAAGAGTGTGTTTACGCCGGACGCCTACGATGCGCAGCAGTTTGCCAGCGCGGTTGATCGTATTGCCGCAGCGGAAAACGCGCCGCGTACAGACCTGACGGTGGGCGATACGCCGGCCGTGCTGCGTGCGCTTGGCGCCAAAGCGCTACCGATACAGATGCCGTCGAGCATGATCCACAAAGCAAGCCGCCCCGCGATCCGTGGTCACGACGTGCCGGTTGCGGTACTGCGCAATCTGCCGGCGCTGATTGCTGATCCGGTGATGGTTTTCGACTCGCGCACGGAACATGGCGCCATGGTCGCGCTCGTCGATGCGCGTGACGATAGCGGGCGGCCGGTTGTGGTGGCGGTGCACATGGATGCGAAGGGCGGTGGGTTCCACAACATCAACAAGATCGCCAGCATTTACGGCAAGGACGACATCGCGGACATTGAGCGATGGCTGGCTGGCAGCTTGCGCTACTACCAAAAAGAGAAAGCCCCGAGATGGCTTCGTGCGGTCGGGCTCCAATTGCCCGAGGCGAACACCATCAAGAGGCTTAACAGCAGAGTAATCACCGATGCCGACATTGTCAATCGGCCGGACGTGAGCTTCAGCCGTTCTGGCGCCACCCCGCCGCGCACGGCCGACGCATTTCCGGAACTGAACGCCGATCAGCGCGCTTTCCTGAACAAGGTTGGTACGCCGCCGGCACAGGTGCGGGCGAGCGAGTGGGTGAAGGCGCGCTTCGAGCGCATCGGCACGAAGATTCGCCAGGGTCTGGTGGACCGCTACGCCGCGCTGAAGGAGATGGACGAGAAGCTTCACGGCAAGGACTTCATCGACACGGCGATTACTGACAGCGCATGGGTGCTGGCGCGTATGTCGTCTGCTGCATCTGGTGCCATGAGCGCGATGATGACCGGCGGCCGGGTTGAACTGGACGGTGCGCAGCGCGTGTTGAAGATGAAGGAAGGCGACGCCAGCGGCGGCCTGATGGCGGTGCTCCAGAAGCTGGGCGCGCCGGCCGAGGTGGAGCGCTTCTTTGCCTGGGTGGCGGCGAACCGCGCAGAGAAACTGATGGCTGAAGGGCGTGAGCACCTCTTCACCGCCAACGAGATCGCTGCGGGCAAAGCGCTGAATGCCGGCAAGACCGAGGGCGGCGCAGTGCGACCGGCGCTCTATGCGCAGGTGTTCCGCGAGTTCCAGCAGTACCGTGACGACGTACTGGCCATTGCCGAGCAGACGGGAATCATCAGCGCGGAGAACCGTGCGATGTGGCGTGACGAGTTCTACGTGCCGTTCTATCGGGTGATGGAGGACGATGGGCCGGCCGGCCCGCATGCAAGCAAGGGGCTCAGTCGCCAGGAGGCGTACAAGAAGCTGAAGGGCGGTCGCGAGAACCTGAACGACCTGCTGGAAAACACCCTGATGAACTTCCACCATCTGCTGTCGGCCAGCATGAAGAACCAGGCTGCGGCGCAGACGGTGAAGAACGCCGAGAAGCTGGGCATTGCCAGGGTTGTGCCGGAGAGCCGGCGCGACCCGAAGAACAGCACCTTCGTGCTGGCGAACGGCGAGCGGGTGTTCTACGAGATCGACGATCCGATGGTGTTTGAGGCGCTGACGGCGCTCTCCGATGGCGGGCTGAACAACTTCGCGGTGCGGGCGATGTCAGCCTTCAAGCGGGTGTTCACCAACATGACCACGTTGACGCCGCAGTTCATCATCGCCAACACGCTGCGCGACCTGATGCAGGCCACGGCTACTACGCCGACCAGCAAGAACATCGCGAGAAATCTGATGCAGGGCGCCGGCGCCTACCGCGACCCGCGTACCCGGGCGGAGATGTTGGCCAGCGGCGGGGCATTCTCGTTCGGGCACATCTACGGCGCGGATGTGAATGAGGTGAAGGCGAATCTGCGGCGCGCGGTGAAGGGCGCCGAATTGGTGACAAGCCCGAAGATGATCCCCGACATCCTGCGCAAGGGGTGGGACGCTTGGGGTAAGGTGACCGACACCAGCGAGAACGTGTCGCGCGCGGCGACCTACGTGCAGAACGTGGAAGAGAAGGGGCGCCTGCGGGCGGCCTTCGAGGCGCGCGACATCATGGACTTCAGCCAGCACGGCGCCTGGCCTGCGGTGCGCTTTCTGACCCGTGTAGTGCCGTTCCTGAATGCGCGCCTGCAAGGCCTGGACAAGATCTATCGGTCTGGCGTGAAGCCGGCGATGCTCACGGCGATGGGCAAGGGTAGCGACAGCGACCGCGTGGCTGCGGCCCGATTCGGCGTGGTAACCGGCGCGCTGACGCTGGCGACCATTGCGCTCTACCTGGCGAACTACGAGGACGATGAGTACCAGAAGCTGGAGGAATGGCAGAAGGATACCTACTGGTTCTTCCGCATCGGCGACAACGCCTTCTTCTTGCCCAAGCCGTTCGAGGTTGGGGCGATTGCCACCATGGCTGAACGCATGGCGCAGCAGGCTCTGGACGACAAGGCCACCGGCAAGCTGTTCGCCGAGCGGATGAAAGAGATGTTCATGCAGACCTTCGCCTTCAATCCTGTTCCGCAGATGTTCCAGCCGGCGATCGACATCTACTCGAACAAGGATGCCTTCACCGGCCGTGACATCGAGACGGTCGGCATGGAGCGGTTGAGCCCTGGGCTTCGGGCGCGCGACAGTACCACGGCGCCCGCCCGGGCGTTGTCTGCTGCATCGCGCGTGTTCGGCGACAAGACGCCGCTTGCCCTGTCGCCGGTGCAGGCCGACCACCTGATCCGTGGCTACCTGGGCAGCGTGGGCGCCACTGCTGCTGCGACACTGGATACGCTCTACCGGACAGCCACCGGGCAGGATGCGCCGGACAAGCGCTGGAGCGAGTATCAGCCGATC
>NZ_JBLJDO010000011.1:0-103226 GCF_059410345.1 Sulfurivermis sp. | reverse complement strand
CGGAGGCGATGTCCTTGGCCTCGAAGGCGTCCTTGGGCCAGGCAGCCAGCACCTGACGGGGAGAAAGCAGGCCGGCGCTGACGGCAACGGCAACGGCGCTGCCGGCCAGGGTGCCCTTGAGAAAGATCCGGCGTTGACGGAAAGCGTTCATAAATCGTTCACCTCAGTATCTGTGATGGGGGCAAGGGGGGCGGCGCAGTGCCGCCCCACGCTGCGGTATTAGTCGCGGGTGGACGGGGAGACCACCGGATAGCCGTTGGACAGTCCGTTCAGGAACACCTCGATATCCACGTATTCCTTGCTGCCGATCTTCAGCGGCTGCACGCCGGCGTTGCGGTTGCATTCGGTGAAGCGCACGTGCAGGGCCTGCAGTTCATCCTTGGTGCGCCAGGTGGGCCAGTGGGCCGCGTCGCCGAAGTGGGAGGTCGGTGTCTGACCGCGCAGGTTCATGCCCACGATCTGGGTGTGGCAGGTGGCACAGGAGAAGTTGGTCCAGCCGCCGCGGGTGTGGAACAGCTTCATGCCCTTGTCGAAGGACTCCTTCAGCGGACCTTTGCTCACGTCCACCTTCAGCGGCATGCCGGCACTGAAGCTGGCAATGTACACCGATACCGCGCTGTTGTCGTAGCTGCCGTGGAGCAGGGTCATGCCCTCCTTGGCGGCGCAGTGTTCGATCATCATCTCCAGGTTTACCACCTGCTTTTGCTCGCTGTTGTACTGCGGGTAGTGGTTGGCGCGCAGGCCGCGCAGGTCGTTGTTCTTGGCGCCGATGCATTTGGCGAAGCGACCCTTGGCGTTGAGCTGCTTGTACACCGTCTCGCCGCGATCCAGCGCGATATGGCCGCCGTGCAGCGAGTCGTTGTACGGCTCGTCCTTGAACTTCCAGTTCAGCTTCCACTGATTGTCGCCGGACATCTGCGACTCATCCAGCCGCTCCGGATCGCGCCAGTGGCGATAGGTGTTGGTGGTGTCGGCGGCGACGTTCGCCTCGTAGAACGGCATCGGTGTGTACTCGCGGTACGGTGCCGGATTGGCCAGGGTTGCCGTGGACGTCAGCAGCAGCGTCAGGGCGGTGGTTTTGGCAAAGCGCATAGTGTTCTCTCCTCGGAATTCTTCGGTCTGCGGCCGCTTACTGCAGAGACATCAGGTAGGCCACCACGTCGGCGATCTCCTGCTGACTCAGCACCTGGTTGGTGCCATAGGGCGGCATGGCGGTGTTCGCATTGTTGATGCGCGGATCGAATACCTGCTGATAGGTCCAGACGGTGTCGCGGCCGTGCTGGGAGTAGCGCAACAGCGGGGGGCCGGCGGTGCCGCCCTGGGCGTCGCCGGGCAGCAGATGGCAGGCGTGGCAGTTGCCTTTCTGGGTGGTGGTGGCAATCTCTTTGCCGCGCGCCGGATCGCCGTTCAGTGGTTGCGGCGCCTGTACCGGCTCGGGACGGCGGGTGGGCAAGGTCTCTTCGTAGCTCAGGCTGGGCCAGCGTGACAGGTCTTGGCGGTGGCCTTCATATTTCAGTTCGCCGCTGTTGGGGACGGGTTTGGGCCAAATGGTTTTGTTGGGATTCGCGGCGTCATAGAGCAGATTGGACGGCAGCGTTCTGTCGGCGGCGATGGCGCCGGTGCCCGCAACGAGCAGCGCGATCGCACCCACCGTGGTTATTTTCTTGAACATTGTTCTCTCCTGCTGTGTGGATTCTGGTCAACGGCGCGCGTACACGCCTGACCGCTACAGAGCAAGGGACGGGCCAGCCGCCGGCGGGAGGAACGGACTGATGCCCAATGGGTTGAATGGGCGAAGATTTTTTTTGGGAATGGGTGTCGCTGCGGCAAGCGCATGACAGACCACGGCTGGGGCAATACGCCCCAGTGGGGGAAAAAGGGGTGGGGCAAAATGCCCTATTGGTACTGGTTGAGCTTACGCAGCAGGGTCTTGTAGTCGATGTCCAGGGTGCGCGCCGCCTCGGCCTTGTTGCCGCCGGTCTGCTGCACCACCTGGAGGATGTGGCGGCGCTCCGCCTCGGCCAGGGTCAATGCGCCGTCCGGCATGGGCGTGGTGGCAGCGGTCGGGATGGCGGCCAGCCCCAGCACGGCGGGGGGCAGCAGTGCCACCTCCAGGGCCTGGACGCCTTCCGGGCAGAGGATCACTGCCTGCTCGATGACATTTTCCAGCTCGCGCACGTTGCCGGGCCAGCCGTAGCGTTGCAGGGCGGTGACGAAGTCCGGCGCCAGGCGCCGTACCGGGCGGCCGTGGGCGCGGGCGTAGTGTTCGAGGAAATGGCCGGCGAGCAGTGGGATGTCCTCGCGCCGCTCGCGCAGGGGGGCCAACCGCACCTGGAGCACGTTGAGGCGGTGGTAGAGATCGCGGCGGAAGGCGCCGGATTCCAGCAGTACCTCCAGCGGCTGGTTGCTGGCCGAGATCAGCCGGAAGTCCACCGTCACCTCGCGGTCGGCGCCCACTGGCCGCACGCGCCGCTCCTGCAGGGCGCGCAGCAGCTTGGCCTGCAGCGCCGCCGGCAGGGCATTGACCTCGTCCAGGAACAGCACGCCGCCGTCGGCCTCCTGGAGCAGGCCCTGGCGCTCGTGGGTAGCGCCGCTGAAGGCGCCCCGGGTGTGGCCGAACAGTTCCGATTCGGCCAGTTCCATGGGAATGGAGGCCACGTTCACCGCCACGAACGGTCCCTTGCCGGCGTGGATGGCGCGTGCCACCAGCTCCTTGCCCGTGCCGGTCTCGCCTTCGATGAGCACACTGGCCGAGGTGCCGCGCACGCGGCAGATCCAGGCGCGCAGTTCCGCCATGGCAGGACTGTTGCCCTTGAGCGCTGTGGTGTAGGGGTCCTGCGCCTGAGCCTGACGGCACATGGCTGCCAGGCGTCCGCGCAGTTCCAGTTCGCGCCGCACCTTGGCCAGCAGCAGCTCCACCGAGTCGGGGCTGAAGGGTTTGGGCAGGAAGTCGAAGGCGCCCACCCGCACCGCCTCCACGGCATTTTCCAGGGTGGCGTAGGCGCTCACCACCACCACCGGCAGGTCGGGGGCCAGGGCCTTGACCTGGCGGATCACCTCGAAACCGTCGATGGTGCCCATCATCAGGTCGGTCACCACCAGGTCCGGCAGGCCGCCGGACAGGGACTGTTCCAGCTGGCGCGCATCGAGCTGGATCGCGACGCGGTAGTTGCCGAGGGACTCGATGACACGTTTGAGGGTGTGGGCGACGTCGGGCTCGTCCTCGATGAGGAGGACCGACAGGGTGGGGTCGTCAGTTGTTGCGGGCATGGAGGCGTGCAGTGTGCAAGGTCGTGGATTGAGCGTTATTCTGTGCGCATGGTTGTCAAGGAGCAATCCACTGTATGAAGCGCCGTAACTTCCTCTTCGCCCTGGCCGGCCTGCCCTTGCTGTCGCGCGCCGCGCCGCCGGCACTGAATCCGTGGGCGGAAAGCTATTGCATCAGCCCCATCCGCCGAGCCGCCGTCATGGCGCCGACACCGGGCGGGTTGCGCTATCAGGGCACCCATATCCTCACCTATGGCGCCCTGCGCGAACTGTCCGCCAGCTACAACCGTCTCGGCCGCGGGCCGGTGGATGTCACCGGTGGTGGCTGCGATGACGGCATCACCGGCGTGCTGCGCGGCGAAGCCGAGCTGGGCGGGATGTGTTGCCCGGTGGAGGGATCGCGCGCTGCCCATCTGCCGTCGCTGCTGGTGGCCCGTGACATCAAGGTGGTGGTCGCCCACCCGTCGGTGGCGTTGCCGGACATTTCCATGGGGGCGTTGCGCCAGGTGGCGCGCGGCGGGATCCGCCGCTGGTCTGAACTGGGCGATGCGGATCGGGCCATCGTCCTGGTGGTGCGCAATCACTGCCCCGACTACATGGAGCCGGTGCGTGATCTGCTGTTGGACAACCGTCCCGACTGGTCGTCCCATGCCTTGTTCATCGAAACCGATCAGCAGCTGGTGGAGACGGTGGCACGCTACCCGGGGGCGGTGGGCGTGGTCAGCCGCGCCCTGGCGCTGCCCTATCTCAAGAGCGGCCAGCTGCGCGCGGTGACCGTGAATGGTGTCGCCCCCGAACGGGAGGCGGCGGAAAGCGGTGCCTATCCTCTGATGGGGCCGCTCAATATCGTCTTCCGGGAGTGGGATGAGGCGCGCATGCGCGGCTTCTTCGATTTTCTCTACAGTCCGCTTGGCGCCGCCATCATCGGCCAGGCCCTGGTACCGGTAAGCGCGCGTGAGGCCGGTTACGGCGCCGTTGCCGTCTGAGGCAGCTCCACCCGGATGATGCCACCGGGACCGTCGCCCACGCTCACTCGGCCGCCGTGGGCATGGAACACCGCGCGGCAACTGGCCAGACCGAGACCGCTGCCGCCGCGCTTGCTGGTGTAGAACGGTTCGAACAGGTGCTCCCGCGCCTCCGGCGAGAAGCCCGCTCCCTCGTCCCGGATCTCGATCTCGCCATAGCCATGCACCGGCCGCACGGTGATGTGCAGCCGGCCCTGCGGCGCCGCCTCCTGGCCGTTGTTGAACAGATTGGCCAGGGCCTGTTCCAGGTGGTAGGGGTCGGCATCGACCCAGATATCATCCGGGGTGGACACGTGCGGGGAGAGCGCCTCGGGCCGGCCCACGCGCCAGCGTTCGACGCAGCCGCGCACCAGCGCGCCCAGTTCCAGGCGCTGCCGGCGTAGGCGGATGGGGCGGCCGTATTGCAGCAGCAGTTCCACCGTGGTGCGGCAGCGCCCGCAGTGATGCAGGATGCGCTGCACGTCCTCCGCCAGCGGGCTATCGGCGGGGACCTCGCGCAGCATCAGCCGCGCCATGTTGTCGATGACGGTGATGGGGTTGTTGATATCGTGAGCGACGCGCGCCGCCATGCGGCCGATGCCCGACAGCCGTTCCATTTCCTGCATGCGCTCCAGGTCGCCCAGCATGGCGTTGAAGGCCTGGACCAGTTGTGCCACCTCGTGGCTGCCCTGCACTGCCAGGCGGCGGCTGCCGAATTCGCCGCGGCCCACGGCGCCGGCGGCCTGGGCCAGGCTGCGCAACGGCCGCAGTTCGCGGTACAGCACGGCAAGCAGGGCCAGCAGCAGCAGTCCGCCCGCCACCAGCAGCGTCAGTACCAGCAGGGCCTGCACCTTGGACAGTGCCTGCCCCACCGTGTCCGGCAGCGCCACCGACAGCCAGGCGCTGGCGCCGGTCATGTTCAGCGGGACATAGACGCCGCTGTGTCTGCCGCTGGTTCGTTCGGCGACGATACTGACCTCGGCATCGCTGCCGAAGGCCGGTTCGAGCACGGCATTCAGCGGGCGTGCCAGTTGCAGCCAGGCCAGCAGCGCGGCATTGCGCAGCAGCGGTGCGACACTCACCGCCCATACGCGGCCTTCGTGCCAGACGAGATGAGTTTTCTTGGTGCCAGGCGCTGCCGGGTCGAACGGCTGCAGCGGTAGCTCGTTGCCGATGCCGGCGACGTCGCGCTCGTCGCGGTCGAACAATGTCAGCGACGGGACGTTGAAGGCCTGGGATAGGCGTTCCAGCGCCGCCAGGGGATGGCTGCGCTCGCCTTCCAGGTAGAGGTGGTAGTACACGGCATTGGCCAACTCGGCGTCATTGGCGAGCAGTTCCGCCACGCGCTCCAGCGCCACCTGTTCCTGTGCCACCAGCCGCTCGGCCTGCGTCGCCAGGCGCTGCTGACGCTCGGCATGTACGGTACGGAACTGTTCGCTGACCAGGTGGTCGATGCCGACGAACAGCGCGACGATGCTGGCGATCACCGCCACCGTCAGGATCAGAGCCACCCGCAGCAGTAGCGAGTCGCGCAGGTGGTCGCCCAGGAACGGCGGGCGGCGCGGCGGTGGCACGGTCGGGGCCGGCGGGGCAGACTCGGCCGCCGCCAGGTGTTGCTGGGACATGGTGCGGCTCCCTTAGGGCGATGAGGCGCAGTCTATCTGATACCGCTATGACGCAGCAGGGCATCGATCGATGGTTCTCTGCCGCGAAACTCGACGAATAACTCCATCGGCTCGCGCGCGCCGCCCTGTTCCAGGATCGCCTCCATGAAGGCGACGCCGGTGGCGCGGTTGAACACGCCTTCTTCCTCGAAGCGGGCGAAGGCGTCGCTGGAGAGAACCTCGGCCCACTTGTAGCTGTAGTAGCCGGCCGAGTAGCCGCCGGAGAAGATATGGGCGAAGCCGTGCTGAAAGCGGTTGTAGTGGGGCGGGCGCACCACCGCCACCTCGGCGCGCACCTCATCGAGGATCTGCTGGATGCGGCCGCCCTGTTGCGGGTCGTATTCCAGATACAGCCGGAAGTCGAACAGGGCGAACTCCAACTGCCGCACCATCTGCATGCCGGCCTGGAAGTTGCGCGCTGCCCATAGTTTGTCGAACAGGTCTTGCGGCAGCGGCGCGCCGGTCTCGTGATGGCGTGCGAACAGGTCCAGCGCCTCGCGCTGCCAGCACCAATTTTCCAGGAACTGGCTGGGCAGCTCCACCGCATCCCAGGGCACGCCGCTGATGCCGGCGACGCCGGCCACGCCGACCCGGGTGAGCATGTGGTGCAGGCCGTGGCCGAACTCGTGGAACAGGGTCTGCACCTCGTCGTGGCTGAGCAGGGCCGGCTTGCCATCCAGCGGCGGGGTGAAGTTGCAGGTGAGATAGGCCACCGGCGTCTGCCCGGTGCGGGCGCGGATACACTCGTCCATCCAGGCGCCGCCGCGCTTTTTCGGCCGCGCGTAGAGGTCGAGATAGAAGCGACCGCGCAGGCTACCTGCACTGTCGAAGATGTCGTAGAACTGCACATCATCATGCCAGGTCTGCACGCCGCCCACCGGGCGGATGTCCAGCCCGAACAGGCGCTGCACCACCTCGAACATGCCGGTCACCACCCGGTCGGCGGGGAACCAGGGCTTGAGGTCTTCCTGCGAGACGGCGTACTTGTGCTGGCGCAGTTTCTCCGCGTAGTAGTTGATGTCCCACACCTCGAGTTTTTTGAGGTCATGCTGGTCGCGGGCGAAAGCCGCGATCTCGTCCAGTTCGCCCTGCGCGAGCTGGAGGGAGCGCGCGGCGAGGTCGCGCAGGAAGCCAAGCACCTGCTGCGGCGACTCGGCCATCTTGGTGGCGAGAGAGTGCTCGGCGTGGCTGGGAAAGCCGAGCAACTGCGCCAGCTCGTGACGCAGGGCGAGGATCTGTTCCATCACCGGGCCGTTGTCCCAGCGCCCGGCCTGGGGGCCCTGATCGGAGGCGCGGGTGCTGTAGGCGGTATAGAGTTCTTCGCGCAGGGCGCGGTCGTCGGCATAGGTCATCACGGCGAAATAGCTGGGAAAGTCCAGGCCGATGCGCCAGCCCTCCTGGCCCTCGCGCTGCGCCGCCTGGCGCATCATGCCCTGGCTGCTGTCCGGGATGCCGGCTAGGCGCGCAGCGTCGGTGATGAGCACATGCCAGCCGTTGGTGGCGTCGAGCAGGTGTTCCTCGAAACGGGCGGTGGCCTGGCTCAACTCCTCGCTGGCGGCCTTGAAGCGTGCCTTCTGGTCCGGCGGCAGTGCCACGCCGGAGAGGCGGAAGTCGCGCAGCAGATTGTCCAGGTGCTTGCGCTGGGCGGTGGACAGGGTGGCGTATTCTGCACCGTCGCGAATCGATTGCAGGGCATGGTACAGCGTTTCGTTCTGCCCCAGTTCGGTGGCGTAGGCGCTCAGCTTGGGCAGGCAGGCGTTGTAGGCGGCGCGCAGCTCCTCGGAGTTCATCACTGCGTTGAGGTGGCTCACCGGCGACCAGGTGCGGCTCAGGCGGTCATCCAGTTCCTCCAACGGGGCGAGCAGGGTGTCCCAGGAGTGATTGGCGTGTTGCAGCAGGCGGGCGACGGCGGCGCGGTTGTCCGCCAGTACCGCGTCGATGGCTGGCTCCACATGTTCCGGGCGGATGGCGTGGAACGGCGGCAGGCCGTTCATTTCCAGCAGGGGATTGGGCATAGATACAAACTCCACTCAAATCAAAGAAAGCCCGCAAATGAACGCGAATGTACGCAAATAAATCGCACTAGATATTCGCGTGTATTTGCGTTCATTTGTGGTCTCCGATTTGTTGTACAGTGGGGGCATGTTAAACGAAATCCAGTCCCATCCTTACGATGCCCTCACCCCCGACGTGGTGCTCGACGCCGTCGAGCGCTGTGGTCTGCGCGCTGCCGGCGGCCTGCTGGCGCTGAACAGTTACGAAAACCGCGTCTACCAGGTGGCACTCGATGAGGGCGGCTATGTGGTGGCAAAGTTTTACCGTCCCGATCGTTGGAGTGACGCGGCGATCCGGGAGGAACACGCCTTTGCCCTGGAGCTGCTGGAGGCGGAGGTTCCGGTGGTGGTGCCGCTGGCCGACGCGGCGGGGGAGACGCTGCACGAGCACATGGGCTTCCGCTATGCGCTATTTCCGCGCCGCGGCGGCCGCTGGCCGGACCTTGATGTGCCGGACGTGTTGTGGCGGCTGGGCCGCTTTCTCGGCCGTTTGCATGCGGTGGGTGGGGCCCAGCCATTTATCGCACGGCCGCGATTGGATATCGCCAGCTTCGGCGTCGAGTCGCGCGAGTACCTGTTGCAAAGCGAGCTGCTGCCGCGTGAATATCAGTCGCGCTATGCCGATCTCAGCGCGGAACTGCTGGACACGGTGACGGCGGCCTTCGCCACACTGCCGTCCTTGCAATGGCAGCGTATCCATGGCGATTTTCACCCCGGCAACATCCTGTGGACCGACAACGGCGCTCACATCGTCGATCTGGATGATTGCCGCAGCGCTCCGGCGGTGCAGGATCTGTGGATGCTGCTGTCCGGTGAGCGCCACGAGCAGCTGATGCAGCTGGACGAACTCCTCGGCGGTTACGAGGAGTTCTTTGATTTCGACCGGCGCGAGCTGCGCCTGATCGAGCCGCTGCGCACCCTGCGCCTGATGCACTATGCCGCCTGGCTGGCGCGGCGCCGTGATGATCCAGCCTTCGTGCTGGCCTTCCCCTGGTTCGGCACGCCGCGCTATTGGGAGGAACACATCATGACGCTGCAGGAGCAGCGTCAGCGTCTGGACGAGGCACCGCTTTCCTTCAATTCAACTTGAACTGCCGCATCATCGCGTGCAGCTGCGCCGACAGCTGTGCCAGGCGCACACCGGCGGTACTGATCTCCTCGGCGTGGGAGGTGGTGGTGCCGGCGAGGTCGCGGATGGTGACCACGTTGTGATTCATCTCTTCGGCCACGGCACTCTGCTGTTCCGCCGCGGTGGCGATCTGGGTGTTCATGTCGCTGATGGCGGAAACGGCGCTGCCGATACTCTCCAGGGAGTGTTCGGTCTGGCGTGACTGCTCCACCGCCGAGGCGGCTTGCGTTTGTCCCTGCTGCATCACTGCCACCGCCTCGCCGATGCCGCTGCGCAGATTGTCAAGCATGGCACGGATTTCGCCGGTGGCCGTTTGGGTGCGCCCGGCCAGGGTACGCACCTCATCGGCCACCACCGCAAAGCCGCGGCCGCTTTCACCGGCCCGCGCGGCCTCGATGGCGGCGTTGAGTGCCAGCAGATTGGTCTGCTCGGCGATGCCACTGATGACCTCGGTGATGTTGCTGATCCGATCGCCGTCCTGTTGCAGGCGGTGGATGACCTGGGCACTGCGCTCCACCTCTTCGGCCAAGCGATGGATCGCCGCCCGCGCCGAGTTGACCACACGCCGGCCATCGCCGCTGGCCTGTTCCGCCTGCCGCGCCGATTGTGCCGCCTGGGCCGTGTTGCGCACGACCTCCTGGACAGTGGCGGCCATTTGATTCATGGCGGTGGCTACCTGTTCGGTTTCCGCTTGTTGCTGCTGCATGTGCTGCACGGTTGCGCGGCCGGTGACGGAAAACTGTTCGGCAGCCGATGACAGTTCGTTGGCGGACTCGAGGAACTGGCCGAAGCAGGTACGCAGGCGGGCCTGCAGCAGCTTCATGGCCTGTAGCATCTGGCCTACCTCGTCGTTATGAGTCACCTCGATACGGCGTGCCAGATTGCCGCTGGCCATTTCCTTGGCCAGGGTGACGACCTGGGACATGGGTTTGATGACGGTGTGATTGAGCAGCAGCCCGATGACGACCATCAGTACCAAGCCCGTCAGGCAGATGGCAACGATCAGGCGGGTACCGTTCTGATTGAGTGCCGTCAGCGCATCTGCCAACGGTATTCCTCCGGGCGTGGTATTCAGTGTGCTGATCTTTTTACCGAGGGCGTTGTCGCTGCTGATGCGGCTTTCCTGCCATAGCCGCTGCACCTCGCTGACCTGGGCCATGTGCTTAGCCAGAAGATGTTGCTGCTGTGTGGCGCTGTAGTTGCTCACCACGGCCACCAGCACGGCCAGGCTGGCCAGCATGACCAGGCTGGCCAGAATGCGCAGTTGCAGGCTGATGTCGAGTGCCTTGCGTCGTTTGGGAAGCTTTGCTTTGGGATCGCTGCGCAGCTTGGCATACAGCTGTTCTGCCGCCTCCACCTGATGACGTGCGGGGCGACTGCGTACCGACTGGTAACCCACCACTTGGTCACCCTCGTATACCGGCGTCACATAGGCATCCACCCAGTAATGATCCCCGTTCTTGCAGCGGTTTTTGACGATGCCGCGCCAGCTGTGGCCCTTCTTCATGGTGTCCCACAGATCCTGGAAGGCGATGGGCGGCATGTCCGGGTGGCGAACGATGTTGTGATTCTTGCCGATCAGCTCGTCTTCGCTGAAGCCGCTGATATCGACGAAGTCGCGGTTGGCGTAGGTGATGATGCCCTTGAGATCGGTGAGCGAGGTGATGGTGACATCGTCGCCATAGGTGCGTTCCCGCTGGGTGACGGGCGTGTTGATCTTCATGACTCCTCCTTGAAATTTTATTGTTCTTGGTCGCGCCGGGGCGTGCGGCGTGCAGGCATAGTGCTTTTGTATGCAAGGAACGCGGCAAACCGGCGTGTGGGATCGGATTGCCTTTTCCTTTTGCGGTTATAGTCCAGGAAAATGACTTATGGCAAAAGAAAGATGTTCTTATGCACGGAGGGGATGGATGAGGATCGAGGTTATGACAGGCAAGCGCCAATCCCGGTAATCAAAAAAAATGGAAGGCCGGAGCCTTCCATTTAAGGGGTGTAACAATGTCTGGGTAGAGTGAGTCTATTAATCTCGATTAAATTAGTCAAGAACTTTTTTGCCATGCGCCGAATAGCGCTAGAATCGCAACACTCCCCTGCTGTAGGCGCTGTCCCATCATGGAGCATCGTTTTTCATCCCGCCTCCCCATTATGTTGCAGGTGGCACTGTATGCGCGTGGTGCCCTGGTGGCGCGTGGCATCTGTCGTGATATAAGCCGTGATGGCATGTTCGTGCTGATCGATCCGGCATGCCTGGTCCGCAACGCGCTGGTGGAGGTGGAAATTCTGACGGCGGAGCACGCCGGCAGGTTGCGGCTGCCGGCAATGGTCGCCCATTGCGGCCATGAGGGGGTCGGTCTGGTATTCGACGAGGTGGCCGAGCCGGAGGCCTTGCAGATGTTGCGCGGCTACTTGCAGTCGCTGCGCAGAGAAGGTGGCGGTTAAGCCACCACCGCCAAATCGCGCCCGGCCTCCTTGGCGCGGTACAGCCCCTTGTCGACCCGTTGCAGGAGTGTATCGGTGTCTTCCTGCGGTTGCAGTGTTGCGACGCCGATGCTGACGGTAAAACCGATGCTCTGCTCATCCGGGCCGCGTACCCGAGCCTTGTGGCAGGCGGCACGGATACGGTTGGCCAGCTCCAGTGCCTGCTGTTCACCCTTGCCGGGCAGGATGGCAAGGAATTCCTCGCCGCCATAGCGGCCAATGAGATTGATGCCGGGCAGCTCGCGGATCATCAGGCGGGCAAATACCTGCAATACCAGATCCCCCGCCAGGTGGCCATAGGTATCGTTGATGCGCTTGAACATGTCCAGGTCGAGCAGCAGTACCGACAGGGGACGCTGTGTGTCACGGGCGCGTTCCACCTCCAGATCGAGCCACTTGGTGAGCACGGCGCGATTGACCAGGCCGGTGAGGGCATCGCGGGTAGCCTCGCGGTAGAGTTGCAGCAGCATGTGCAGCTGTGCCAGCTCGGCCCACATGGCGATGCCGGCCAACAGGCCGAGCAGCCAGATTTCACCGAAGGCGCGCACCGTGAACAGCGTCCCGAACAGCAGCTCGGTGCCGATCACCACCAGGCCGATGGCGATGGCATAGGCCAATCCTTCGATCAGGGTGAAGGGGAACAGGGCCAGCAGCGAGACGACCAGGTAGGGCAGGAAGCTGTAGCCCATCAGGACGCCGGTATCGGGCGCTTCGCCGCCGAGCACGAGACGCGAGCCGATATAAAACAAGCCGGGAATGCTGATAAACAGTGCTACCCGCAGCCGTGCCAGCGCTAGGCTGTGGGGTTGTGTGGTCCATAGCCCCAAGGCCAGGAACAGTCCGCTGAAAGACAAGCGCAGCAGCAGCATCTGCTGGAAGCTGGCGCCGGAGAGCAGTAGCAGGTCGATGGGGATCCACAGCGGCGCCAGCAGGGCGAAGACGAAGCTGAGCAGGCGCACGCGCAGGTAGATGTATTCGGCGCGGGAACCGTTGAAATCGCGCGAGTGGTTGTGCGACACCACCATGTCCTGCAGCGTGGTACGCAGCAGCCATTCGCGCAGCCCGGAGCGCGGCTCGTCCGCCATCAACTCCTGCTCATTGAACTCTTCCACCGAATTGTCCACTGTCCGTCTCGGTTATTGTCGTTATAAGTATGCAGTATACAGCGGCTGCAGCTCTTGCAGCGTTTCTTCCACCACGATAGGCAGGGTCTTGGCATACATGTCGAGCAGCACCAGCGCATTCACCGTGCCGTCCTCGCGCGCGGCGGCGCGCAGCCGGTTGGCCATGGCCCGGTTGACGACCTCGACATGGCGGTAGAGCTGCAACAAGCCGTCGAAGCCCATTTCTGCCGGCAATCCCTGTTGCTGGCGGAAATACTGCCCGAGCAGATACATGCTGGCTGCACGGTACATGGTTTCCTCTTCGGTGGCGAAGGGCAGGTGGAAGCGCGCCATCGGCTTGAAAAAGGCCATGTGGGGGCAGCCGCTGGTGGCGATGATCAAGCCCATCATGGCGCTGATGCCATTCTGCGCCGAGGTGTGGCGCTGGATGCGTCGTTCTGGAGTGATCACCTCCGCATCGACCTCGGCATAGGAGAGGACATCACCCAGCAGCGATACCGTCCCGACCAGGGAGCGTGCCAACGGGCAGTGGGGATGTTCTTCCTCGTGCAGCGGGCAGTGGGGGCAGCGATGAAAGCCGAGCCGGGTCCACTCCGGCGGGGAGAGGGTTGGCGGGACGCTCGGATCCAGCGTCGTCGCATCCAGGTGCAGGGGAAAGCTGAGTTCCCGCCCATCGGCAAAGCGGAAAATGTATTGTATCTCCAACGCCATGACCGGCCTCCTGCCCTGTGCAGAGGGCAAGGATATCATGGGTGCTCTAAGATACCGCAGGCTGTAGAATCGAGCGCATACATCGTAGGGGAAGCCCTTATCCGCGCCCCGATGCGCCCTCTTCCGGAAACAACCCAAGGACTCATCATGACCAAGCACTACGATCTGATCGCCATAGGCGCCGGCAGCGGTGGTCTGTCTGCCGCCGAGCGCGCGGCCTTGCACGGCAAGAAGGCTGCCATCATCGAGGCGGGGCGCATCGGCGGCACTTGCGTCAACGTCGGCTGCGTGCCGAAAAAGGTGATGTGGAACGCGGCCGGTATCGCCGGCGCCTTGCGCGATGCCACCGACTACGGTTTCGATGTGCTGGTCAACGACTTCGACTGGGAGCAACTGGTCAACTCGCGCGAGCGCTACATACAGAATATCAACGACTGGTATGGCGGCTATCTCAAGGAGTCCGGCATCGACCTGATCCAGGGCTATGGCCGCTTCGTCGATCAGCGCACCCTGGAGGTGGACGGCAAGCGCTACAGCGCCGATCACATCGTGGTGTCGCCGGGCGGCGTACCGATGATCCCTGCGATCCCCGGGGCCGAGCTTGGCATCGACTCCAATGGTTTCTTCGCCCTGCGCGAGCAGCCCAAGCGTGTGGCGGTGGTGGGCGGCGGTTACATCGCGGTGGAGCTTGCCGGCCTGCTCAACGCCCTGGGCAGCGAGGTGGACCTGTTGCTGCGTCGCCAGCACTTCCTCGGCCACTTCGACGCCATGCTGCGCGAGACGTTGATGGAAGAGATGGTCAACCACGGCGTCAACATCCTGCCCAATATCAATGTCGAGCGCGTGGAAAAGGACGGTGATGGCCGCCTTACCCTGCACTGCTCCGGCGGTCATACGCTGAGCGGCTTCGATACCCTGATCTGGGCCATCGGCCGCGCCCCCCATACCGCCGACCTGAATCTCTCTGCCGCGGGCGTGCAGTGCGATGCCCATGGCTATATCCCCACCGACGAATACCAGAACACCAACGTGCCCGGCCTCTATGCGGTGGGCGATGTCACCGGCCGCGCGCAACTCACTCCGGTAGCCATCGCCGCCGCCCGCCGTTTGGGGGACCGCCTGTTCGGTGGCCAACCTGAGCGCAAGCTGGACTACGACAACATCCCTACGGTGGTCTTCAGCCATCCGCCCATCGGCACCGTTGGCCTGTCGGAGGAGGAGGCGCGCGCCCAGCACGGCGAGGCGGTGAAAGTATATCAGACCCGTTTCACCCCCATGTACCACGCCTTCACCCGCCACGGCTCGAAGACGGCGATGAAACTGGTGTGCGTCGGTGTGCAGGAGAAGGTGGTCGGTGTGCACATCATCGGCAATGGCGCCGACGAAATGTTGCAGGGCTTTGCCGTGGCGGTGAAGATGGGCGCCACCAAGCGTGACTTCGACAACACCGTCGCGCTGCATCCCACCAGCGCGGAAGAACTGGTGACGATGCGGTAACAACACAGGCAGATAACACGCACCAGCCAAGGAAAACCGCCCATTATGGCTATCCGGCCCTTTCGCCACGTTGAACCGACGCTCCATGCGTCGGCCTATATTGATCCCCAGGCGGTGGTGATTGGCGATGTGGTTGTCGGCGCAGACAGCTCCCTCTGGCCCATGGCGGTGGCGCGCGGCGACGTCAATTACATCCGCATCGGGGCGCGCAGCAATATCCAGGACGGCTCGGTGCTGCATGTGACCCACGGCCATGGCGAGGTGCCCGCGGGGCATCCGTTACTCATCGGCGATGAGGTCACCGTCGGCCACAATGTCACCCTGCACGGCTGCACCATTGGCGATAACTGCTTGATAGGCATGGGTTCCATCGTGCTGGACGGGGCGGTGCTGGAGCCGTATATTCTGCTTGGCGCCGGCAGTCTGGTGCCGCCGGGCAAAATCCTGCAGGGAGGCTATCTTTGGATGGGTAGCCCGGTGAAGAAGGTGCGTCCGCTGACGGACGCCGAGCGTGAGCGCTTCGCCTATTCGGCCGCGCATTACGTCCGCCTCAAGGAGACTTACCGGGAGAACTGAACCGCCCGCCAGGCAAGGAGGTTTACATGGAAGTGTTCATGGGTAATCTGCCCGAAACCCTCAACGCCGCTGATTTGGAGCGGCTGCTATTGCCGTTCGATCGCCAGGTCAAGATCAAACTGAACAATCAGCGCTATAAGGAGGGCGGTGCGGTGTGCTACGGCGTCTGCACCTTTTCCTCCGAACGTCTGGCGCGGAAGGCCATCAAGAAGCTGGACGGATATCTGCTGTTCGGCCGCGCCCTCAGCGTGCGTGAATACCTCTATCGCAGTTACAGCAATGAGCGCCGTGCCCTGGGTTGGCGCAACCGGCCGTGGGATGGGCTGGAGCGGCGCGATGGCGAGCGCCGCCAGGGCACGGCGCTGGCAGCCGAAGCAGATTTCTTTCCCGAGGCGGCCGAGGAAACGGTGGATGAGGACCGTATAGTCATCGAGGGGTATCGCGACCTCGCCACCAAGAATATGTGAAGAGATGGAGCGCCAGGTAACTCATCATGGATTTGTTTGTCGGCAACTTGCCCCCGGACATTACCTCCACGGATCTTGACGTGTTGTTTCTGAGTTTTCGCCCTTTGCGTTTGAAGTTGGAACGGCGGGGCTATGCGGTGGCGACGGTCATCCCCGATCGATTGGCGCAGCGTGCACGTCAGCAACTACACGGTTTTCCCTTGCGCGGCAGCGCCATCGAGGTACGGGAGTTTTTCCTGCGCAATCCGGACAACGAGCGCCGTGGCCGTCACCACCGCCTGCGGCGCTGGCCGGGGCCAGAGCGCCGTTGCCGTGAACGGCGCGGTCTGTATTGATTTTGTGGCCTCAGTTACGCCTCTGACAGGCGGTGGGCGTTACATGGCCTGCCGCAGCGCCGTGATCACCGGCGCCGTGGCCGGGCGCACACCGCGCCAGAGACAGAACGATTCCGCCGCCTGTTCCACCAGCATCCCCAGCCCATCCAGTACCACTCCCGCGCCTGACGCAACGGCCCAGTGCATGAAGGGGGTTGGTTCCTTGCCGTACATCATGTCGTAGCATGCGGCGCCCGGCGCCAATATGCCCTCGGGCAGGGGCGGCAAGTCGCCCTGCAGGCTGGCGGCGGTGCCGTTGATCACCACGTCGAATTGTCCTCCCGCCAGGGCGGTGAAACTGCTGGCGCGCACCGGCCCCAGGTCGGCGAAGGCCGCCGCCAGCTCGTCCGCCTTGGTCACGGTGCGGTTGGCAACGACCAGCTTCGCCGGTGCCTTGGCCAGCAGGGGTTCCAGCACGCCGCGCACTGCACCGCCGGCGCCGAGCAGCAGCACGCGGCGGCCGGCCAGCGGCACATGGTGGTTGAGCTCCAGATCGCGTACCAGTCCGACGCCGTCGGTGTTGTCGCCGTACAAGCGGCCGTCGGCCTCCCAGCGCAGGGTATTGACCGCACCGGCGCGTTCGGCGCGGGCGCTGCGCGCTTCGGCCAGGGCAAAGGCCTCCTGTTTGAACGGCACGGTCACGTTAAGCCCCTTGCCACCGTCGGCACGAAAGCGCGCCACGGCGGCCGGGAAGTCGCCCAGCTCCACCAGAATCGCCTCGTAGCTGAGCTGCTGGCCGGTTTGCGCGGCGAACTGTGCGTGGATCAGGGGAGATTTGCTGTGGCCGATGGGGTTGCCCATGACGGCATAACGATCCATCAGGCAAAGATCCCCTTCAGCAGGAAGAAGAACACGATGGCCAGGATGGCGCCGGCGGGCAGGGTGACGATCCAGGACAGGAAGATGGTGCGCACCACCTCCAGGTTCAGCGCCGCGATGCCGCGCGCCAGACCGACGCCGAGGACGCCGCCCACCAAGGTGTGGGTGGTGGAGATGGGCAGACCGGTGCCGGAGGCGAGCACCACGGTGCCGGCGGCAGCCAGGGTGGCGGCGAAGCCGCGGCTCGGCGTCAGCTCGGTGATGCCGCGGCCCACGGTGGCCATCACCTTGTAGCCGAAGGTGGCCAGGCCGAACACGATGCCGATGCCACCCAGCAGCAGCACCCAGGCCGGCATGGCGGCCTTTTGCGCCACTTCACCGCCGCTCTGGATGACGCTGATGATGGCGGCCAGCGGACCGACGGCGTTGGCCACGTCATTGGAGCCGTGGGCGAAGGCCATGGCGCAGGCAGTGACAATCATCAAAACGCCGAACACCTTCTCCACGTTGGCGAAGTGGAAGTCACGGTCGGCCTTGGGGTCGAAGCGCAGGCGCGCAATGGCGTAGATGCCGATGAGCATGGTCACTACACCGATGACGACGGAATACAGATAGCTCTGCGCCGTGCTGATGTGCAGGCCGACATGCTTGAGGCCCTTGGTCAGGGTCACCAGGGCAACGATGAAGCCGACCAGGAAGATGTAGATGGGGACGTAGCGCTTGGCGTTTTTGAGTGGGTTGTCGGTGTCGAGGATGAATTTCTGCACGCTCATGAACAGCCAGTAGGCGATGACGCCGGCCAGCGCCGGCGAGACCACCCAGCTCATCACGATGGAACCGACCTTGCCCCATTTCACCGCCTCCATGCCGAGGCCCACGGCGGCGAAACCGACGATGGCACCGACGATGGAGTGGGTGGTGGATACCGGCCAGCCGAAGTGAGAGGCCACCATCAGCCAGATGGCGGCGGCGAGCAGCGAGGCCAGCATGCCATACACCAGCAGTTCTGGCTGGCCGGCCAGGAGGTTGGCGTCGATCATGCCGCTGCGGATGGTCTCGGTGACGGCGCCGCCGGCGAGATAGGCGCCGGTGAACTCGAAGATGGCGGCGATGATGATGGCCTGGCGCGCAGTAAGGGCGCCGGAGCCGACGGAGGTACCCATGGCGTTGGCCACGTCGTTGGCGCCCACGCCCCAGGCCATGAACAGGCCAAAGGCGATCGCCAGCACGATATAGATCGTTGCGTATTCCATCCTGCGCCCTCCTTAGCGTGCCAGCATCATCAGCAGGCGGCTGCCTACGCGTTGCGCCAGGTCGCCGAGGTCGCCGATCCAGTCGATGACGTTGTACATGAACATCACATCGACCGCGTAGAGTTCCTTTTCCTTGCTGAACAGCAGGTCGCGCACCTCTACCTGGAGGGCATCGGTGTCGGCCTCGATGGCGTCGAGTTCGGTGATCATCTTCTCCACCAGCTCCACCTCGTGGCCGCGGAAGCCGGTTTCCACCAGCTCGTCCAGCTCGTTGATGGCCAGCTGCGCCTGGGCCGTGGCATCGATGCAGCGGCGGGCGAACTCCAGCAGCTTGTCAGCGATTTCCGGTGGGAACACCATGCGGCGGCCGATGATCAGACCGGCGATATCCTTGGTCTTGTTGGCGATCTTGTCCTGCATGCGCAGCGCCTCCAGCACGTCGCGGCGCGATACCGGCATCATCCAGCCGCGCGGCAGGTGCAGGCGCAACTCCTTCTTCAGCGCATCGGCCTCGCCTTCCAGCACGGCGATGCGCCGCTGCACCTCACGGGCGCGGGTCCAGTCCTGCGCCAGCGCCGCCTCCAGGAATGGGACGATCTCCTGGACGCAGGACTGCACCTTGCCCATGTGTTGCTGCAGGGGGCTGACCGGCGAGGAGCCGAACATGCTGAAGACAAAGCTTTTGGGGGCCATGATCTCTTCTCGTTAAGGGGGAGAATTATGTTTTCGAATTTCGGTGAGCTTTTGCCAATGCCACTGAACCTGAAAATTAAGCTTCTTTAATCCACTGCGCTGCCCGGCGCGCGAAATAGGTCAGGATGCCGTCGGCGCCGGCGCGCTTGAAGGCGAGCAGCGATTCCATGATCACCGCCTTTTCGTCCAGCCAGCCGTTCTGCGCCGCTGCCATCAGCATGGCGTACTCGCCGCTCACCTGATAGGCGAAGGTGGGCACGCCGAACTGGTCCTTCACCCGGCGCACGATGTCCAGGTAAGGCATGCCCGGCTTGACCATCACCATGTCGGCGCCCTCGTCCAGGTCCAGCGCCACCTCGCGCAGGGCCTCGTCGGTGTTGGCCGGGTCCATCTGGTAGGTGTACTTGTTGCCCTTGCCCAGGTTGCCGGCCGAGCCGACGGCGTCACGGAACGGGCCGTAGAAGCTGGAGGCGTACTTGGCGGAATAGGCCAGGATGCGGGTGTGGATGTGGCCGGCGGATTCCAGCGCCTCGCGGATGTCGCCGATGCGGCCGTCCATCATGTCCGACGGGGCCACCACGTCGGCTCCGGCCGCGGCGTGGGACAGGGCCTGCTGCACCAGGGCCGCCACGGTCTCGTCGTTCATCACATAGCCGGTGTCGTCGATGAGGCCGTCCTGGCCGTGGGTGGTGAAGGGGTCGAGGGCGACGTCAGTGATCACCCCCAGCTCGGGGAACTCCTGTTTCAGGGCGCGCACGCTGCGCTGCGCCAGGCCCTCCGGGTTCCAGGCCTCGGCGGCATCCAGTGATTTTTTCTCCAGCGGGGTGACCGGGAACAGCGCTACCGCCGGCACGCCGAGCGTGTGCAGGACCTCGGCCTCGCGCAGCAACAGGTCGATGGACAGGCGCTCCACGCCGGGCATGGAGGCGACGGCCTCGCGGCGGTTGCTGCCTTCCAGCACGAACAGGGGGCAGATGAGGTCATTGGCGCTGAGGGTGGATTCCCGCATCAGGCGGCGGGAGAAATCGTCGCGGCGCATGCGGCGCATGCGGGTCCAGGGAAAGGCGCCATGGCTGGTTTCGGGCTGGCTCACGGGGGGATTCCTCTGCGCTTGGGGTCGTCTGAAAGGCGCACAGTGTAGCACTGGCCGCCCGGCGCTCAGAAGCGCCCCGTGCAGTCCGGCCGTTAACGAGGGTGAGAAATACGGTCTGGCCCGGTATGATGTTGACCAGATCAATACGGCAGTCGGCACAGGCAGTGGCATGAACGGGCAGGACAAGGGAGTGACGGCGGGCAACGGCAACGGCAACGGTTACGGTGCGGCCTTGCCCTATACGGTGAAGCTGAGCCGCTGGAGCGGCGAATTCACCGACCCGGCGGCGGAGACCGCCTTCGGCGAGCATGTGGGCGCCGCCGAGCTGCGCCACTTCATCATCGCCCTGTTCGTCACCGGTCCGCTGTATTTTTCCTTTGTCATCTCCGATCACCTGTTACTCGAGTTCAGTGGCCTGTTCTGGCTCAACGCGGTGCTGCGTTTTGCGGTACTGGTATTCTGCTGGGGCCTGGGCTGGTGGTTGCTGCGCAACCCGGTGCTGCCGCCGCGCCTGTATCGTCTGACCCTGATCTTCTTCTTTGTCGTGCTGGGTAATGCCCTGCTCATCTATCCGGTGAGTCAGCGCGAATTTCTGGAGATCTATCCGGGGCTGTTGGTGATGATGGTGGGCGCCTTCTTCTTTATCCCCAGCACCCTCAACCATCGCCTGCTGGCCACGTTCTTCGCCTTCATCTTCCTGGGCATCGAAACCTGGTTGTTCTTTCCGCCGCCACCGCACCAGTTGCCGTTGGCGGTGTTGTTCTTCGGCGTGACGCTAATCTTCTGCATGGTCACCTCGGTACAGCATGCGCGCCTGCGCCGCTTTTCCTTCATCGACTCGGTGCACAGCCGGCATCTGACCACGCTACTGCAACAGGAGGTCAAGCTACGCCGCGAACTGGAGGAGGCGGCGCGGGTGCAGGCACGCACTGACGAGCTCACCGGCCTGCCCAACCGGCGCCGCTTCTTTGAATTGGCCGAGCGGGAGATGGAGCGTGCCCAGCGCTACGACGAGGCGCTGGCGGTGGTGATGCTGGACCTGGACCACTTCAAGGACGTCAACGACGGCCACGGCCATGCCGCCGGCGATCAGGTGTTGCGTGCGGTGGGTGACGCCTGTCGTGATGTGTTGCGCACCAACGATATCGTGGGTCGCCTCGGCGGCGAGGAGTTCGCCATCCTGTTGCCAGCCACCCGCCTAGATGGCGCCCGTCAGTTCGCCGAGCGTCTGCGCCAGAGTATCGCCGCCTGCCGCATCGGCCTGCCCGGTGTCGAGCTCACCCTTACGGCCACCCTCGGCGTGGCTGCCCGTGAATTGGGCGAAACCCTCTGCCTGGATGAGTTGCTGGCGCGTGCCGACGCGGCGCTGTACCGCGGCAAGGCGGCGGGGCGGAATCGGGTGGAGGGATAAGAGGCGATCAGAGTTCCTTCGCCAGCAGGGCATAGCGGTAGTCCCCTGCCGGTAGCGGGATACGCACGCGATGGCCGCCGCCGGGTGCTTCGTCCAGCGCCGCGCCGTTGCGCCCCTCCATGTGTTCCAGCACGAAGCGGCGGTTGCCCTGCGGGGTGATCAGCTCCAGGCGATCGCCGACGCGGATCTTGTTCTTCACATCGATCTCGGCCAGGCCGGTTGCTGTGTCGTAGCTGTCCACCTCACCGACGTACTGTTGCTTTTCGCCGCTGGAGGCTCCCTTCATGTAGTTCTGATAATCCTGGGTGTGGTGGCGCACGTAGAAGCCGTCGGTGTAGCCGCGATTGGCCAGGTTTTCCAGTTCCACCAGCAGCCGCGTGTCGAAAGGACGGCCAGCGATGGCGTCGTCGATGGCCTGGCGGTAGGCCTGGGTGGTGCGGGCGATGTAGTAGGGCGACTTGGTGCGGCCTTCGATCTTGAGCGAATCGACACCGATGCGCGCCAGTTCGGCGATGTGCTCCACGGCGCGCAGGTCCCTGGAGTTCATGATGTAGGTACCGTGCTCGTCTTCCTCGATGGGCATCAGTTCGCCGGCGTGTTCGCGCTGTTCCAGCAGATACACCTGCTGCGCCTCGGCACGGCGCACATCTCCGCTCCCGCACATCCCTGTGCCCGCGGTATCAGTCCTTCCCTGGACGTCGCCGCTCGCATCGGTGACCGCATTGTGCACCTGGTAGTCCCAGCGGCAGGCGTTGGTGCAGGTGCCCTGGTTGGGGTCACGGTGGTTGAAGTAGCCGGACAGCAGGCAGCGGCCGGAGTAGGCGATGCACAGGGCGCCGTGCACGAACACCTCCAGCTCCATGTCCGGGCACTGCTGGCGGATCTCCGCCACCTCCTCCAGCGACAGCTCGCGCGACAGGATCACGCGCGCGATGCCCTGTTTTTGCCAGAAGCGCACGTCGGCGTAATTGACGGTGTTGGCCTGCACCGACAGATGGATGGGCATCTCCGGCCAGCGCTCACGCACCATCAGGATCAGGCCCGGGTCGGCCATGATCAGGGCATCGGGCTGGAGGGCGATGACCGGCTCCATGTCGGCCATGAAGGTCTTCACCTTGGCGTTGTGCGGCATCACGTTGCTGGCGAGGAAGAACTGCTTGCCCTGGGTGTGGGCCTCGGTGATGCCGGTGGTCAGGTTATCCAGGTCGAAGTCATTGTTGCGCACGCGCAGGGAATAGCGCGGCAGGCCGGCATACACGGCGTCGGCGCCGTAGGCGTAGGCCATGCGCAGGTGGCGCAGGCTGCCCGCGGGGGCGAGGAGTTCGGGTGTCTTCATCGGTGTGCGGATCGTCAACGGGCGGCTATTCTACCCCGATTGCCCCTCTGCGGCCGATGGGCGACAATCTGCGCCATTCCAAAAAGACCTACATTACGAGGGAGTACACCATGATTTCGTCACGCAAGCCGCTGTGGGTGCTGTTGCTGGCGCTGGGCCTGTTGCTGGGCGCCAAGGCCGGTGCCGCCAGCGTGCCGCAGGCGCCGGAGGCGCTGATGAGCGAGGTCAGCCAGCGCATGATCGAGACCCTCAAACGCGAGCGCGACGCGGTGCGCGCGCGGCCGCAGTACATGTTCGACCTGGTCGATCAGGTGCTGGGGCCCCACGTGGACTTCACCCGCATGTCCGGCTGGGTGCTGGGCAAGTACTGGCGCCAGGCCACGGCGGAGCAGCGCCAGCGTTTCATCGCCGCCTTCCGCGTGATGATGGTGCGTTTCTACACCGCCGCCCTGCTGGAGGACCCCAAGCAGCTCGATGACCTGCTGGCACGCAACGACAATCTGATCACCTTCCTGCCCGGCCGCCCCGCCGAGGGCGACACCACTACCGTGCGTTCCGAGGTCCATCTGGATGGTGGCAAGGTGGTGCAGGTGCTGTTTGCGGTGCACAACCGCGACGGCGACTGGAAGGTTTACGACGTGACGGTGGAGGGCGTCAGCCTGGTCACCAACTACCGCACCTCCTTCGCCCAGGAGATCACCCAGGTGGGCATCGACGGCCTCATCGCCCGCCTGGAAGAACGTAATCAGGCCTTGATGGAGCAGGTGGTCAACGGCAAGAAGGCTGCGCAGTAATCCTGTCAACGGAATCCGCAATGCACGCCAATGGACCCAATTCAGGCGGCAGAATCAAGGCCGTTGGGCTGGCGTGCCACCGCATGCGGGGTGAGCCGGTTGCTTGTTGTAACTCCATGAATATTCGAGTCTATTTGCGTTCATTTGCGGACTGAGTGAGGTTTGCCGGGATGACCCCATGCGCGCCCTGCTGCGCCTGATTGCCAATGGCCTGGCGCCGCTGACTCTGGCGGGGGCCATCGCCGCCTATCTGGAGCCGGGCCTGTTCCTGGTATTCAAGGACGTGTTCCTCTGGCTGTTCGCCGCCACCATGTTCGCCCTCGGCGTGGTGCTGGACCCGGCCGAGATGCAGGCTACCCTGGGGCGGCCGCGCGCCATCCTCGCCGGCGTCGCCACCCAGTACACTGTCATGCCCCTGCTCGGGTTTGCCGCCGCCTGGTTCGGCGGGCTGCCGCCGGCCCTGGCCCTGGGCTTCGTCATCGTTGGCTGCGCGCCCGGCGCCATGGCCAGCAATGTCATCGTCTACCTGGCCGGCGGCGCGGTGGCCTACTCCATCGCCCTCACCACCCTGTCCACCCTGCTGTCGCCCTTGTTGACCCCGCTGCTGGTGCAATGGCTGGGCAGCGCCTTTCTCGACATCCCGTTCTGGCCCATGACGCAGACCATCCTGATGACCGTGGTGGCCCCGCTCGTCGCCGGCATGGGGCTGCGGCAGATCCTCGGCCGGCAACTGGCCCTGGTGAAGGAGATCGCCCCGGCGGTGGCCGCCGTCGCCATCGTCATCATCTGCAGCTATGCGGTGGCCGCCAACCAGGGGCGGCTGGTCGCGGTGGGAATGCCGGTGTTTGGCCTGGTGGTACTGATCAATGCCCTGGGCTATGTGCTTGGCTGGCAGGCGGCGCGCTGGTTCGGCTTCGACGGCCGCCACCGACTCACCCTGGCCATCGAGATCGGCATGCAGAACGCCGGCCTCGGCGTGGCCCTGGCGCTCAAGCACTTCGAGCCGGAAACCGCCCTGCCAGGCGCCCTGTTTGCGGTATGGTGCATCATCACCTCGGCCGGGGCGGCGAGCTATTTCCGCCGTACCACACGCCGTGCCGCGGTGCTGACGCCGTGATGGTGTAACATTACCCGCCTGGCAATCGGGAGATTCGACTTTGGAACAATATCGCGGCACCACCATCCTGGCGGTGCGTCGCCATGGCAAGGTGGTCATCGGCGGCGACGGTCAGGTCACCCTGGGCAACACGGTGATGAAGGGCAATGCGCGCAAGGTGCGCCGCCTGTACAAGGACCGCGTTATCGCCGGTTTCGCCGGCGGCACGGCGGATGCCTTCACCCTGTTCGAGCGTTTCGAGGGCAAGCTGGAGAAACATCAGGGCAATCTCACCCGCGCCGCAGTGGAGATGGCCAAGGACTGGCGTACCGATCGCGTGCTGCGCCGCCTGGAGGCCCTGCTCATTGTCGCCGACACCACGGCCACCCTGATGATCACCGGCAACGGCGACGTCATCGAGCCGGAGCACGACCTCATCGCCATCGGCTCCGGCGGCCCCTTCGCCCAGTCCGCCGCCCTGGCCCTGTACCAGAACACCGAGCTGGATGCGCGCAGCATCGTCGAGAAGTCCCTCGGCATCGCCGCCGGTATCTGCATCTACACCAACGGCAACCTGACCATCGAAGAGCTGGGTGGTTGACCGGGAAACAATAAAATCCAACGCAAAGGCGCAAAGACGCGAAGGGCGCAAAGAATGATGAATGCTATTTCAAATAGAACCTTTGCGTCTTTGCGCCTTTGCGTTAGATGTGGATTTTGAGGTTTAAGAACCGATGTCTGAAATGACGCCCCGTGAGATCGTCCAGGAACTGGACAAGCACATCATCGGCCAGACCGCCGCCAAGCGTTCGGTGGCGGTGGCGCTGCGCAACCGCTGGCGCCGCAGCCAGGTGAGTGACCTGCTGCGCAACGAGATCACACCGAAGAACATCCTGATGATCGGTCCCACCGGTGTGGGCAAGACCGAGATCGCCCGTCGTCTGGCCAAGCTGGCCAACGCGCCCTTCATCAAGGTGGAGGCCACCAAGTTTACCGAGGTGGGCTATGTGGGCCGCGACGTGGAGTCCATCATCCGTGATCTGGTGGACCTGGCCATCAAGATGATGCGTGAGCAGGAGATGACCAAGGTGCGCCACCGCGCCTTCGAGGCGGCAGAGGATCGCGTGCTCGACATCCTGCTGCCGCCGGCGCGTGGCTTCGAGCAGGAGCAGGCCGATTCCGGCACGCGGCAGAAATTCCGCAAGAAGCTGCGCGGGGGCGACCTCGACGACAAGGAGATCGAGCTGGAGCTGAGCGCCGCGCCCATGGGCGTGGAGATCATGGCGCCGCCCGGCATGGAGGAGATGACCTCGCAGCTGCAGGGGCTGTTCAAGAACCTGGGCGGCAGCCGTACCAAGCGCCGCAAGCTGCCGGTGAAGGAGGCCATGCGCCTGCTCACCGACGAAGAGGCGGCCAAGATGGTCAACGAGGATGAACTGAAGAGCCGCGCCCTGCGTTCGGTGGAACAGAACGGCATCGTGTTCCTCGACGAAATGGACAAGATCTGCCGCCGCGGCAGCGAATCGGCCTCCGGCGCCGATGTCTCCCGCGAGGGCGTGCAGCGCGACCTGCTGCCACTGGTGGAAGGCAGCACCGTGTCTACCAAGTACGGCATGGTGAAGACCGACCACATTCTGTTCATCGCCTCCGGCGCCTTCCATCTGGCGCGGCCGTCGGACCTGATCCCGGAGTTGCAGGGGCGCTTCCCCATCCGCGTCGAGCTGGATGCGCTGTCGGTGGAGGATTTTGTGCGCATCCTCACCGAACCCGATGCCTCGCTCACCGATCAGTACAAGGCCCTCCTTGCCACCGAGGGCGTCACCGTCGACTTTGCCGCCGACGGCATCGCGCGTATCGCCGAAATTGCCTGGCAGGTGAACGAGACCACAGAAAATATCGGTGCGCGCCGCCTGCACACCGTGCTGGAGCGCCTGCTGGAAAACTTGTCCTTCGAGGCAGCGGACAAGGGCGGCAGTACGGTCACCGTGGATGCCGTCTACGTCGACGCCCAACTCGGCGAGCTGGCACGGGACGAGGATTTGAGCAGATACATACTTTAAGTTTCGAGTTGAAAAGTCCGCGTCAGGCGCCACTTAAGGTGGGTTGCAGATTCGAAACTTGAAACTGAATTTACGAGGTCAAACCATGAACGAAAAACCGATTCCTACCGAAATCACCCTGCACAAGGCCAAGCACCTGCTGGAGATCGCCTATTCCAACGGCCAGCGCTTCCAGTTGCCCACCGAATACCTGCGCGTTTTCTCCCCTTCCGCCGAGGTGCGCGGCCACGGCCCCGGCGAGGAGACCCTGCAGGTGGGCAAGGAAGACGTGAACATCGAGCAGATCGAGCAGGTGGGCAGCTATGCCATCCAGCCCCACTTTGACGATGGTCATAACAGTGGTATCTACGCCTGGGATACCCTGTACGACCTCGGGGTCAATTATCAGAAATATTGGCAGGACTACCTGGAGCGCCTGGCCGCCGCCGGCAAGCAGCGCAAGACGCCGGCGCACGAGGCCTGATGCGACGGATGATCAAGTTAAAGCCGCAAATGCACGCGAATGGACGCAAATCCTGTCGCAGCACTCAGGGTGCTCCAGCTGTGGTTTTCTCTTGAGCGGGCAATATTTGCGTTCATTTGCGTTTATTCGCGGACCAGGAATCAATTACGGAGTTTGAAATGAGCGAACGCGACACCACCCACTTCGGGTACAAACAGGTGGCGGTGGAAGAGAAGGCACACCTGGTGGCCGACGTGTTCCACTCCGTTGCCTCCAAGTACGACATGATGAACGACGTGATGTCGTTCGGCATTCATCGTCTGTGGAAGCGCTATACGATTGAAATGAGCGGTGTGCGTGCCGGCCAGCGCGTGCTGGACCTGGCCGGCGGCACCGGCGACCTGGCGATGAAGTTCGCGCGCATCGTCGGTCCCGAGGGGCAGGTGGTGCTGGCCGACATCAATGCCTCCATGCTGGAGGTGGGACGCAAGCGTTTGGTGGACGCGGGCATCGTCGGCAACGTCGAGTACGCCCAGGTCAATGCCGAGTGCCTGCCGTTTCCCGACAATCACTTCGATCTCATTACCATCGCCTTCGGCCTGCGTAACGTCACCGACAAGGACAAGGCGCTGGCCTCCATGCATCGCGTGCTGAAGCCGGGTGGCCGTCTGCTGGTGCTGGAGTTCTCCAAGCCGGCGGTTCCGGGCCTGTCGCCGCTGTACGACCTGTACTCCTTCACCATGCTGCCGATGATGGGCAAGCTTATCGCTGGTGATTCCGAGAGTTACCGCTATCTGGCCGAATCCATCCGTATGCACCCGGATCAGGAGACACTCAAGGGCATGATGGAAAATGCCGGCTTCGATCGCGTGGAGTACTTCAATTTGTCGGGCGGGATCACCGCCCTGCATCGCGGTTTCAAGGCCTGACGCGTCGCTGCCATGGATGCGCAGGTGCAGTATGCGGGTTTCTGGCGCCGTTTCGCTGCCGTGCTTGTCGACACGGTGATCCTGCTGGCCGTGCTGACGCCTCTGCTGTATCTGTTGTATGGTGCGGCCTATTTCACTGAGGTGCGCCCGGCCTTCCACTATGCCGGGGTAGGTGATTTTCTGTTGAACCAGGTGTTGCCGCTGCTGGCGGCGGTGGTGCTGTGGGTGAAGTTCCGCGGCACGCCGGGCAAGCGCCTGCTCGATTGCGTGGTGGTGGACGCGGATACCTTGCAGGCCATCAGCGTGAAGCAGGCGGTGATCCGCTACTTCGCCTATCTCGTTTCCATCCTGCCGCTGGGTCTGGGCTTTCTCTGGATCATCTGGGATAAACGCCGGCAGGGGTTTCATGACCTCATTGCCAGGACGGTGGTGCTGTACGCGCCGGCGGACGAATCGGAAAAATCGCTGCGACGGCTGATGGAGGAGGCACGATGAGTGCAGTGACGATGCTGCCGCAGGTTGGGCTGGCCCTGTTGGAAGCGGCCATCAATACCGCCCTGGCGCTCGACCCCGAGACCAAGACGCGTCTCGGCGCGCTGGAGGGCAAGGTGATCGCCATGGATCTGCAGGGGCCGGACGTTACTCTATTTCTGTTGCCCGGCGCCGATGGTTTTCGCCTCATGGGTCATTATGAAGGTACGCCGGACACCCGCCTGCGCGGTACGCCGCTGGCGCTGCTGCGCCTCAACCGCGGCAAGGTCGGCGAGGGGATGTTCTCCGGTGCGGTAAAGATCGAAGGCGACGTCGAGCTGGGCCAGCGCGTGCAGCGCATCCTCGGCGGCCTCGACATCGACTGGGAGGAACACCTGTCGCGTCTGACCGGTGACGTGGTCGCACACCAGATCGGCGCGATGGTGCGTGGCCTGCTGCGCTGGGGCGAGCAGGCGGCGGCCAATCTGGAACGCGACCTGGCTGATTACGTACAGGAAGAACGGCGCGACGTGCCGCCGCGCTGGGAGGTGGACGAGTTCCTCGCCGGTGTCGACGAACTACGTAGTGCCGTGGATCGGCTGGAGGCGCGGCTGCGCCGGCTGGAGCGGGAAAAAGAATAGTCCGCCAATGAACGCGAATCTACGCGAATGCGTATCCGAGCGTCGATGCGCTGCCGACATGATCGGTTCACTCCATGTCATTTTGCTTTGTTGCACCACCCGCAATAATGTCGTTCCTTGTATTCGCGTTTATTGGCGTGCATTCGCGGACTGATTCTGAATTCATGAGGGGGCAATAACGTGTTGCTACGTCCGAGTCAGGTGCTGCGCCTGCTCTATATCAGCTGGGTGTTGATGCGGCATGGTCTGGACGATCTGATCCTGGCCACCCATCTGTTCCGCCCGCTGCGCTTCCTGCGTGTGTTCATGTGGTGGAACTGGTTCCGCCGCCATGCCCCGCGCGGCGAGCGTATCCGCCGTGCGCTGGAAGACCTCGGCCCGATCTTCGTCAAGTTCGGTCAGATCCTGTCCACCCGCCGCGACCTGCTGCCCGACGATATCGCTCTGGAGCTGGCGCGCCTGCAGGATCGCGTGCCGCCGTTTCCCGGCGCGCAGGCGCGCGCCATCGTCGAGCAGGCCTATCGCCAGTCCACCGATGAGGTGTTCGCCGAATTCGACGAGTCGCCCATGGCCTCGGCCTCCATTGCCCAGGTGCACGCTGCCCGTTTGCATGATGGCCGTGAAGTGGTGGTGAAGGTGCTGCGGCCGGACATCGCCCCGGTGATCCGCCGCGATATCAGTTTGATGTACATCCTCGCCGAGAAGATGGAGCAGTTCTGGGCAGACGGCCGCCGCCTGCGCCCGCGCGAGGTGGTGGCGGAATTCGAGCGCACCATCCTCGATGAGCTGGATCTGATGCGCGAGGCGGCCAATGCCTCGCAGATCCGCCGCAATTTCCCTGATTCGCCTATGCTCTATATCCCCGAGGTGTACTGGCCGCTGTGCCGGCGCAATGTGATGGTGATGGAGCGCATCCATGGCATCCCCATCTCCGACCTGGATGCCGTGCGTGCCGCTGGCGTCGACATGAAGGCGTTGGCCGAGCGTGGTGTGGATATCTTCTTCACCCAGGTGTTCCGCCACAATTTCTTCCATGCCGACATGCACCCGGGCAACATCTTCGTCGAGCCGAGCGGGCGCTACATCGCGGTGGATTTCGGCATCGTCGGTTCGCTCAGCGCCGAGGATCAGCGTTATCTGGCGGAGAACCTGCTGGCCTTCTTCAAGCGTGACTACAACCGCGTTGCGGTGCTGCATGTGGAGTCGCGCTGGGTGCCGCCGGGCACGCGGGTGGATGAGTTCGAGGCGGCGATTCGCACCGTGTGCGAACCGATCTTCGAGCGTCCCTTCGCCGAGATATCCTTCGGCCATCTACTGCTGCGCCTGTTCCAGACCGCGCGCCGCTTCAACATGGAGGTGCAGCCGCAGCTGGTGCTGCTGCAGAAGACCCTGCTCAATATCGAGGGCCTGGGCCGGCAGATCGACCCGCAGCTCAATCTTTGGTCCACCGCCAAGCCCTTCCTGGAGCGCTGGATGAGCGAGCAGGTGGGCGTGCGTTCCTTCTTCAACCGCATCAAGAACAACATCCCCAGCTGGGGCGAGAGCCTGCCCGAGGTGCCGCAGCTGATCCACGACGTGCTGCAGCGCGCCCGCAACGGCAGCTTGCAGGTGCAGGGCAGCACCGAGGAACTACAGCAATTGCGCCGTGAGATGCGTCAGGCCAACCGGCGCAGCTTTGCCGCCATCGTCGGCGCAGCGCTGATCGTCAGCGCCGCCGTGCTGCTGGGGCTGGATGGCTACGCCCCGGCCATGGCCGGCGGTGCACCGCTGGTCTCCTGGGTGCTGGGGCTGGCCGGCGCCGCGTTGTGGCTCGTCGCCTGGCCGCGGGATTGACGCACCGGGCCAGCAAACAAAAGGGGGAAGAGCGTAGCTCTTCCCCCTTTTGTTTACCGGCGCAGGGCCGGGTGACTCAGAAGATTTTGGCCAGGTATACCAGGTAGAACAGGGCGCCGAAGACGGCGGTCGCAACGAGAGTTTCAACCATGGTTTTTCTCCTTGAACGCTTACAGATAGAGAAGATTCGCTATTCCGGAACGATAGCGATACAAACCATAGGGTTATTGGCCGAACCCTGTCATTGATAATCCGCAATTTTTGCAGGGAAATAAAAAAGGGCAGGCGCCTGGCACCTGCCCTTTGAGCCGTGTCGCCCCGGATCAGGCCGTGGCGGCGCTGAGGCGGGGGTCCTGGCCGGTGAGCAGCATCACCAGCAGGTCGTGCACCGAACGGATCTGCTGGCCGAAGGGCAGTGACTCGGAGCCGCGGAAGAACAGGCCCTTCTCCAGGTTGCCGTGGACCGCGGCCTCCAGCTGGGTGTCGATGCAGAACTGGCCGGCGGCAGGGTTGCCGTCCTTGAGGCCGCACTGGGTCAGGCACTCGAACCATACGGCGCAGGTGCCCTTCTCCGGGGTGGCGCGGGAACGCACCTTTTCCTCGCGCTCCAGGTATTTCTTCAGCCAGGGGGTGAGCACGGCGCGGGCCGGCAGGCCGGCGGTGCTCATGAAGGTGACGATGTCCTCCGGTTTGGCCTCCAGCAGCACCTTCTTGAAGGTGGGATGGGCATCGCCCTCCTCGGTGACCGCAAAGGGGGTGCCGATCTGCACGCCGCTGGCGCCCATATCGAACATCTCCTTGATCTTGCTGAAAGAATTGATGCCGCCGGCGGGCAGCAGCGGGATGTGGGGGATGTCCAGCTCCTTGAAGACGTTGAAGATCTCTGCCAGCACGCGCTTGAAGTCGAACTTGGGATTGGTGATGTCTTCCGGCTTGGGGGCGCCCAGGTGGCCGCCGGCGTAGCGCGGGTGTTCGATGACGATGGCATCGGGCAGCACGCCCTTGCGCATCCAGCGCTTCAGCACGGCGCGTACGCCGCGCTCTTCGGACAGGATGGGGATCAGGGCCACGCGGTCCTTGTATTCGCCCACCAGGTCGGGCAGGTCGAAGGGCAGGCCGGCACCCATGATGATGGCATCGGCGCCGCTCTCGCAGGACTGGCGCACCATCTCCGGGTGGCGGTCCACGGCCTTCATGACATTGACGGCGATCATGCCCTGCGGGGCAATGGCGCGGGTGGCCTTGATCTCGCGATCCAGGGCTTCCAGGTTGGCGTCGTCGATGAGCTGGCGATCCTTGGTGCGGCGGGTGCGCTCCATCAGGTCCGGATGGTGTACCCGCAGATCAATGCTGGCGATGGTGCCGATGGCGCCCTCTTTGGCGACGGCCCCCGCCAGACGGTGGGCGGACACGCCGACCCCCATTCCTCCCTGAATGATGGGTAGAAGCTCCTTCCCGCGGAGTTTCAACAGAGGGAAAGGGGTCTTGATCATGGATCACCTGTTAGAATCAAAAGCCGGTAACGCTACATGATACATCACGGCGCGATATTGATCTGCGTCAATCGAATTGCGCATATAAGTCGCTTACACTCCCACCCCTCGAAGAGGAACAGGTCGCGGTATGACTAAAGTCTCGCGCCGACAGCGGCAGGCCGAGGAAACCCTCGCCTACGAACTGCACGGTAATCTTTATCTCAATATCACCTACCACTGCACCCTGCGTTGCGCCTTCTGCCCCAAGTTCCAGGGCAGCTGGGAGGTGCAGAACTACGATTTGTTGCTGACCCGCGAGCCGACGGCGGACGAGGTGCTGGCGGCGGTGGGCGACCCTACCCGCTACAAGGAAATCGTGTTCTGCGGCCTGGGCGAGCCGACTCTGCGCCTGGATACCCTGCTGGCGGTGGCGGAGGCATTGAAGGGCATGGGGGCGAAACACATCCGCATCAATACCGACGGTCTGGCCAATCTGGTGTACGGCCGCGACGTGACGCCTGAACTGGCGCGCTGGGTGGACAGCGTGTCCATCTCCCTGACCGCCCAGGATGAGGCCACCTATGATCGCCATACCCGTTCCAAGCGCCCGGGGGCCTACCAGGGCATGCTCGACTTCGCCCGCGCTGCCAAGTCTGCCGGTATCGCCGTGACCCTCACCGCGATCAACGGTCTGGAGGGTGTGGACATTCCTGCCTGCGAGAACATTGCTCGTGAGCTGGGCGTGCAGTTTCGCCGGCGCGAGCTGGACGTGGTCGGCTGATGGCGCTGGCCGATTATGTGAACACCTTTGGCCAGCACCTGCTGGCCAAATACGGCGCGCGGGTGCACAAGGTGGCCATCAACGCCGGTTTCACCTGCCCCAACCGCGACGGCAGCAAGGGTATCGGCGGCTGCACCTTCTGCAACAACAGCTCCTTCTCGCCCAATGCCCGTGAACCGGACCCCATCGTCGAGCAGATCGTCGCCGGCCGCGCCGTGATCAGAAAACGCACCGGCGCGCAGAAGTACCTGGCCTATTTCCAGGCCTATACCAACACCTACGACGACATCGATCTTTTACGTCGGCGTTATGACACGGCGTTGGCCGAGCCCGATGTCATCGGCCTGTCCATCGGCACGCGCCCTGACTGCGTACCGCCCGCCGTGCTGGACCTGCTGGCCGAATACCGCGCCCAGGGGCATGAAATCTGGCTGGAACTGGGCCTGCAATCGGCCTTCGATGAAACCTTGCGGCGCGTCAATCGCGGCCACGGTTTTGCCGAATATCGCAGCGCGGTGCACGCGGCGCGCGCGCGTGGCCTGCCGGTGTGCACCCATCTGATCCTCGGCCTGCCCGGTGAGGAGGCCTTTCACGCCCGTACCAGTCTCCTGCGCGTGCTGGAGGAGGGCGTCGACGGACTCAAGCTGCATCCGCTGCACGTGGTCAAGGGCACGCGCCTGGCCAACGAGTGGCGCCACGGCGAGTATCAGCCGTGGACGCTGGCACAGTACGTCGGCACCGCTGCGGACCTCGTCGAGCTGACGCCGCCCGTGGTGCTGTATCACCGCCTTACCGGCACTGCGTCACTGGATATTCTGCTGACACCTCTTTGGTGTAATTGGAAATGGCGCGTGTTGAATGGTATCGAACGGGAACTGGCCCGCCGCGGCACGCGCCAGGGTCAGCTCAGGGCGGGCGAGATGGGGGTTGTAAAGGCTTAAACGGTTCTTGAGGTTCTGAACGATGGCAAAAAAAGTCGAGCTGGTCTGTCCTGCCGGGTCGCTGCCGGCCTTGCGCGCAGCGGTGGATAACGGCGCCGATGCGGTGTATATGGGCTTTCGCGACGGCACCAATGCGCGCAACTTCCCCGGCCTCAACTTCGACGAGCGCGCCGCGCACGAGGGCATCCGCTATGCACGGGAGCGTGGGCGCAAGGTGTTGCTCGCCCTCAACACCTATCCGCAGCCGCAGGGCTGGAACATCTGGACCGGCGCGGTGGACAAGGCGGCGGAGCTGGGTGTCGATGCGTTGATCCTGGCCGATGTCGGCCTGATGCGTTATGCCGCCAAGACTCATCCGGGTCTGCGCCTGCACCTGTCGGTGCAGGGCTCGGCCACCAGCTATGAGGCGATCAATTTCTACCGCGAGCAATTCAACATCCAGCGCGTGGTGCTGCCCCGCGTGCTGTCGCTGGCGCAGGTCAGGCGCGTGATGGACAACACCGACGCCGAGATCGAGGTATTTGCCTTCGGTTCGCTGTGCGTGATGGTGGAGGGGCGCTGCTATCTGTCTTCCTATGCCACCGGCGAATCGCCCAACACCTGCGGCGCCTGTTCACCGGCCAAGGCGGTGGAGTGGCGCGAGACCATCAAGGGACGCGAAGTGCGCCTCGGGGGCGTCTTGATCGATCTCTACAAGCCGGGTGAGGCCGCCGGCTATCCGGTGTTGTGCAAGGGGCGTTACGAGGTCAACGGCGAAGTGAACTACGCCATCGAGGAACCCACCTCGCTGTCGGTGCTGGACATCCTGCCCGAGCTGGTACGCATGGGGATCTCCGCCATCAAGGTGGAGGGGCGCCAACGCAGCCCGGCCTACGTGGCGCAAGTGACCAAGGTGTTGCGCGAGGCGCTGGATGCGGCGGAGCGCAGTCCCGATACCTTCAGCCCGCGCAGCGACTGGGTGGCCGCACTGGACAAGGTGGCCGAGGGCAGCACCCATACCCTGGGCGCACTCGACCGCGCCTGGCAATAAACGTCTAGGAGCACGTTCGATGAAACTGGCGCTGGGTCCGTTGTTGTATTTCTGGTCACGTGATGACGTGCTGGCATTCTATCGTCAGGCACGCGACTGGCCGGTGGATGTGGTGTATCTGGGCGAGGTGGTGTGCTCCAAGCGGCGCGGTGTGCGTCTGGAGGATTGGCTTGCCATTGCCAACGAACTCGCTCTCGCCGGCAAGGAGGTGGTGCTGTCCACCCTGGCGCTGGTCGAGGCGGAATCGGAACTGCTCACTCTGCGCCGTATCGTCGACAATGGCCGCTTTACGGTGGAGACCAACGACATGGGCGCGGTACGCCTCGCCGGCGGCAAGGTGCCCTTCGTTGCCGGCCCCCATCTCAATGCCTACAACGGCGAGACGCTGGGATTGTTCCGCGACCTCGGCGCGCGGCGCTGGGTGATGCCGGTGGAGTTGTCGCGCGATACGCTGGCGGCCATTCAAGCGTGCCGCCCGGCGGGACTGGAGACCGAGGTGTTCGCCTTCGGCCGCATGCCGCTGGCCTTCTCGGCCCGCTGCTTCACCGCGCGTCACTACAATCTGCCCAAGGACGACTGCCAGCTGCGTTGCGCCGACTTCAGCGACGGTCTGGTGCTCAACTCGCAGGAAGGCGAACAGTTCTTGTCCATGAACGGCATCCAGACCCAGTCCGCCGCCACCTGCAACCTCATTGCCGCCATTGCGGAAATGAAGGAACTGGAGGTTGACGTGCTGCGGCTGTCGCCGCAGTCGCGGCACATGGAGAAAATTATCCGTGCCTTCCATGGCGTCATCGACGGCAGTCTGACTCCGGAGCAGGGTTTGGCGGCGCTCGTTGGTCTGAGTCGCGGTGAGCCGTGTAATGGTTACTGGTATGGCAACGCCGGCCTGGCCTGGCTGGATCGGGGCGAAGTGAGCGGGGCGCGGGCGCAGTCGGAGGGATAAGACAGCAAATCTTCGCCGCAGAGACGCGGAGGCGCAGAGATTATGAAAGTTATTTCTCCGCGCCTCCGCGTCTCTGCGGCAGGTGTTTTACCGGGCGTGGAGCGTGCCGGCGAAGCGCTGTACGCGGCGGTCCAGGTGCAGGCGCTCCACGGCGCGCAGGATGAAGGGCGCGAGGCGCGGGCCGGCGACGGCGTGGACGTGCATGCGCCAGTCGAAGTCCATGCCGTCGAGCAGGTTCTTCACGTAGAGGCCGGTCTCGGTCTCGCCTTCGATGTTGAGGCGGCGGGCGAAGAACAGGGTATCCGGGTCTTCACTGCGCGTGGCGAGCAGCCAAAACTCCTCCAGTCGTCCCTTGATGCGCACATCCCACTGCTTGCCTGGAGCACGGGCGAGACGGCCATTCCTGATGGCGAAGATCAGTTCGGTGCCGGTGTCGCTGATGGCGATGGCCAGGCGCTTGCCATCCAAATCCTGCAACTGGTCGACGATGTACTGCCCCTTGAGCAGATGATTGAACAGGCGTGACAGCAGTTCGCTGTGCACGGCATTGGGCAGACCCTTGAGCAGCAGGGACAGGGGCAGCAGTTGCAGGCGCATGGGTATGAACTCCGCTGGATCTCGACGGTGGGAAAGTATCGCAATTCCCGCATGACTTCCAGTTGATCTGCGTCAATCAAACGGTGCGGTGTTATCCTTGCAGTACGGTTTCCGGCACGGCGAGCGAGGTGGTACGTGAGCGAACCTGTGGTACATCGACTGTCTATCGGCGGCATGAGCTGCGCCGGCTGCGTGGCGACGGTGGAGAAGGCCTTGCGTGCGGTGCCCGGCGTGAGCGAGGCGACGGTCAGTTTCGCCGAGCATGTGGCGGTGGTGCAGGGAAAGGTGGATGCCGCCACCCTGGTGCAGGCGGTGGTGGATGCCGGCTATGAGGCCGCCGAACTGAAGGGGTTGGACGACGAGCAAGTCGAGCGCGAGGCCAGGGAGCAGGCAGAATACCGCGGCCTGCTGCGGCGCGCGGCAGCAGCGGCGGCGCTGGGTTTCCCCCTGATGCTGGGCGACATGACGGGTTGGTTGCCGCACCTGCACAGCGGCGCCGGCCGCACCGTCTGGCTGCTGATCGGCCTCGCCACCCTGGCCGTGATGATCTACGCCGGTCGCCACTTCTTCATTGGCGCGTGGAAGCAGTTCACCCACCACAACGCCAACATGGACACCCTCATCGCCATGGGCACCGGTTCGGCCTGGGTCTACTCCATGGCCATCGTGTTGTGGCCCAACAGCGTTCCATCACTCGCCCAGCATGCCTACTTCGAGGCGGCAGCGATCATCATCGCCCTGATCAATTTCGGTGCGGCGCTGGAGTTGCGTGCGCGCGGCAAGACCTCGGAGGCGATCCGCCGCCTCATCGGTCTACAGCCCAAGACGGCGCGCGTGGTGCGCGACGGCAGGGAGATGGATGTACCCATCATCGAGGTGGGGCTGCATGAGACGCTGCGCGTGCGGCCCGGCGAGCGCATCGCGGTGGACGGCCGGGTGATCGACGGCGAATCCTACGTGGATGAGTCGATGATCACCGGCGAGCCACTGCCGGTGGTGAAGCGTGTGGGCGACGAAGTGGTGGGCGGCACCATCAATACCTCCGGCTCTTTCCTGTTCCAGGCCGGCCGCATCGGCAAGGATACCGTGCTGGCACGTATCATCGAGCTGGTGCGCAATGCGCAGGCGAGCAAACCGGCCATCGGCCGCTTGGTGGACCGGGTGGCGGCGGTGTTCGTGCCCAGCGTGCTGATCGTCGCCGTGCTCACCTTCCTCGCCTGGCTCAATTTTGGTCCCAGCCCACAGATGTCCTTCGCCATCGTTACCACCATGACGGTGCTGATCATTGCCTGTCCCTGTGCCCTGGGCCTGGCCACGCCGATCTCGATCATGGTCGGCGTGGGCAAGGCGGCGGAGTTCGGCGTGTTGATCAGGAACGGCGAGGCCCTGCAACAGGCCGGTCGTCTCACCACCGTGGTGCTGGACAAGACCGGCACGGTGACCGAGGGCAAGCCGCGCGTGACGGCCATCGTGCCACGCGGCTGGATCGATGCCGATCAACTGCTGGAGATAGCGGCGACCGTGGAGATGGCATCGGAACATCCCCTGGCCGCCGCCATCGTTGCCGCCGCCGACGATAAGGGCATGGGCCGGCTGGAGATGACCGGCTTCGAGGCCGCGGTGGGCCGCGGCGTGCGCGCCATGATGAACCAGCAGCGCGTGCTGCTCGGCAATCGGCGCTGGATGGAAGAAAACAGTGTGGACCTCGGTGAGTTGCCACAGCAGGCCGAGCGTCTGGCGGATGAGGGACGGATCCCGCTGTATCTGGCGCTGAATGACATGGGGGCTGGCATCATCGCAGTGAGCGATCCGGTCAAGGCCGATTCCGCCGCCGCCATCGCCCGGCTGCACCGGCTCGGCATCAAGGTGGTCTTGCTCACCGGCGATGCGCGCATCACTGCGGAGGCAGTGGCGCGCCAGGTGGGCATCGACGCGGTGATCGCCGAGGTGCTACCGGAGGAAAAGGCGCAGCAGGTGGCGGCGCTGCAACAATTGGGTGAGGTGGTGGGTATGGTGGGCGATGGCATCAACGATGCCCCCGCCCTGGCCCGCGCCGAGGTTGGCTTCGCCATTGGCAGCGGCACCGACGTCGCCATCGAGAGTGCCGACGTGACCCTGATGCGCGGTTCGCTGCACGGCGTGGCCGACGCCATCCATGTGTCCCGCGCCACGGTGCGCAACATCAAGCAGAATCTGTTCGGCGCTTTCATCTACAACACGTTGGGCATCCCGGTGGCAGCCGGCGCGCTGTATCCGTTCCTGGGCCTGCTGCTCAATCCGATGATTGCCGGCGCCGCCATGGCGGCCTCGTCGCTCACCGTGGTGAGCAATGCCAACCGGCTGCGTTTTTTCAAACCGGAGGGCAAGGCATGATGCTGTGGATCAATCTGCTGGGTATCGTGCTGATCGGTTTTATCGTCTGGTGGTTCTGGTTGAGCAAATAAAAAGGAAAACGTCATGGGTATCTTGCATGAGTTGCAGCAGCAGGGGCAGTCGGTGTGGCAGGACTATATCGAGCGCGGCCAGACGCGCAGTGGTGCATTGCAGCAGCTGGTCGATGCCGGGGTGCGCGGCGTCACCTCCAATCCCAGCATCTTCGAGAAGGCCATCGGCGGCAGCGCCGCCTACGACGAGCAGATCCGCGCCATTCTGGAGGCGGCGCCCGATATCGACGCGCACGCGATGTTCGAGCTGCTGGCGGTGGAGGACATCCGCGAGGCGGCCGATGTGCTGCGCCCGGTGTTCGACGGTTCTGCCGGTGGTGACGGCTATGTCAGCCTGGAGGTGTCGCCCCACCTGGCCCACGATACCGCGGCGACCGTCGCCGCGGCGCAGCGCCTGTGGCAGGCCGTGGACCGGCCCAATCTGATGATCAAGGTGCCGGCCACCGCCGCGGGCCTACCCGCCATCGAAACGCTGATCGCCGCCGGCATCAACATCAATGCCACGCTGATGTTTTCCCTGGCTGACTATGGGGCGGTGGCCGCGGCCTATCTGCGCGGCCTGGCGCGCTGTGCGGCGCCGCAGCACATCGCCTCGGTGGCCTCGCTGTTCATCAGCCGGGTGGACACCGCAGTGGACAAGCAGCTGGAGTCCATCGGCACCGAGAAGGCACTGGCCCTGCGCGGGCGCAGCGCGGTTGCCAATGCCAAGCTGATCTATCAGCAGTTCCGCACGGTGTTTGCCGGCAGCGAATTTGCGCCGCTGCGCGCGCGTGGCGCGCGGGTGCAGCGCCCGCTGTGGGGCAGTACCGGCACCAAGAATCCGGCCTATTCCGATGTGCTGTACGTGGACGAACTGATCGGCGCCGATACCGTCAACACCCTGCCGCCGGCCACCCTCAAGGCCTATCTCGATCACGGCCGTGTTGCCGCCAGCCTCACCGCACAGGTGGATGAGGCGCAGGCGGTGCTGGCCGCGCTGGCGGGCCTGGGCATCGATCTGGATGCCGTGTGCCGGCAGTTGCAGCGTGAGGGTATACAGCAGTTCGCCGACGCCTATGATCAATTGATTGCTGTGTTGCAGCAAAAACGTGTGGTGCTCTCCGGGGGATGACGTGATGTGGCGGCGCAGGCTGATGGCGGGGCTGTTCCTGATGTTGGGTGGCGTGTCCGTGCCGGCGGCGGAAAAGCCGGTGCCGTTGCTCGGCCAGTGGCAATGCCAGAGCGGTGAGGGCCAGGTGCTGCTGGAGTTTCAGAGCGCCAGCCGCCTGATCTTCGACGGCGAGCCGAGCCCCTACAGTCTGCAGCCCGGCATCATCGTGGTGGAGGAAGAGTTCGGCCCGGTGCCCTATCCCTACGCGCTGCAGGGCGACAGGTTGGCGGTACAGTTCCCCGATGGGGATGCGCTGCGTTGCACGCGCGCAACGGCCCGGCGCGCCGCCCCCGCAGCGCCGGCCACACCGCCGGCGGCGGGTGGCAGCCATGCCCAGCTCAAGGGGCGTATGTGCAACTGGGGCGGTTCCTCCAGCAGCTATAGCGGCAGCGGCTACTACCGCATCACCACCCTGGTGTTCGACGGCGCCGGCGGCGTGGTGTACAGCAACGAGGCCACCTTCGGCAGTGAGGCCGGTGGCTACTATGGCAAGAGCGGCGGTATTCCCGGGCGCTATCAGATTAGCGGCGACAGCGTACAGATTCAGCTGGAAGACGGCAGCAAGATGACCGGACGGGTGAATATGCGCCACAGCGGGCGCGTCACCGAACTGATGATCAACAAGCAGCTGTGGGCCGGGGCCCTGTGCGAGTGAGCGCGGCGGAACGGCGCCTCGCCGAGGCCGTGCGCCAGGCCTGTATCCGCGCCGTGCTCGACGGCTATCAGCAGGCTGCGATGAGCGGCCTGTGTCACGAGGGGGCCTTCGAGGCGGCGGTGGATGCCGTGCGCATGTTGGAGCTGGATACGCTGCTGCAGGCACAGCGCGAAGCCGAGGCCTGAGCACGGGGCACACAGGCGTGCCCCGTGCAGGGAGAGATTAGCCCGACGGGATCAGGTAGTGCCCGGCCACGGCGATGGTGATGGTGGCGAGGCCCAGCAGCAGATTGGTGCCGACGATGCGGCGGATGGTGGCGAGACGGGCGCTGCCGCTCTTCCAGTCCTGCTGTGCCACCGCGGCACGCAGGGCGCGGTAGGGACCGAAATAAAGCCACAGGTACAGGGCGATCATCAGCAGGCCCAGCCCCTGCATGACGTGCACGTACAGCGGTGCGTTGGCCATGCCCTTGAACATGCTGAACAGCATCCAATAACCGGTGAGCGGCAGCAGGATCACCGCGCCCCACACCCACAGAAAGAAGCTCTGGAAGCAGCCGGCCCACAGCGGCAGGCGCTGCGGCGGTTCCAACTGGCTGGCTGCCACCGGGCGCAGCACCATATAGGCAAAAAACATTCCGCCGACCCAAATGACAGCGGACAGTACGTGCAGCAGCATGGCAGCGCCCATTATTTTTCCTCTAAGTTGTTGGTGTGGTTGTGACTGGAATCATAGAGTGCCTGGCGGGCGATTCGTTCCCGGCAGGCGCCGCTCAGCGCGTGCCGATCTCCATGCCTTCGGTGTGGGTTCGCAGCCAGCCCTGGACGCGGCGCAGCAGAATGTCAGTCTGCTGGCTGAAGAAATGGTCGGCCGCCTCCACCACGAACTGACGATAGCGCGGCGGCAGGTTGCCATCCTGGCGCACCAGGCGGCGGCCGGCGATGAGGCGCTGCGTCCCGGCCGTGCGCACCTCCAGGCTGTCGGCGCTGCCGTAGAGGTCGTAGAGGGGGACGCCGGCCTGCTCCAGGGGGGGGAGCTCCTCGCCTGTGCCCATGGCGATCAGCACCAGACCGTTGATGCTGCCTTTGTTGGCTGCGGCATAGCGCAATGCAGCTATGGCGCCCGCGCCGTGGCCGATGAGCACGATGTTGCGGATATTCTTGCCGGCGAGGAAGGTGAGGGCGGCGCGCAGTCGGGCCGGGGTTTCCTCCGCGGCGGCCAATTGCAGCGACAGCGTGTGCCAGCCGTGCAGAGGGAGTTCATGACGTAGCGGCCCGACCACGCCGGGCCAGTCCGCATGGGCGCCGGTGTCGTGCAGCAGGATCACGGCACCCTGGGGCCGGCCCAGGGTTTCGCTGCGCCACAGGGCCAATACCGGCTTGCCGGCGACGCGCAGTTCCTGCACATCGGCCGCTGCGGGGCTGGCGCGCAACAGGGCGACGATCTCCTGTTCAGCATCGGCCTGGGCGGGGAGACTCTCCGCGACAGGGGCCGGTGCAGGTTCCGGCGCCGCCTGCGCCAGGGCGGCCCAGAGGCTCAACAGGAATACATAACGTAGGGTTTTCATGGCCTTGCAGCATATCGGGCGGGCCGCGGCCCGTAAAGCGTGCTTGTCGCATTGGCCGCCCGGAGCCGGTACAATCGGCGCTCATTTTTTGAAACGCCCCGCAGAGGGCATCATTCATCAGCTCAGAGGGATCACCATGGCGGACTATCAGATTGCCCCTTCCATCCTGTCGGCGGACTTTGCCCGTCTCGGTGAGGAAGTTGTTAACGTGCTGGCCTCCGGCGCGGACATCGTTCACTTCGACGTAATGGACAACCACTACGTGCCCAACCTGACCATCGGCCCGCTGGTGTGCGAGGCCCTGCGCAAGCACGGCGTCACTGCCCCCATCGACGTACATTTGATGGTCAAGCCGGTGGATCGCATCATCCCTGACTTCGCCAAGGCCGGCGCCACCTACATCACCTTCCACCCGGAGGCCTCCGAGCACATCGACCGCACCATCGGCCTGATCAAGGAAAGCGGCTGCAAGGCCGGCCTGGTGTTCAATCCGGCCACCCCGCTGGACGTGCTGGAATACACCCTGCCCAAGCTGGACATGGTGCTGCTGATGAGCGTGAACCCCGGTTTCGGCGGCCAGAAGTTCATCCCCTACGTGCTCGACAAGGCGCGCAAGGTCAGCGCCATGATCAAGGCAGGCGGCTACAACTGCCGCCTGGAGATCGACGGCGGCGTCGGCCCGGCCAACATCAGGGAAGTGGCCGAAGCGGGTGTGGACACCTTCGTCGCCGGCTCTGCCGTGTTCGGCAAGCGCAACGACAAGGACAAGAACCACTACAACACCATCATCGGCGAAATGCGCGCCGAACTGGCCAAGGTCGGCAAGTAAGACCTTAAAGACAACACCCGTCGCAGAGGCGCAGAGCCGCAGAGAAGAACACCTCTGTAAATTCTCTGTGTCTCCGCGTCTCTGCGGCAGGGTTTGAAGTTTTATTGGTTAGCGATTCATGCCCTTAGTCAAACCAGAAATGATCCTCATCGACCTGGACGGCACGCTGGTGGACAGCGTGCCGGACCTGGCCTATTGCGTTGATGAGATGATGAAACAACTGGGCCGTCCGGTTTGGGGCGAGGCCAAGGTGCGCGGTTGGGTCGGCAATGGCGTCGAGCGCCTGGTCAAGCGCGCCCTGACCGACGACCTGTATGCCGAGCCGGAGGCCGCCGAATTCGAGCGTGCGCTGCACATCTTCAACGACCTGTATCAGGTCAACACCAGCCAGCGCAGCCGTCTGTTCCCCGGCGTGCGGGAAGGGCTGGCGGCGCTGCAGGCGGCCGGTCTGAAGCTAGGCTGTGTCACCAATAAGGCGGCGCGCTTCACCGAGCCGCTGCTGCGGGACAAGGGGATACGCGATTTCTTCGGCATCGTGGTGAGCGGTGATACCACGCCGCAAAAGAAGCCCCACCCGGCGCCCTTGCTCCATGCGGCTGATTTCTTTAAAGTCGAACCGGCCCACGCCATGATGGTGGGCGACTCCATGCACGACGTGGAGGCGGCGCGGGCCGCAGGCTACGCGGTAGTGGCGGTGAGCTATGGCTACAATCATGGCGTCGATATCCGCGAGGCCAAGCCGGACGCCGTGATCGACTCCCTGGTCGAACTGAAAAACCTGCTCAAGCTGAAATGAACATGGTGCATACCGACAAGACAAAGACGGAAGTGGCCGCGCCGCGATGGCGCCGCTGGTAGGCGTTCGCGTGTACCCCTTGCTTCCGTAATAACTTTGCCTGTCAGGTCGCTGCCATGACTCCACAACGTTTCGCCGAACTCGCCTCCCAGGGCTATAACCGCATTCCCGTTGCACGCGAGGTCCTCGCCGATCTCGATACGCCGCTGTCCACCTACCTCAAGCTGGCCAACGCGCCGTACTCCTATCTGTTCGAGTCGGTGCAGGGCGGCGAGAAGTGGGGCCGCTACTCCATCATCGGCCTGCCCTGCCGCACCATCGTGCGCGTGCGCGGCCACGACATCGATGTGGAGCACGACGGCACCGCGGTGGAGTCCATTACCGTCGCCGACCCGCTGGCCTGGATCGAGCAGTTCCAGCAGCGCTACAAGGTGGCCTGCGAGCCCGGCGAGCCGCGCTTCAACGGCGGCCTGGTCGGCTACTTCGGCTACGACACCGTGCGCTACATCGAGCCGCGTCTCGGTCCCTGTCCCAACACCGACGAGATGGGTGTGCCCGACGTGATGTTGATGGTGTCGGACGAGGTGGTGGTGTTCGACAACTTAAGCGGCAAGCTGCACGTCATCGTCCATGCCGATCCGGCAGGGCAGGATGCACTGGTGGCGGCACAGCAGCGCCTCGATCAGCTCATCGCCCAGTTGCGCGGCCCGCTGCCGGCGCGTGCGGCGACGACACCGCATCAGGTGACCGAGCAGGATTTCGTTTCCGGCTTCACCCAGCACGGCTTCGAGGAGGCGGTGCGCCGCTCCAAGGACTATATCGTCAACGGCGATATCATGCAGGTTGTGCTGTCGCAGCGCCTGTCGCTCCCCTTCTATGCGCCGGCGCTGGATTTGTACCGTTCCCTGCGCAGCCTCAACCCCTCGCCCTATATGTTCTACCTGGACCTGAACGGCTTCCAGGTGGTGGGTTCCTCGCCGGAGATCCTCACCCGCTGCGAAGATGGCAAGGTCACAGTGCGTCCCATCGCCGGCACGCGGCCGCGCGGCAAGTCGGAGGAGCAGGACAAGGCGCTGGAGGCCGATCTGCTGGCCGATCCCAAGGAGATCGCCGAGCACCTGATGCTCATCGACCTGGGCCGCAACGATGTGGGTCGCATCGCCGAGACCGGCAGCGTCGAGCTCACCGAGAAGATGGTGATCGAGCGCTATTCCCACGTCATGCACATCGTCTCCAACGTCGAAGGCAAACTGAAGGCGGGCATGAGCGCCATGGATGCCCTGCGCGCCACCTTCCCCGCCGGCACCGTCTCCGGTGCGCCGAAGATCCGCGCCATGGAGATCATCGACGAACTGGAACCGGTGAAGCGCGGCGTCTACGCCGGCGCCGTCGGTTACCTGGCCTGGAATGGCAACATGGATACCGCCATCGCCATTCGTACCGCCGTGGTCAAGGAAGGCACGCTCTACATGCAGGCCGGTGCCGGCATCGTCTACGATTCCATCCCGCGTAACGAGTGGGACGAGACCATGAACAAGAGCCGCGCCATCTTCCGCGCCGCCACGCTGGCCGAGGCCGGCCTCGACACGCCGCGCCGGTGAGGGACACATCATGTTGCTGATGATCGACAACTACGACTCCTTCACCTACAACCTGGTGCAGTACTTCGCCGAGCTGGGCGCCGAGGTGCAGGTGCACCGCAACGATCAGATTTCCATCGAGGAGATCGAGCGTCTGCAGCCGGAGCGCTTGGTGATTTCGCCGGGGCCCTGCTCACCGAGCGAGGCGGGCATTTCCGTCGCGGCCATCCAGCACTTTGCCGGCAAGTTGCCGATCCTCGGTGTCTGTCTGGGGCATCAGTCCATTGGGCAGGCCTTCGGCGGTAACATCGTGCATGCGGGCATGATCATGCACGGCAAGACCTCGCCGATTTATCACGCCAACGTCGGCGTGTTCGCCGGGCTGAGCAATCCGTTCCAGGCCACACGTTATCACTCGCTGGTGATCGAGCAGTCTTCGCTGCCGGACTGCCTGGAGGTGACGGCGTGGACGCAGAACGCCGACGGCAGCCGTGAGGCGATCATGGGCGTGCGCCACCGCGAGTTCGTCATCGAGGGCGTGCAGTTCCACCCCGAGTCGATCCTCACGCAGCACGGTCACGACATGCTGCGCAACTTCCTCGCCATGCGGGGCGGCCGGCGCAGCTAGACGGCGCCGGGTCGCGAAGCCTGTTCGCGTTAGGGCCCGGCTGTATTGGAGTTTATTGTGCCGAATACCAGCGCCGTCCCGGCGCATCATCCGCTGTTCATCGCCTTCATGGTTGCCGCGCTGTCGATGCTGGCGCCGTTCACCATCGACACCTATCTGCCGTCGTTCCCCGCCATTGCCGCCGATCTCGGTGCCAGCCATGCGCAGATGCAGCAGACCATGGGGCTGTATCTGGCCGCCTTCGCCCTGACCACGTTGATCTATGGCCCGTTGTCCGACAGCTTCGGTCGTCGCCCGGTGATCATCGGCGCGCTGGCGCTGTATGTGATCGCTAGTATCGGTGCCGCCTTGACCACCACCATTGGTGGTCTGCTGTTCTGGCGCGTGGTGCAGGGGCTGTCGGCCGGGGCCGGTGTGGTGGTGGGGCGCGCCATGGTGCGCGATGCCTTCAGCGGTCATCATGCGCAGAAGGTGCTGTCGCAGGCGATGCTGATCTTCGCCATTGCCCCGGCCATTGCGCCGATGATCGGCGGCGTGTTGCAGGACTGGTCCGGCTGGCGCGCGGTGTTCTGGTTTCTCGCCCTGCTCGGTGTCGTTGTGCTCGGTATCATCACCTGGCGCGCGCCGGAGACGCTGCCGGCCGAGGGGCGCCACTCCATCCATCCGGTTAAAGTGGGTGGCGCCTATGCCATGGCCCTGCGTCATGGCCGCTTCATGGCCCTGGTGTCGGCCTTTGCCCTCAACTTCGGTGGCTTCTTCATCTACATCGCCGCCGCACCCACGCTGCTGTACGACCACCTGCACCTGGGCGTCAACGATTTCTGGATGCAGTTCGTCCCCATGGTGGGTGGCCTGATGCTGGGTTCCTTTACCATGAGCCGGCTGGCCGGCCGCATGACGCCACAGCGCGGCATCCGCATCGGCTATGCGCTGATGCTTGCGGCCAGTCTGGTCAATGTGGTGCAGGCCCTGTTGTTGCCGCCGACACCGCTGAGCGTGCTGGCGCCGCTGGTGCTGTACGCCTTTGCCGTATCGTTCAGCATGCCCAACCTCACCGTACTGGCGCTGGATTGTTTCCCGCGCAACCGCGGCATGGCGGCGGCGGTGCAATCTTTCATGCAGGTCGGTTTCAACGCACTGGTGGCCGGCTTGCTGGTGCCGCTCCTTGCCCACCAGGTGTGGAGCCTGGCGCTGGGTATGCTGGCCCTGGCGGGTGCCGGCCTGCTGGTCTGGGGCTGGCAGGAGCGCTACGGTGCAGTGGTTGCGCCTTGACCGCTGCGGCGGGGAAACGGGACAATCGCCCGACATTTTGCAGAGCATAACGCCAAAGGTTTTCCATTATGGACATGCAGACAGCCATCCGCGCCGTTACCGAGCGCCGCAACATTAGTTCCGAGCAGATGACGGCGGTAATGCGCCTGATCATGACCGGCGAGGCGACTCCGGCGCAGATCGGCGGTTTCCTCGTCGGCCTGCGCATGAAGGGCGAGACGGTGGACGAGATCGCCGCCGCCGCCGGCGTGATGCGCGAGCTGGCGACGCGGGTCGAGGTGGACCTGCCGCATCTGGTGGACACCTGCGGCACCGGCGGTGACGGCGCCCACACCTTCAACATCTCCACCACCGCCGCCTTCGTGGTGGCGGCCGCTGGCGCCAATGTCGCCAAACACGGCAACCGCTCGGTGTCGAGCAAGTCCGGCAGTGCCGACGTGCTGGAGGCGGCCGGCGTCAATCTGGAGTTGACACCGCAACAGGTGGCCGAGTGCGTCAAGCAGGCCGGTGTCGGTTTCATGTTCGCCCCCAAGCACCACAGCGCCATGAAGCACGCCATCGGTCCACGCCGCGAGATGGGCGTGCGCACCATTTTCAACGTGCTGGGGCCGCTGACCAATCCGGCCGGCGCGCCGCATCAGGTGCTCGGCGTGTACAGCAGCGAATGGCTGGAGCCGCTGGCGCAGGTGCTGGGGCGGCTGGGTTCAAGACACGTGCTGATCGTGCATGCCGAGGACGGCATGGATGAGATCAGCATCGGTGCACCGACCCAGGTGGCCGAATGGCACAACGGCAGTGTCAAACGCTACGCCATTACGCCGGAACAGTTCGGCATGGTACGTGCCGACGTGCAGCGTCTGGCCGTGGAGTTGCCGGCGCAGAGCCTCGGGATCATGCGCGAGGTGCTGGATGACAAGGATGGCCCGGCCCGCGACATCGTGGTGCTCAATGCCGGTGCCGCCATTTATGCCGCCGATCTCGCCGACACACTGGAGGAGGGCGTGCAAAAGGCACGGGCAGCGATCAGCAGCGGTGCTGCGCGCGAGCGGCTCACGCGCCTGGTTCAGGTGAGCAACAGTTTCAAGGTGGCGTGACGTGAGTGATACCCCGGACATCCTGAGGAAGATTCTGCGCCGCAAGGACGAAGAGATCGCCGCGCGCCGCGCCCAGGTCAGCATCGAGGCGCTGCGTGCACGCACGGCTGCGGCACCGGCGCTGCGCCCCTTCGTCGGCGCCCTGCGTGCCAAGCTGGCCGCCGGTCTGCCTGCGGTGATTGCCGAGGTGAAGAAGGCTTCGCCCAGCAAGGGCGTGTTGCGGCCCGACTTTCATCCCGCGGCGATCGCCGCTTCCTATGAGCGCGGCGGCGCCGCCTGCCTGTCGGTACTCACCGACGTGGATTTTTTTCAGGGCAGCGACGAATACCTGCAACAGGCGCGCGCCGCCTGCAGCCTGCCGGTGATCCGCAAGGACTTCATCATCGACCCCTATCAGGTGGTGGAGGCGCGCGCCATCGGCGCCGACTGCATCCTGCTCATTGCCGCGGCGCTGAGCGATGCGCAGATGGCGGAATTGACCGCCGTGGCGACGGAGCTGGGACTGGACGTGCTGGTGGAGGTGCACGATGCGCTGGAACTGGAGCGCACCCTGCGTCTGCCCTTGCCGCTGGTCGGCATCAACAACCGTAATCTGCGCACCTTCGAGGTTTCCCTGCAAACCACTCTCGATCTGCTGGCGCAGATCCCCGCTGACCGCATCGTGGTCACCGAGAGCGGCATCCTGAGCCGCGACGACGTGGCGCTGATGCGCACTCACGGTGTACACAGTTTTCTGGTGGGGGAGGCGTTTATGCGCGCAGCGGAACCGGGGGACAAGCTGGCGGAGTTGTTCTTCGGAGCGTAGGCGCTCGAGTCTCTCGGCGAAAAGACGGCCGGGCCAGATGGTGCGTGCGCCCACGCTGTGGGCGCCGACGGGTCAACGGGCGCCGAATACGACGATGGTCTTGCCCTTTACCGAGATCAGGCCTTGTTCTTCCAGGGTCTTGAGCACGCGGCCGGCCATTTCACGTGAGCAGCCGACGATGCGGCCGATCTCCTGGCGGGTGATGCGGATCTGCATGCCGTCGGGATGGGTCATGGCATCCGGCTCCTTGGTCAGGTCGAGCAGGGTGCGGGCGATGCGGCCGGTGACGTCGAGGAAGGCCAGGTCGCCCACCTTGCGGCTGGTGGTGCGTAGGCGCGCCGCCATTTGGCTGGACAAGGCGAACAGAATCTCCGGGTCGTCGTGGGCTACCTGACGGAAGCGGGTGTAGCTGATCTCGGCCAGTTCGCACTCGGTGCGTGAGCGCACCCAGGCGCTGCGGCCGGCGCTTTCGTCGAACAGCCCCATCTCGCCGAAGAAGTCGCCGGGATTGAGATAGGCGAGTACGATCTCGCGGCCGTTGTCGTCCTCGATGAGTACCGTCATGCCGCCCTTGACGACGTAATACAGCACGTCGGGCTTGTCGCCGGCACGGATGATGGTGCTTTTGGAGGCGTATTTGCGGCGGTGGCAATGGACCAGGAAGCGATCGATCGCCGGGTTGCCGGTGGTCAGCGCCTTGGTCGTCATGGTTACCCCTTGTCCCTAGGAATTGAGTGGGTGTTACGTATACCAGCCCGCCCTGGCTCAGGCAAGCGGGTAGAATCGCCCCAGAATAACCCAGCTTGGAGGAAAGTTAAAATGAAGGCGCGTATCAAATGGGTGGAACAGGCCACCTTCATCGGCGAGGCGGCCAGCGGCCACGCGGTAGTGATGGACGGCCCGCCCGACCACGGTGGCCGTAACCTGGGGCCGCGGCCCATGGAGATGTTGCTGCTCGGCATGGGCGGCTGTACCTCCTTCGACGTGGTCAGCATCCTGAAGAAGGCGCGCCAGCCGATCCGCGACTGCGTGGCGGAAATCACCGCCGAGCGTGCCGAGACCGACCCCAAGGTGTTCACCAAGATCCATGTCCACTTCATCATCACCGGCCACGAACTGAAAGAGGCCCAGGTGAAGCGCGCAGTGGAACTGTCGGCAGAGAAGTACTGCTCTGCCTCGATCATGCTGGGCAAGGTGGCCGAAGTCACCCACGACTACGAGATCGTCGAAGGGTAGTCCAGGCGGTGCCGTCACTTGAACAGTGCCGGCAGCCAGCTTTTCTCCCTGGCGTACTGTTCGATGTAGGCCGCCAATTCGGTATGGCCTGCGCGGCGAGCCGCTGTCGCCGCATCTTCCTTATTGGCGTTGCCCAGGCGGAAGTCGGCGCCGGCGGTCAGCAACAGATCCACCATGGTGCGATCATTGCCGCGGGCGGCCAGCATCAGGGCGCTGTCTCCGGTCCGGTTGCGATGGTTGAGTTTCGCGCCCGCGTCGAGCAACTGCTGCACCAGGGTGTTGTGGCCGTTGGCCGCCGCCAGTAACAGCGGCGTGTTCTCGTCCAGATCCAGGGCATCGAGGGCCGCACCGTGACGCAGTAGCACCTGCGCCAGCGCAGTGTGACCATTGACGGCGGCGCGCATCAGCGGCGTTTGCCGGCGTTGATCGGTGCGGTCGGGGGTGGCGCCATGGAGAAGTAGTGCCCTGGCGATGGGTTCATTGCCCTGATCGGCGGCCAGCCACAGCGGTGTTACGCCGTGGTCGTCGGGCTCGTCCACCGGCGCCAGCTGTTGCAGCAACTGTTGGACGGACGCGATGTTTCCTGCGGCCACGGCGCGGTGCAGGGCGGTGCGGCCTTGGCGATCGGCCAGGCCGAGATCGACGCCTTGCTGCAACAGCGCATTCAGCAACTCCTGGCTCTTCATCCCGGCGGCCATGAGCAGCGGCGTGTCGCCATTTTTTTTGCGTGCGTTGACATCGGTTCCCCGGGTTTGCACCAGGAGTTGTGCAACGGCGGTCATGCCTGTTGCAGTGGCCAGATGCAGCGGCGTGGAGCCGTCCTCCAGCACGGTGTCGGGCAGGGCACCGTGGGCGAGCAGCCAGGTGGCCACCTCCTCGTGTCCCTGGCTGAGGGCGCGGGTGAGAGGGGTGTGGTTGCCGGCGTCCTGCTCGTTGACGTCGGCGCCGCGCTTGACCAGGGCCGCGACGGCCTCTTTCTGGCCGCGCCAGGCCGCCGTCATCAGCGGCGACCAGCCGCGGTAGGGGCCGCTCTCCGCGGTGGTATCCGGCGGCGGCAGTGTTGCGGCCAGGGTGCCGGTGCGGCGCTCCTGGCTGGGTTTGGCTCCGGCCTGCACCAATAGATTGGCCAGCATGGTGTCCCCGCGCGACTGCGCATAGCGCAAGGCGTCCCAATCCTTGTGGTTGCGCGCGTGGACATCGGGCCTGCGTTTGAGCAGTGCCTGCGCGATGGCGCCGTGTCCTGCCTGGACGGCGACCAGCAGCGGGGTGTTGCCGTGGGCGTCGCGCATGTTGATGTCGGCGCCGCCGTCGAGCAGTGCGTGCATGGTGGTGAGGTGGCCGCCACGGATCGCTTGCAACAGGGGTGTTTCCTGGTAGTCGTCACGCAGTGCGGGCTTGGCCCCGGCCGCCAGCAACGTGCGTATCACTTGCGCATGGCCGGCAGCCGCCGCCAGGTGCAGCGGCGTGGTGCCGTAGGCATCGGCAGCATCTGGTTTGCTGTTGTTTAGCAGCGTGCGCACCTCGACCGGGTTGCCGGCCGCAGCGGCCTGACGCAGGCGCTGCTCCAGGGTGAGCGTGGCAGGAGTGGCATCCCCCGGGATGTTGTCCTGTGCCAGCCGTTCCTTCGCCGCAGTGTGATCCTGTGCCGCGGCGCGGCGATACCACTCCATGGCTTTCCTGTCATCGCGCGGCGTGCCCCAGCCCCGTTCATAGCATTGCGCCAGACTGTACTGGGAGGGGGCATGGCCTTGCGCAGCCGCCTTGCCGAACCAGCGGAACGCGCGCGTATTGTCGCGCTCGACACCGCGTCCGCTGCGGTAGAGTCCGGCCAGTTCATATTGCGCCTGGGGATTGCCGCGCTCGGCCAGCGGCTTGATGAGGGCAGCGGCGCGATCGTAGTCGCGGGCGCGGATGGCGCCCTGATAGTTATCCAGCTCGGCTGCACCGGCCGCGCCTATGGCCAACATCAGCAGTACAATGGCGCTAAGCCGTACCATGCTTGGTTTCCACTTCGATGCCGATCTGTTTGAGGAAAGGTGTGGGCAGGATGCCGCCAGCGCTGACGATGACGGCATCGTTGGGAAGGCTGTGCAAGGTGCCGTCCTGTTCGATATCCACGGTTTTCTCATGTATGTGTTTGACGCCCGAATTGAACATTACCCGCAGCCTGCCGGCGGCCGCAGCGGCGTCGATCTTCTGGCGATTCTTTTCCTTGGCGCGGTTGAATGAGCCGCTGCGGTAGGACAGGGTTACCGTAGTCCCCGGTTGTTCCGCGATGCTGGTGGCGGCCTCCAGGGCACTGTCACCACCGCCGACCACGAGCACATGCTGGCCCCGATACTGTTCGGCGTCGATCAGGCGATACACCACCTTGGAATGTTCTTCACCCGGCACGTCCAGGGTGCGCGGCGTACCGCGCCGGCCGATGGTGAGCAGGACGGCACGGGTACGATAGCTGGCCTTGTTGGTGCGCACCGTAAACCCCCCATCCTCCCGCAACACGTCCTCCACCCGTTCCTGATAGTTGATCTTAAGTTTGGTGTCACGCTCCACCTTTTGCCAGAACGCTAGCAGTGTCTCCTTGCTGGTTTCAGTGAATTTCACTTTGCCGACAAGGGGCAGTTGTACCGGCGCCGTCATTACCACTTTGCCGCGCGGAAAGTGGGCCACGGTGCCACCGAGGGACTCCTGTTCGATGGTGGCGAAGCGCAGCTTGTGTTGCATGGCGCCGAGGGAGGCGGCAAAGCCGGCCGGGCCGGCACCCACGATGACCACGTCCAGACGATCGCCGCGGCCGATGCCGTCCAGTGTGCGGATCGATTCCATCGCCTGGACACCCTGGGTGATGGCATTACGGATCAGCCCCATGCCACCCAGTTCGCCGGCAATGAACATGCCGGGGACATTGGTCTGGAAATCGGGATTGACGTTGGGAATGTCGATACCGCGCTTTTCAGTGCCAAACACCAGGGTGATGGCCTGCACTGGACAGGCGCGCTGGCAGGCGCCATGGCCGATGCAGTGGCTGGGATTGATCAGGTGCGACCGCATATTGATCAGTCCCAGGACGTTATGTTCCGGACAGGCAGCGACGCAGGAACCGCAGCCGATACACAGAACCTGGTTGATGACCGGGTGCAATGACGCCGGTTCGGTGAGTCCGCTATTGATGGCCTCGTCACGGATGGCAATGCTTTGCTGCTCATGGCGACGGTGTGTGTAGATGTACCAGCCGAGGATGGCCAGTGCCGGTGATCCATAGAACGACCATAGAAAGACGTCGCTCACCTAGATTTTCTCCTTACAGATAGGCCATCCGAACATTTGCCGGATACGAATATTTGATATTTCGGCAGTTTATGCACACCCCTTTGAGGGGTTTGTGATTGTGTTCAATGTAATTGCGCAACGCCGAAACCATGATTGCCGCCCTAATAAGAACGATATGGTTTTATGAGGAGGAGTGACGCATGAATGCCGTCGTCAGCGAGCGTGCAAAATCTGATACCGCTGAACCCGCACGCGCGTCTGTTCGCCCCAATTTGGTGCAGGAACCCTTGCGCAGCGGCCGTAGCGCGCTGCCGTTTGCGCTTGCCGTTTTGGTCATGCTCTATCTCGGCTGGGAATGGCGCGACGCCGGTTACCTGAATGCCGAGCATGGTCTGGGCTATGCGCTGGGTATCGGCGGCGGTGTGATGATGACGCTACTGCTGCTCTATCCCTTGCGCAAGAAGCAGGTGCCCCTGTTCCGCTGGGGGCCGATCCGCCACTGGTTCCGTATACACATGCTGTTTGGCGTGTTGGGGCCGGTGATGATTCTGTTCCACGCCAATTTTCATCTGGGGGCGATCAACAGCAACGTGGCCCTGATCAGCATGCTGCTGGTTGCCGGCTCCGGTCTGGTTGGTCGCTACATCTATACCCGCATTCACTACGGCCTGTACGGCGCGCGTAGCAGCCTGGGCGGGCTACAGGAGCGTCTCACTGCAGCCAAGGGTGGATTCGCCAATCTATTCCGCTCCATCCCGGAGGCAGCCGACGCCCTGACACAACTGGAGTCCTGGCTGTTGCGGGAGCGCTCCGCGCTGGTCCGCCTGCTGAACTTTCCCTGGGTGATCCTGCGCTGTTGGTATACCCGCAGGCGCATCGTCCATCTGATGCACAGCAAGCTGATGCGCCATGGCGACAGGTCCGATTGGCCTGTGGAGAAGACACATCGAGCCCAACGCGTGGCCGCGCGTTTCGTCGCCAGCTACATCGAAAATCTGCGCCGAGTGGCTGAGATTGGTGCTTACGAGCGGATGTTTTCCTGGTGGCACATTTTGCATCTGCCCTTGTTCATGATGATGCTGCTCGCCGGCATCGTGCATGTCATCGCTGTGCATATGTATTGAGTGACATCAGCTTATGCGTTGGTGGTGGATGCTTGTCGGTCTGATTGCCGGGGGGATTTCGATTGCGCAGGCCGCTTCCATAGAGAAGTTGCTGATGCCGGGGCCCGTCATTGAAGGTCATGCCGAGTACGAGGAGAAGTGCGACTCCTGCCACGAGTCGTTCAACAAGAAGGAGCAGCGCCGGCTGTGTCTCGACTGCCACAAGGAGGTGGCCGTTGACGTGCAGCAACGCCAGGGATTGCACGGCCGCCGTGCCGTCGACCCGAAACTTGAATGCAAGCACTGCCACAGTGAACACAAGGGCCGTAAGGCGGACATCGTGCTTCTGGTGCCGGAATCATTCGATCACGATGTGACCGACTTCAAGCTTGAGGGCCGCCACCGCGCCGCGCGCTGCGTGTCGTGCCATAGCGTAGGCAAGAAACACCGCGAGGCCCCCGGCAAGTGTGTTGAGTGCCATCGCAGACAGGACGTTCATGGTGGCAATCTGGGCGACAAATGTGCCGATTGCCATAAGAGCAGCGGTTGGAAAAAGGATGCACGCTACGACCATGGCAAGACCAAGTTTCCCCTGCGCCACCGCCACGGAGAGGTGGCATGCGCCACCTGCCATCCGGATGGGCGCTACAAGGATACGCCGCAGCAATGTATCGCCTGTCATAACATCAACGATGTCCATGGCGGCCGGTTGGGTAGCGAATGCAAGAGCTGCCATGGGGAGAAGTCATGGAAGGAAAATACGTTCGATCATGACCGCAAAACGAAGTTCCCTCTGCGGCTGCGCCACCGCGAATTGCCCTGCCGCGACTGCCACAAGTCCGTCGACGGCAAGGACAAGCCGCCGCGCACCTGCAACGGCTGCCATGCGGCTGACGATGTGCACAAAGGTCGCAATGGTGAAGCATGCGGCGATTGTCACAAGGAAAAAGCCTGGAAGGAGGCCCGCTTCGACCACCAGCGCGCCAGTGGTTACGCACTGCGCGGCGGCCATGAAAAGGTCTCCTGCCAGGCCTGTCACCGCGGACCGGTGCACGAAGTGGCGCTGGAACAGGCATGCCGTACGTGTCACGTCAAGGACGATGCGCACAAGGGCCAGCTGGGCACCAACTGCGAGCGTTGCCACAACGAGCAGGGCTGGAGCAAGAACGTCGCATTTGATCATGACATCACCCGCTTCCCGCTCATCGGACTGCATGCCACCGCGCCCTGTGAGGCATGTCATGTTACTGCCGGTTACCGTGACACCAAGCGTGAGTGCATCGATTGTCACGCTAAAAATGACGAGCACAAGGGGGCGTTGGGCAAGGCATGTGCACAATGCCATACGCCGAACGCCTGGCGCCTGTGGCGTTTCAATCATGACAAGGACACCAAGTTTGTACTGGATGGCGCCCACAAGAGCCTGGCGTGTAACGCATGCCACCGCAAGGGCGCGGGGCCGAAGCTCAACCAGGCCTGCGGCAGCTGCCATGGCGACGATGATGTGCACCGTGGCAGTTACGGCCAGGCCTGCAACCGTTGTCACGTAACCACAAAATTCGATGATTTAAGTTTGCTGGGGCCCACGATGCGTATGGGCAAACCGGTACCTAAGAAGGGGCAGTGATCATGGAGAAGGTCGCACGGGGATGCAGGATGGCGCTGGGCGTCATCGGGCTAATGCTGGCGTGCAGTGCGGCCATCGCTGCCGAGAAGCGCTTTGACCATTTCGTCACCGGTTTCCCTCTGACCGGCAGTCATGCCAATGTGGAATGCAACAGCTGCCACGTGCGCGGCGTATTCAAGGCCACGCCGCGGCAGTGTGCCCAGTGTCATACCAAGGGCGGCGTGGTGCAGGCGAGCACTGTACCGGGCAAGCACATCCAGACGCGCGCCGCCTGCGACAATTGCCACGTCACCTCCGATTGGTCGATGGTGGATTTCACCCATACGCCGGATATGGGGGACCGTTGCGGTGCGTGCCACAACGGCAGCTCTGCGCCCGGCAAGGGCGCGCGCCACATCCCCACCATGGGTGACTGCTCCGAATGCCACAACAACGTCACCTGGCGTCCGGCCCGGTTCGATCATCGCGGCGTCGGCGGCAGCTGCGCCACCTGCCACAACGGTTCCATTGCCACAGGCAAGCACGGGCGTCATGTCCCGACGGTTGCCCAGTGCGACTCCTGTCACTCCGTGCGCGGCTGGGTGCCGGCGCATTTTGATCACAGCACCGCCACCGGGACCTGTTCCTCCTGCCATAACGGCAGCACCGCCACCGGCAAGTCGTCACGCCACATCACCACCACGGCGCAATGTGATACCTGCCACACCACCGGCGGCTGGACGCCGACCCGCTTTAATCACAGCGGCGTCACCGGCACCTGTTCCTCCTGCCATAACGGATCCCAGGCGTCGGGCAAGCCGTCGCGCCATATCGCCACCACGGCGCAGTGCGACACCTGCCATACCACCAGCGCCTGGGTGCCGGCGAAGTTCACGCACAGCAATGTCAGCGGCACCTGTTCCACCTGCCACAACGGCAGCCAGGCCACTGGCAAGCCCACCGGACACTTCGTCACCACGCGCCAGTGCGACACTTGCCACAGCACCAGCTTCTGGGTGCCGATCAATTTCTCGCACAGCGGTACCGCCTATCCGGGTACGCACGCGCGCAACCTTGGCTGCACCAGTTGCCACAAGGGCAACAGCGAGGCGGTGACCTGGTCCGCGCCGGCCTATGCCCCGGACTGCGCCGGTTGCCATGCCAGCGACTACAAGCCCAGCAAACATCAGAATGCGACGGTAAGTGCACTGCGCAATTGCGCCGGCACCTGTCACAAGAGCAAGCCGGAACACAAGGTCAGCGACCGCGACTGGTAAGGAAGAATCATGCGCAAGTTAGTCATCGGTGGCGTTTTCGGCGTTGCCGCCATTGCGGTGGCGGCGTTGGCGCAGCCACCCGGCCATGAAGTGCTGGAAGGCGTCGAGCGGTATGCGCACGAAGGCTGTGCGGTGGTCGAGGTGCGGTTCCGTATGCCGGTGGCACATCTGAGCCACTTCCCTGTTGTCGAAGCCAGGCAGCTGCGCATAGAGGTTCAGTTGTTGCAGTCGCCGGATATCCTGCAACAGGAGCAGCGCGAGGCCGTGCGCGTTGCTGCGCCGGCGCCGTTCAACGTGCAATGGGTGGGGTTCGAATCCGGTCAGCAAGGCCGCGGGGTGCTCCACGTGGACTTCAGCGCCACCACACGGTTCACGGTGCTTCAGGGCAGGGATTTTCGCAGCGTACTGATTGCGGTCCCTGCGGCGGAGGGTGCCGATGCCTGTGATCCGGAAATCCTCCGTGACCGCCCCTGAGCGATGAGGAACGAACGAGCGATGGTGGATAATCTGACGCGGGCGCTGGGCGGCCTTGCGATGTTGCTTTTGCTGTGCGGAACGGTTACCGCCGAGAGCGTCCCCCTCGCGCTGAACCTGTTGTCGTCGGTGACGCCCATCGCCATCGCCGATCATGCACTGCCGGCGGAACTGAACGGCTATCAGCTCTATACCACCGAGTTCGTCAAGGGCAATACCCGTTGGTACCGCCTGCGATTGGGGGTATTCAGCGACAACAAGGCGGCCAAGGCCGCCATGGCGCGGTTGCGTGCGCAATACCCGTCCGCATGGATCGATCGTGCCTCCGTGGGGGAAATCTCCGCTGCCGGATTGCCTGCTGCCGAGGTCAAGGTACCGGAGGCGCAGCGTCCGCCCGAACCCTTCCCGGCTGTCGCCCCGGTGGCCGTAGCGGGCCCTCCTTCCGGGGAGGGCTTGAGCATCAATTTGTTGTCGTCGCTTACGCCCATCGATCTCGCAGGCTACGCGGTGCCGCCGCAACTGGCCGGCTACCGGTACTATGTCACCGAGTTCGACAAGGACGGTCGCCGCTGGTATCGCCTGCGGCTGGGGCTGTTTGCCAACCGCAGCGAAGCGGCCGCCGCACTGGCGCAGTTGCGTGCCGACTACCCTTCCGCCTGGATCGACGGTACTGCAGCAGCGGGTGAGGCTCCTGAAGTTGTGCGTACGGCCCGCCCGCTGCCTGCTCCGGTGGAGGCGCCGGCGATCAAGTCACTTACCCTCGACGCTACTCGCAGCAAGCCGGTGCAGAAACTGGCCTCCCGTAGCGACACGCGCAGTGACGGCATCGATCCGGAACAGCGTTACGTCATCAACCTGATGGCGAGTACCAAACCGCTGAACCCATCCGATGCCGAGGCTTTGGTGGCGGCGCTCCCCGGATTGCGTCTCTACGCGACGGAAAGTGAGCGGCGTGGTGATCGCTGGTATTTTCTGCGTGCTGGCTTCTTCGCCAGCCGCGGTGACGCCGAGGCCCTGCTGCCCCAGGTGCAGCAAACCTATCCCGACGCACGCGTCATGAAGATCACTCGCTACGAACTCGCCCAGGCCACCGGCGGTGAATCGGTAACAGCGGTGGACAAGCTGCCGGCCGCGCGCAGCGGCAGCCGTTCGGCCGTGCTCGAGTCGGCACGCCTGGCCCTGATTCAAGGAAATTACGATCAGGCGGTGCTGCTCTATCAGCAGGCCATCGACGAGGGCGATGCCGATACGGCGCGTGAGGCGCAGGAGTTGCTGGGTGTGGCGCAGGAGCGGCGCGGCGACATGGCGGCGGCGCACAAGGAGTACGAACGTTTTCTGGGCCTCTATCCCGAGGGGGAGGATGCCGAGCGGGTGCGCCAGCGGCTGGTTGCCCTGGAGACGGCCCATGCCGAGCTGAAGGCGGGCCTGCGCACGGCAAAAAAGCGTTCCGCGCCGTCCCAGTACATGCTGTATGGCAGCTTCTCTGCCATTTACCGTCAAGATACCGATGTCACCGATGCCGAGGGCGCGGAACTGTCGCGTTCCGCCCTGACCTCCTACTTCGACGTCACGGGGCGCGTTCGCAGCGGCGATTATGATACCCGCCTGCGCTTTACCGGCAGCCACCGCAAGGATTTCATGGACAACGGGCCGGGTGATGAAAATCGCCTGAGCACCTTCTATCTGGATGTCCTCAACAAAGAGCAGGACTGGTCCGTGCGTTTCGGGCGCCAGAGTAGCAGCAGCGGCGGCGTGTTGGGGCGGTTCGATGGCGTATTCGCCGGTATGCGCCTCACGCCGCAACTGAAGCTCAATGCGGTGGCTGGCTATCCGGTGCAGACCAGCGCCGACACCGCTGTCAATGATCGGGCAAACTTTGTCGGCGTGAGTGCCGACATCAGCGGGCTGGCGGAAAGTTGGGATTTCCAGTTGTACGGCATCCAGCAGCGCGCCGATGGGTATCTCGATCGCAATGCGGTGGGTGGCGAGGCACGCTACTTCCAGCCGGATCGCTCCTTCTTCGGTCTGGTCGATTACGATGCCCATTACAAGAAGCTCAATACCATGATGCTGCTCGGCACCTGGTCGGTGACCGAGGCCACCAGCCTGAACCTGCTCTATGACCGTCGCATGAGTCCCACCCTCAGCACCAGCAACGCGTTGCAGGGGCAGGCGGTGTCCACGCTCGATGCCCTGGCGCAGATCTATACCACCGAACAGATCGAGCAGTTGGCGCTGGATCGCACCGCGGAAAGCCAGACCATCATGGCCGGTGTGGCCCACACCTTGAGCGAGCGCTACCAGATCACCGCCGACATCACTACCACGGAGGTGGGGGCCACGCCGGAGTCGGGCGGGGTGATGGCCACGCCGTCCAGTGGCGGCGAGTACTATGTCTCCGCGCAGCTCATCGGCCGCAACCTGATTTGGCAGGAAGACATCACCATCCTCGGCCTGCGTCTGGGGCAAGGCCAGACCGTCGACACTGCGGCCATGTTCGTGAACAGCCGTGTCAATACGGGCCACTGGCAATTCAATCCCCGTATCCAGCTGGAATACCGCGACGACAAATCCAACGATTTCAACTATTGGATGCTCAAGCCATCACTGGTGACCAACTATCGCCGCTGGCAGCAGCACTCCCTCGAGGGCGAGGTGGGAGCGGCGCTGACCTCGCGCAAAGAGGTGCCGCAGAACTACTACTTCAGCCTGGGGTATCGCTGGGATTTCAACTGACAGCGGTTTGTCCTCGCCGCAGAATCTGGGATAATGCACCGTTTCGACCAGTCGTCAGGCCGGTCGGAGGCTATCTGAACATCTGGCCTGCGGAGGTGCATGAATTGCCTGACTCACTCGGAACCAAGCTCAAGCTGCACGGGTTCAACAACCTGACCAAGACGCTGAGCTTCAATATCTACGATATCTGCTACACGCAGACCGATGCCCAGCAGCGCGAGTACATCGAGTACATCGATGAGGAATACAATGCCGAACGGCTGACCAACATCCTCACCGATGTGGCGGACATCATCGGCGCCAACATCCTCAATATTGCCCACCAGGACTACGATCCGCAGGGCGCCAGCGTCACCATGCTGATTTCCGAGGAGCCGGTGCTGTCGCAGGACCTGTCCAATACCGAGTCGCCGGGGCCATTGCTGCCGGACGCCGTGGTGGCGCACCTGGACAAGAGCCACATCACCGTACACACCTATCCGGAGAGCCATCCAGACAACGGCATCAGCACCTTCCGCGCCGATATCGATGTCTCCACCTGCGGCCGCATTTCGCCACTCAAGGCCTTGAATTACCTGATCCACAGCTTCGAATCCGATATCGTCACCATGGACTATCGTGTGCGTGGCTTCACCCGCGATGTGAAGGGGCGCAAGTATTTCATCGACCACAAGATCAACTCGATCCAGAACTATATCGCCCGCGATACCCTGGACCGCTACCAGATGATCGATGTCAACGTCTATCAGGAAAACATCTTCCACACCAAGATGATGCTCAAGGAGTTCGATCTGGATAACTATCTGTTCGGCATCCAGGCACGCGACCTCGATCCGGCGGATTCGCGTACCATCCGGCGGCGCCTGCAGCGGGAGATGCTGGAGATTTTCTACGGCAGGAACCTGAAGAAGATTCCGAAGAAATGATGTGTAGGGCGGCCGGCTTCAGCCGGTCAGGCCTTAAATCCAGTACGCCGTCCGCGTCATCACCTTCGATACCAGGCCCATCAGCGTTTTAACCGGCGCTGGCAGGGGAGCGCCGCCGGCGTGCAGGGCGAGGGTGGCATGGTGTGCCTCGTCCGTCTTCATCTGTTCGAGGATCGCCCGGCTTTTCTGATCGTGTTCCGGCAGCTGCGCCAGGTGTTCGTCCAGATGCTTCACCACCTGATGCTCGGTCTCCACCACGAAGCCCAGGCTCCACTTGTCACCGGCGGCGCCGGCGATGGCGCCGATGGCCAGTGAGCCCACATACCAGACCGGGTTGAGATAGCTGACGTGGGTACCCATTTCCTTGGCACGGCGCTCGCACCATTCCAGATGGTCGTTTTCCTCCAGGGCCGCGCGCTCCATTTTTTCGCGCACCTCCGGCAGCCGGGCGGTGAGCGCCTGTCCCTGATACAGACCCTGCGCCGATACCTCGCCGGCGTGGTTGATTCGCATCAGCCGTCCGGCCAGCATGCGCTCGGACTCGCTCAATTCCGCGTCGGGCAGGTGCTGTGCCGGGTTGGGGCGCTCGGTCAGCACCGGCTGGCCGAAAACGGTGCGCAGGCCGGTGTCGAGATTGAGGAATAGCTTGTCGATGGGGGAGTAGTTGCGCATCGTCGTCAAATCGGTAGGAGCGGCTTCGCCGCGACATTGGTCAGATTGTAGCACCACACAACAAGCGTTTAGACGCAGGTAGGGCTGGATTGAACCCGCCCTACAGCTGCCGTGCCAGCAGTGTCACCGGGTGTACCACCTCCACCTCCAATCCCTCTTCACGCAGCCCCGCCGCGAGATGCATGGCGCAGCCGATGTTGGCGCTCACCAGCCACTGCGGCTGGAGTTCCGCCACGGCCTCCACTTTGTCGGCCCGCAAGACATCTGCCTCGCTGGGGTGGTCAAGCAGGTAACTGCCGGCGGCGCCGCAACAACGCTCGTTATGCGGCAGCTCAATGACCGCCAGCTGTGGGATGCGGCGTAGCAGGGCGTACAACGATTTCTGCCCGCGCAGCACGTTGCGCAGGGTGCAGGACTCATGGACCGCCGCCTTTTGCGCCAGCGGGCGCAACAGCAAATCGTCCGGCCATGCGGCCTCGGCAAGAAAGGCATTGATGTCGACCACGCGCCGGGCAAACGCGCTGGCCTGTACGTCCTCCAATAGCTCGTCGTACTCATGCAGGAGGGCGCCGCAGCCGGTGGTCACGCTGATGATGGCCTCTGCCGCGGCCGGAAAGGCGGCCAGGTTCTGCCGCGCCAGCCGGCGCGCGGTTGCGCCGTCACCCTGCTGTACGTGCAGTGCGCCGCAGCAGCCCTGTTGTGCCGGTACATGCACGGCGTAACCCAGCGCACTCAACAGCCGCCGGGCATCGTGCAACAGCTGACGTTGCAGCAGATCGCCGGTACAGCCTACGAACAGTGCCACCTGGCCGCGCTCTTCACCCTGCGCCGGCGTGAATTCTGGCACGGCCGGGGCGGCGCTCGTCTGCGGCAAACCCTGTATCAGCCGGCCTGCGGCGCTGTGGCCGAACAGAGACAGTTTCTGCGTTACCCGTTGCAGGCCGCTGGCCTGGAACAGGCGCAGCCCGCTGCGCAGCAGGCTGCGCCGTGCCGGTGTGGCGAGCATATCGGCCAAACGGGAGTGTTCATGGCTATATAGATACTCGCGCGTAGTGCGCAGCAGCCGGCCATAGGGCACCAGCGAGGGGCACATGGCCTCGCAGGCGCGGCAGCCCAGGCAACGTTCCAGATGGCCGCGCAGGCCGGCATCGGGCTGCAGTTGCCCGCGCGCCACTGCCAGCATCAGCGCGATGCGTCCGCGCGGCGACTCCGCCTCGTTATGGCTCAGGCCATAGGTGGGACAGTGAGGCAGGCACATACCGCAGAGTACGCAGCGGTCGGCGTCGGCCAGGATTTGGGGCAGCAGGTTCAAAGTGGGGGTCACGGCAAGAAAACAGCACCTCATGGTAGACTACGCGCCATCTCAATAACAGTGGCGGACCGACATGTCCTACTACAAACACCACGTCTTCTTCTGTACCAATCAGCGCGAGAGCAAGGCCTGTTGCCAGGACCATAACGCCCAGGCGCTGCGTGATTACGCCAAGGACAAGGTGAAGGCCCTGGGCCTGGCCGGGCCTGGCGGCGTGCGTGTCAACAGCGCCGGCTGCCTCGACCGTTGCGCCGAGGGGCCGGTGATCGTCATCTACCCGCAGGAAACCTGGTACACCTATGTCGACCGCGAAGACATCGACGAAATCATCGAGCAGCACCTGCAGCACGGCCGCGTGGTCGAGCGACTGAAGATATAGCGGTTTTACCAAAATACAGAGGAAGGCACGAACCTTCCCGTCAAAACACCACGCGCAGCCTGTCGCTGCGCCTGAGGGAGCCCATGGCAGAACACTATGCGGAGCTGGCCAGCCGACATCTATACGACGGATTAGAGGAAGACTACTGCACCGGTGAGGAACTGCTGATCGATGGCCCCACCGGCACTATCGAGGCGCTGACCTCTTGCCCCGATTGCTATGCCGGGGACCGGCCCATCGCCATCGTCTGTCATCCCCATCCGCTCTACGGCGGCAGCATGAAGAACAAGGTGGTGCACATCCTGAGTCAGACCTTCAATGACATGGGGCTGCTCAGTGTCACCTTTAATTTTCGCGGTGTCGGCCGGAGTGCCGGCCGTTACGGCCAGGGCCTTGGCGAATGCGCCGATCTGGCCGCGGTTGCCGCCTTCTTCCGTGCCCGTCATCCCCAGGCTCCGTTCTGGCTGGCGGGATTCTCCTTCGGCGCCTTTGTCGCCGCGCGCAGTCATGTCGCTGTCGGCGCCGAGCGTCTGTTGCTGGTCGCCCCCCCGGTGACGATGTTTGACTTCCGGGAGGCGCCGCCGGTAACCATCCCCTGGATGGTGGTGCAGGGCGGCCAGGATGAAATCGTCGCCCCACCTGCCGTTTCGGCCTGGGTCAGCGGCCAGGAACACCGCCCCGACTACCGCTGGATGGCCGATGCCGATCACTTCTTCCACGGCCGTCTCAACCGCCTGCGCGATGCGGTGATGGAGGCGTGGGGGTAGGGGCGCCGGCTATCCAAGACGGGGGCCGGTTCAGGCGCCTGGACTCCCCCCGCCAGATTCCCGCGCAATCCGTAGTGTTGACGTGCGTAGAAATATGAGTATATTAGTAATCACTGATTTGCTGTTGCCCCCAATGCGCAGCAAGTCTGTGACTCCTCCACCCTCCTTTGGTGGTTTTATTGGCCCGGCACACCCTGCCGGGCCTTTTTTATTGGCGGCTTGGAAAATCCGCCTCCGGCAGCTAGGATCCTTGTCCGCGTTGCGGACCGGTTTCCCCCATGCCTGTGTTTGTGGGGGTTGTATCCCGGGCGCGTTTTCTATAAGATTCCGCCTCTTTTCGTGACACCCGCTCTTTCTGGAGTGATTTGGGATGATTGGTACAAAGACTTTTAGTGCGAAGCCTGCCGAAGTGAAGCGCGACTGGTATGTCGTCGACGCTGCCGGCAAGACCCTCGGCCGCCTCGCCTCGGAAATCGCCTCGCGCCTGCGTGGCAAGCACAAGGCTGAGTTCACGCCGCATGTGGATACCGGCGACTACATCATTGTGGTCAACGCCGAGAAGGTGCACGTCTCCGGCCGCAAGGCGACCGACAAGATGTACTACCACCACACCGGCTTCCCCGGCGGTATCAAGGGCATCAGCTTCGACAAGCTGATCGACAAGGCCCCGCAGCGCGTGCTGGAAATCGCCGTCAAGGGCATGCTGCCGAAGAACTCCCTTGGCCGCGCCATGTTCAGCAAGCTGAAGGTTTATGCCGGCCCTGAGCACGCCCACGCCGCCCAGCAGCCGAAGCCGCTGGATATCTGAGTTTTTCAGGACAAGCACCATGGCACAGACCCAAGCTATCAATACCACCGGCCGCCGCAAGACCTCGTCTGCCCGTGCCTTCCTGGCCCCCGGCAAGGGCGCCATCACCGTCAACGGTCGTGACCTCGACGCCTACTTTGGCCGTGTCACCGCCCGTATGGTCGTGCGTCAGCCGCTGGAAGCCGTTGAGCTGACCGACAAGTTCGACATCAAAGTCACCGTCATCGGCGGTGGCACCACCGGCCAGGCCGGCGCCATCCGTCACGCCATCGCCCGTGCGCTGGTGGCCTACGATGAAGGCCTGCGCGGTACGCTGCGCCGTGGCAGCTTCCTGACCCGCGATGCCCGTGAAGTCGAGCGCAAGAAGGTCGGTTTGCACAAGGCGCGTAAGCGTCCGCAGTACTCGAAGCGTTAATTACACACGTTTCAAGTCGCAAGTTTCAGGAAGGCATGGATGCCTTCGCGACACCGGTCGCATGGAAGCGGAGTGCGCCGTGCCCGCGTGTTTGTCACTTGCGAAGATCGGTTTCTTGGGGCGTAGCTCAACTGGCAGAGCGACGGACTCTGACTCCGTAGGTTCTAGGTTCGACCCCTAGCGCCCCAGCCAATAAAATAATGGGTCACGGCCTGACGCCGTGGCCCTTTTTTGTCCGTCGCTGGACTGTAAGGACGGCGACGTCCCTATCCCTCCTTGCGTAACCAACAGTGTTCCGTCCGAGTGATCATCAGCGCGGTCGCCGTGTGGCCGGCATCCTAAAAGCTGTAGCGCAGGCGTAGTTCCAACCGACTGTCGTTGGGCTTGGCACCGAATTCGCTCAGGCGGCTGCCGCCGAGGAGGGTGGCGCGCAGGCGCAGCTCCAGATTGGTGAGACCGGTGTAGAGCAGTTCCGGCGTCAGCGACCAGCTGCCGTCGTTTATGTTGCGGATGGCGGTGAAGGCGGGGGTGAAATAGAGGATGTCGAACGGGTCCTTTTGCGCCACACGCAGGTAGACATAGTCCTGCATGGCGCTGGGGCGGGTGTAGCCGGCCTGACCGATGCTGCGCAGTGGCGGCAGCATCGCGGGCGGTGCGCTGTCCACCTGCGCGAGGTAGGTCTCCATTTCGCCGCGGGTATAACCGCGATCATCATGGTAGTACTCGAGGAGCCAGGTGGTCTCGCGTTTGGTGAGATAACGCAGGCCAAGCAGCCAGCTGTGGGCCGCATAGGTGCGTGTGGCAAGGCCACCGGCGCCGAGTACCCGTTGCTCGTGCTCACCGCTGTAGGCGTACTCGCCGTGGATTTCGAAGTGGGGCGCCAGGTTGGTGGAGAAGTCGAGTCCGATGCGGCCCGGCCGGCTGCCATTGCTGAGCCACAACAGGTCGATGTCGATGTCGCGATAGAGCAGATACAGTTTGGCGGCGGCATTGAGTCCGGTCGTAGCGCCGAAGTCATTGTTGACCGAGTCCGTGACCGGCAGCAATACCGGTGTAAAGGCGATGGTGTGCAGGTCGCCGCCGCGGATATGAATGAAGTCGGCAGCGGCAATGATGAAGCCTTCGCGCGACAGTTCCGGGTCATTGGGATCCTTGGGGCGTTCGATGAAACCGACTGGGTTCCAGGCGTAGCCCTTGCCCCATTTCATCGCCCGTTTGCCTACCTCCATCGTCGTGGCCGCATCGGCCTGGTGGCTCAGGTACAGCTCGTAGAAGCGGCCCGAGGCGCTGTCGCCCTGATAGTCGTGTTGGGTCTGGCCATGCCAGGTGCTGAACAGGCGCGAATCGCCGTTGCGATAGCTGCCGGTCAGCTCCAGTGCTGTGCTGCTGCGGTCAAGCGTATCGCGCGCGCTGTCGGCGAAGTTGAGGCGGTACAGTGGGTTGTCCTGGGCCAAGTGTTGGTGTTCGTGCTTCAGTTCCACATAGCCGTGGAGTTCGAACGGGTTGGGGGCGGCATAAGCGGACAGATCAAAGCTGAAGTCGCTGGCGGCGTGGGCAAGGAGGGGGCCGCAAAGGAGAAGAAGACGGACGAGACGCTTCATGATGAACAAAATGTTTTGTGATTCCAATTTTCGCGCTTACTTCCCCCGCAAATCGTCCACACGGCCCATGTAGTTGAGGCTGAATACCTCGTCGGGCAGATCGCGCGCCTTGATGTTGGCGTAGATCATCACCGACTTGTGGTTTTTGTACAGCGGGCTGTCGGTTTCCAGTACCGAGGGGCGCACCAGGCCGCCGCCGAAGTCCTTGACCTCGCTGTAACGCAGGGTCTTGATTAGCATGCCGCTGGCGGCATAGGCCTCGATGGTCAGCGGCACCTTGTGTTTTCTGTCCACCTGCATCACCAGGCGGTCATAGGCCACGCTGGAGTTCTTGGCCTTCAGCTTCAGGGTGTAACCGTCGGCCGTCTCATCCACGTGCTCCGCATCATACTCCGCCGCGTAGTCCACGCGCAGGATGTCGGCGTTGTTGAACACGCCGCCGATCACAGACTGTAGCGAGGTGATGCGCAGCGGTTTGCCGACGTTGGGAATGTACAGCCACATGTTGTCGCCCAGGCGTAGGGTGCTGCGGCCCTTTTCGCTGGGTGGGTCGAGGAACAGGGCCAGCACCTTGTCGCCGCCCTTCTTCACACTGTACAGCACGAATTCCTTGCGCCGGCCGTCGGGCTCGATGTTGATGAGCTTGCGGTACATCTCGTAGCTCTCCGGCTGCAGGTTGCGATCCACCTGGCGCAATAACTCATTGGCGTCGATGGCATGTACCAGCGGCGCGAGGGCGAGCAACACAAGGGTGAGAGCAACGTGCCTCATGGAGGGTCCTCTATACGGAACGCAAGGCGGTGATCGGGTCCATGCGCGCGGCCTTCCAGGCCGGTTGCAGGCTGGCGAGCACGGCGATGAGGGTGACCAGTACGCCGATGAACAGTACATCGCCGGCGGCGAGGCTCGGCACCAGTTGCAGGTTGTCCTGGCGACCGAAAGAGAAATGCACCGGGTAGAGGCGCAGCAGCGCGACGGCCCCGAAGCTGATCAGCGTGCCGATGATGGTGCCGGCCAGGCCGAGCAGCAGACCCTCGGCAACGAACAGGCCGAGGATGCGTCGCGGCGGGGTGCCGATGGCGGCCAGGGTGCCAATCTCGCGCATGCGCTCGTACACCGCCATGATCATCACGTTGAGGATGCTGATCAGCACAATGGCCACCAGCATCACCTTGATGAACAGGGTCAGCAGATCGATCATATTGGCGATGGCGGTAAATGGCGTCAGCTTTTTCCAATCGTGGATCTCCAGTGCGGGCTGGCCCTGCTGGTTTTTCATCTCCCCCAAGGTGCCATGCAACACTTGCATGACCTGCGGCAGTTGCGCCGGGTCGTGCAGACGCACCGCGATCTCGCTCAGCGAGGCGTCCTCCAGCCGCAGCAGGCTGCGTGCGTCGTCGATGTGCAGGTAGGCATCGCGTCCGCCTGGGCCGGTGGCGCTCTCCAGCACGCCTTGCACCACGAAGGTCTGGCCGTTGACCGAGCCGTCCTGGTTGGTGGCCACCAGCACCACGGTGTCGCCTACCTTTACCTTCATGCCCTTGGCGATGATGTCGGGGATCAGCAGCTTGCCCTGCTCCACCAGACCGCCGGCGGCGCTGCCGTCAATGAGGCGTCCCGGCAACAGCGGGCAGGTGGCGGCCTCGCGCACCGGATCGACGCCGTTGAGACGGATGCCGGTGGTCTCGGTGAAATTGCTGAACATGGCGCTGAACTTGAGGCGCGGTGAACTCGCCGCCACCTGCGGCATCTGTTGCAGTTGTTCCTCGATTTTCTTTACCGCGCCGGGTTTCATCAGCAGGTTGAGCGGCAGATTGTCGATGGAGGCGACGTAGCCCTTGCGGTGAACCTGCAGGTGGCCGAGCATGGAGTCGGTGATCTGGCCGATCATCATCGCCTTGAACGAGCCGGACAGGGCGATGAACATCAACACCGCGACGATGCCCAGGGTGATCAGGCTGGCGGTGAGGGTGGTGCGGCGGTGGTAGCGCAGCAGGTTGCGGGTGGCGAGTTTCACTACGTTAACCATGATGCGCCCCTCCCAGCTGGATGTGGCCGTCTTCCAGGGTGTAGATCACCTCGGCGGCCTCCATGATCTTCGGGTCGTGGGTGGAGAACAGGAAGGTAGTGCCGAACTCATCGCGCATCTTCTTCATCAGCTCGATGACGCGGTAGGCGGTGGCGTGATCCAGGTTGGCGGTAGGCTCATCGGCCAGAACCAGTTTGGCGCGGGTGACCAGGGCGCGCGCCACGGCAACGCGCTGCTTTTGGCCGCCGGACAACTGATCCGGCCGTTTGTGCGCCTGGTCGCTCATGCCCACCGCTTCCAGCAGTTCCATCACGCGGGCACGGCGCTGTGCAGTGGGCCAGTTTTGCACCATCACCAGCGGATACTCCACGTTTTCATACACCGAGAGTACCGGCACCAGGTTGAAGTCCTGGAATACAAAACCGATGTGGTTGCCGCGAAAAGTCGCCGCGCTGTGGCGGTCCAGTGTGGCGACATCGGTATCGAGCACGGTAAGTTTTCCGCCGCTGGGCCGGTCCAGGCAACCGATCATATTGAGCAGGGTGCTCTTGCCGCTGCCCGAGGGGCCGACGAAGGAAACGAAGGAGGCCGGCTCGATGGTGAAATCGGCGTCGCGGATGGCGGGTATGGTGATCTCGCCGAGGCGATAGCTCTTTTCCAGGCCGGCGGCGTGGACCAGACTCATAATGTACTCCTGTGCATACGGCTGTTACGGCGGAGTGATGCGCACTATTGTGGCACACTCGATGTGGCGTGCGGCATGTGCCGCCAAGACCGGACATTTCGCAGGAATTATCGGATGACGACACGCGACAGTTGGCATGAAGAGATGCAGTCGGCCTGGCTGTACCGGGTGCTGGCCGAGGTGGAGCGTGATGGTCACAAGCGCGCACTGTTCACCGCCTTGGCCACTGCGGCCGAGGCGCAGGCGCGTATCTGGCAGCGGCAGATGGTGGTCGATGGTGAAACGGTGCCATCGGGTTTTGCGCCATCGCGCCGCGCCCGGGTGGTGGCGACCTTGCTGCGCCGGCTCGGGCCGCGCGCCATCAAGCCGGTGTTGGCGGCGATGAAGGTGCGCGGTATCTCGGTCTATGGCGGTGCGCTGCCCGGTCATCCCATGCCGACCTCGGTGGAGCAGGTGGGTGGGCGCCACCGCGGTGTGGGCAGCGGCGGCAACTTGCGTGCCGCGGTGTTCGGCGTCAACGACGGCCTGGTGTCCAACACCGCGCTGATCATGGGCGTGGCCGGCGCCACCGCCGACACCGCCTTCATCCTCACCTCCGGTGTGGCCGGCCTGCTGGCCGGTGCCCTGTCCATGGCGGCGGGCGAATACGTCTCCATGCGCTCCCAGCGCGAGATGTTCGAGTATCAGATCGGGCTGGAGCGGGAGGAACTGGCAGAGTATCCGGCGGAGGAGACCGAGGAGTTGGCGCTCATCTATCACGCGCGCGGGGTACCGCTGGAGCGGGCGCGCGAGCTGGCCGCGGCGCTGATGCAGCAGCCGGAGCACGCCCTCGACACCCTGGCGCGGGAGGAACTGGGCCTCAACCCCGACGACCTCGGCTCCCCCTGGGGCGCCGCCGCCTCGTCCTTCGCCGCCTTCACTGGCGGCGCCGTGCTGCCCCTGCTGCCCTTTCTGCTGCCGCTGGGGGTGCCTCCTGTGCCCGCCGCGGCGGGCCTGGCCGTGCTGGGCCTGTTTGCCGTTGGCGCGGCCCTCAGCCTGTTCACCGGCCGCAGTGCCCTGCGTTCCGGCCTGCGCATGGTGCTCATCGGCGGTGGCGCCGGGGTGGTGACCTACCTCATCGGCATGCTGCTGGGCGTCAGTCTGGCCTAAGGACGCGCTGAATTTAAGTTCAGAGCTCCCGCGGCACAGGGGCGGCTAGGGGCGTCCCGACCTCTCGCCACATAAGTCCAGGAATGGACATTCATACTTTCCCAACGTGCAACCAAGAGTCCCTGCTGTTGTCTCATGCCCGTCCCCCCCACAGATTCTGGAGATAACACCATGGCGAAGAAACCCGCACCGCCGGTACCGCTGGGGCGCTGGCGCAATGCCCTGCATGACCACCCCCTGTTGAAAAAGGGCGCCGCCCACGGCAAGAGCCGCAAGGCGGAGCGCCGCGGCGACAAGGTGAAACAGCGGCGTGAGTGGGATTACCCGAGCCTGGCGGCCTGACGGCTCCGGTAATCCCATTCCCTTCGTTCTTCCCGCCGAACTGGTGAGCAACCCCCATCTGGGGTAGAATGCGCGGCTATTTTCCTCAGGCAGTCCCCTACAGCACCTACCCCGGTAACGCCCTCGTGATTGAAAAGCTTCGCAATATCGCCATCATCGCCCACGTCGACCATGGCAAGACCACCCTCGTCGACAAGCTGCTGCAGCAGTCCGGCACCCTGGACGCGCGCGCCAATCTGGGCGAGCGGGTGATGGACTCCAATGACCTGGAAAAAGAGCGCGGCATCACCATCCTGGCGAAGAACACGGCCATCGACTGGAATGGTTACCACATCAACATCGTCGACACCCCGGGCCACGCCGACTTCGGCGGCGAGGTGGAGCGTGTGTTGTCCATGGTGGACTCGGTGCTGCTGCTGGTGGATGCGATGGACGGCCCCATGCCGCAGACCCGTTTCGTGACGCAGAAGGCCTTTGCCCGCGGCCTCAAGCCCATCGTCGTCATCAACAAGGTCGATCGCCCCGGCGCGCGTCCGGACTGGGTGTTGGATCAAACCTTCGACCTGTTCGACCGTCTCGGTGCCACCGACGAGCAGTTGGACTTCCCGGTGGTCTACGCCTCCGGTCTGAACGGTTATGCCGGTCTCGACGCCAGCGTGCGCAGCGGTGACATGACTCCGCTGTTCGACGCCATCATCAAGCACGTCACGCCGCCGCAGGTGGACGTGGATGGCCCGTTCCAGATGCAGGTGTCCCAGCTCGACTACAACAGCTATGTCGGCGTCATCGGCATCGGTCGCATTCAGCGCGGCACCGTCAAACCCAACACCCAGATCACCCTGGTTGACCGCGAAGGCAACAAGCGCAACGGCCGCATGCTGCAGATCCTCGGCTTCCACGGTCTGGAGCGCGTGGAGGTGCCGCAGGCCCAGGCCGGCGACATCATCGCCTTTACCGGTCTCGAGGAGCTGAATATCTCCGATACGCTGTGCGATCCCAAGGCCGTGGAGGCGTTGCCGCCGCTGACCGTGGACGAGCCGACGGTCAGCATGACCTTCCAGGTGAACAACTCGCCCTTCGCCGGCAAGGAAGGCAAGTTCGTCACCAGCCGCCAGATCCGTGATCGCCTGCAGCGCGAGCTGGTGCACAACGTGGCGCTGCGTGTGGCTGATACCAACGACCCAGACAAGTTCCGGGTCTCCGGCCGCGGCGAACTGCACCTCGGCATCCTGATCGAGAACATGCGCCGCGAGGGCTATGAGCTGGGCGTGTCGCGCCCCGAGGTCATCGTGCGCGAGGTGAACGGCGAGAAGCAGGAGCCCTACGAGCAGCTCACCGTCGACGTGGAAGAAATCCACCAAGGCGCCGTGATGCAGAAGCTGGGCGAGCGCGGTGGGGACCTGAAGAATATGATGCCCGACGGCAAGGGCCGCGTGCGCCTTGATTATACCATTCCCTCGCGCGGCCTGATCGGCTTCCGCACCGAATTCCTCACCGCCACCCAGGGCTCCGGCCTGATTTACAGTGTGTTCGATCACTACGGCCCAGTGAAGAAGGGCGACTACGGTCAGCGCATCAATGGCGTGCTGATCGCCAATGGTGCCGGTAAGGCTCTGGCCTATGCCCTGTTCACCTTGCAGGAGCGCGGCCGCCTGTTCATCGGCCACGGTGAAGAGGTCTACGAGGGCATGATCATCGGTATCCACTCGCGTGACAACGATCTGGTGGTGAACCCGCTCAAGGGCAAGCAGCTCACCAACATCCGCGCCGCCGGTTCCGACGAAAACATCCTGCTCACCACGCCGATCCGCATGTCGCTGGAGCAGGCGCTGGAGTTCATCGACGACGACGAGCTGGTGGAGGTGACCCCCAAGTCCATCCGCCTGCGCAAGAAGCTGCTGGGCGAGAACGAACGCAAGCGCGCCGGTCGCGCCAGCGCCGAGGGCTGACAGCGCCACACACTGCCCGGGGACGGCGACAGGGGTTGGCCTCGGGGCGGTGGGCAGGTTTTGGCAGCAAAAGAAAAACGGCAGGCGAAAAAAAACCCCGGCAGAGCCGGGGTTTAGTGTCCTTGATTCATCCGTGTCCGGAGGGCGATGTTCGCGACCGTCCTGGTCTCATTCGTTTCCGGAAGCCTGTCATCCCGTCAGGCGGCGATAATCCTTATCTAGCGTCCTTGCGAAGACCTCGCCTCCCTGCGAAGTCGAGGCTATATTGCCAAAAGTCGCGTTGGGCGTAAGTCATCCGCGCACTACAGTGTGTGTAAGCCTTTTCCTACAAATCAGCCGGGCGGCCGCTTTGTCACCGGAGGGGTTAGAATGATTCCTTCCTCTATCACGCGGTAGTCGCCATGCATATTCTCTATCCCGAGCTGCAGCCCTACGTCATCCACAGCCTGACGGTGGAGCCGCCCCATACCCTGTATGTCGAGGAATGCGGCAATCCGGCCGGGTTGCCGGTGCTGTTCGTCCATGGCGGCCCGGGGGCGGGTTGTGAGGACTATCACCGCCGCTTCTTCGACCCGGAGCGCTACCGCATCATCCTGTTCGACCAGCGCGGCTGCGGCCGCTCGACGCCGCATGCCTCCCTGGAGAACAACACCACCCAGGCCCTGGTGGCCGACATGGAGCGTATCCGTGAGCATCTGGGTATCGAGCGCTGGGTGCTGTTCGGTGGCTCCTGGGGTTCGACGCTGAGCCTGGTGTATGGCGAGACCCATCCGGAGCGGGTGCTGGGGCTGATCCTGCGCGGCATCTTCCTGTGCCGGCCCCATGAAATTCACTGGTTCTACCAGGAAGGGGCCAGCCGCCTGTTCCCCGATCTGTGGGAGTCCTATCTGGCACCGATTCCGGAGAACGAGCGCGACGACATGCTCGGTGCCTATTACCGCCGCCTCACCAGCGACAACGAACTGGAGCGCATGGCGGCGGCCAAGGCCTGGTCGCTGTGGGAAGGGCGCACCGCCACCCTGCGTCCCAGCCAGGCGGTGATCGATCACTTCGGCAACCCCTTTACCGCCCTCAGCCTGGCGCGTATCGAGGCCCATTATTTCAAGCACGACAGCTTCCTGCGCCCCAACCAGATCCTGGCGGATGCCCATCGCCTGCACGGCATCCCCGGTGCCATCGTCCATGGCCGCTACGATGTGATCTGTCCGGTCGAAAACGCCTGGGAGCTGCACAAGGCCTGGCCCGAGGCCGAACTCACCATCGTTCCCGACGCCGGCCACTCGGCCAGCGAGCGAGGCACCACCGAGGCCCTGCTGCAGGCTACCGACGCGATGGCGAGACGCTACGCATGATTGGTTTGTTGCAGCGGGTGAGCGAGGCGCGGGTGACGGTGGCCGGTGAGGTGGTCGGTACCATTGGGCGCGGCCTGTTGGTGCTGGTGGGGGTGGAGCGTGGCGACGGCGAGGCGCAGGCGGAACGGTTGCTGGAGCGAATACTTACTTATCGGGTGTTTCCGGACAGCGACGGGAAGATGAATCTTAGCCTGCGCGACACGGGCGGCGGCCTGCTATTGGTGCCGCAATTCACTCTGGCGGCCGATACGCGCAAGGGCACCCGCCCCAGTTTCACCCCGGCCGCCGAGCCGCAACAGGGGTTGCACCTGTTCGACTACCTGTTGCAGCGGGCCTGGGAAGCCCACGTGGACGTGCAGAGCGGCCGTTTCGGTGCCGACATGCAGGTCAGCCTGACCAATGATGGCCCGGTGACCTTCTGGCTGCAGGTAACGCCAACGAAATAACTAGTGAATCAGATCTGGCCGGCACGGAGTTGGTGCTCACTTGCCGCGGGCTGTGCGAGGGGCGTGGCCTCTTCGTCCCCAGGGTGGACTGGCGGCAGCAGGTCTTCCATGAAGAAGGCGGCCAGTTCCGCACGGCCCGCCAGACCGGACTTGCGGTATACCGCCACGGCATGCTGGCGCACGGTACGCTCGCTACGCCCGCAGCGATCCGCAATATCCTTGTGGCTCAAGCCCTTGAGCAGCAGGATGGCGGTACAGCGCTCTGCCTCGGTCAGCGCCCAGCGCTGAAACTCGCAATTTATCGTCTCTCCCAGGCCCAGCAGGTATTTCTCCAGACATTGCTGGGCATCATCCGCCGCCTTGCGGGCCCGGTGCCAGCCGTAACCCAGGTAGAGGGCTGCGCCCAGGCTGGAAGCGATCAACCCCAACTCCACCAACATGTGGGTCAGGGACATGCCATGCGGCCAGTCGAGAATAAAGTCGAGGGTACTGAATGTGGCGATGGAGACGAGAAACAGGGCCAGCACGCTGTGAAAGTGAGCATGGTGAAATAACATGGTGACTCCTCGAACACTGTGTGGGCCTGTCGACCCTTATCATTGGGGTTTCGGTCCATTTTCCGGCGCATCAGAACATCTGCCGGATGGGCCCTACCCTCTCCCAGTCTTATCCGCGCGCCCTTCGGGCCTGACATAGAACACTTGTCGGAGCGTGGCGGTAAATTGATTTATTTCGTGAAGCCTATCACACCATCCTTATAGCATATGTCGGATGGGCTTATGATCCCCCCTGTGTTTTAGTCCCCCCAGGCGCCCGGCTGCGAAGCCGTGGCGTTGTCCTATGAAAACCTAGGGGGAGAAAACATGAATATTAGAATCGCATCATGGAGGGGCGCGGCGGCCGCCCTGGCGCTGGTCACCGGGGGAACGTTCCTGGGCGCCACCACTGCCGAGGCCACACCGGGTTTTGCCCGCCAGACTGGCATGGCCTGCGTGGCTTGCCACTTCCAGCATTATCCGACCTTGAATGCCTTCGGCCGTGCCTTCAAGGCCAGTGGCTACACCATGCGCGGTGCCCAGCCGATGGTGGAGGGGGACGACCTCTCCATGCCGGTGGACCTGAATATGTCGCTGATCACCAAGATCCGCTATCAGAAGAGCAATGGTGACGGCGACACTGCCACCAACCATGGTGAATTGCAGTGGCCGGACGAGGCGGCGTTGCTCATAGGTGGTCGCGTCGGCGAGAACGTCGGCTTCCTGCTGGAGCATGCCACCTTCGGTCAAGCCAATGTCGGTTCCGGTGAGTTGACCTGCGCTGATCCGAGCGATGCAACCACGTGTACCGCGGATACCGGTGACGGCGGCTTCTCCCTGTTCAACTCCTTCAAGGTGCACTTCAATCTGGCCGAACGTGGCGCCACCCGTCTGTCCACCGTGCTGTTCAGCACCGATGCCGGCGGTGCCCCCTACGGCTTCGAGATGCTGAATACCGGCGCGCAGCGCTTCATGCGCCCCATCGAGGATCGCAACACCATGTCTGCCGCACAGTATCTGGGCATGGGCGACGGTGAGGCCACCGGTCTGGCCGTTGTGCTGAGCAATCCGGGCTGGTTCGTCAACTATTCCGCCTGGGCACCGGCCTTCGGCAATATCGAGGCGCCTAAACTGGCCAGCTATCTGCGCGCGGCCATTACCCCCAATCTGGGTGGCTGGGACACCGGTTTCGGTGTGCAGTACTACGGCGGCGAGTACGGCGCACGCGTGGATGGCGAGGGTGTGATGGAGAAGACCGAGGGCTGGGTGGTCGATGCCCAGGCGCAGGGCGAGTGGCGCGGCATGCCCTTGGGTCTGTATGCCTCTTACGGTACGGTACCCTCCAAGGCCAATAATCATTTCAATAGTGCGGCCCGCGACAAGAAGGCCCTGGGCCTGATGGCGGAACTGGGCGTATTGCCGAACAAGGGCAATCTCTATCTGGCCTACCGCAACGCCGATAACGGCAAGGCGAGCAACAGCCAGGACAATGCGCTGACCTTGGGTGCCAGCTGGATGGTGTACCAGAATGTGAAGCTGGAGCTGTTCCACACAGCCAAGAGCGGCAATGCCTATTCGCCCAAGCCGGCGGGTGGTGATGCCATCACCACGTTGATGATCTTTGCCGGCTTCTAAGCGCCACAGCAACGGGAGACTAGTTATGAAGAAGCAATTGATTGCAGTTCTGTCACTCTGCCTGGTGGGCGTCCTGATGAGCACCGCGGCCCGGGCCGAAGTGGTCAAGGCTTACGAAGGTTGGAAGCTGTACAACAGCTACTGCTATCTGTGCCATGGCAGCAATGGCAAGGGTGGCGGACCGCTGGCCAAGCGCCTGAAGCTCAACCCGGCGGATCTGACCTCCGACGAGCGGCTCGGCAAGAAATCCGACCGTGATCTGTTGCTGCTGATCCAGGGCAACTCGCCGCACGGCAAGTTGAAGGACATGCCGCAGTGGGGCCGCGTCCTGCCGGAGCCGCAGATCCAATCCCTGGTGTCCTATCTGCGCTTCCTGCACCGTTCACGCCATCCGCTGGTGGGCAATCCGGAGCAGGGCCGTGAGCTGTATGGCCGCTACTGCGTGGCCTGTCACGGTGCCGACGGCAAGGGCCATGGTGTGATGACCAGCGTACTGCCCATCAAGCCGATTGATCACACCGATGCGTCGAAGATGGACGCCATGGACAACCGGCGCCTGAGCAACATCATTCTGTACGGTGATGCCAAGGAAGACTATATGCCGGCCTGGGAAGGCATCCTGAGCAAGCAGGATGTGGACTCTCTGGTCAGCTACCTGCGCATGCTGTCGCACAGCAAGTGATGTAAGGCAAAAGACGGCCCGCACCGGCGACGGTGCGGGCCTTTTTTGTCCAGGGCTGGATTTATGCCGCGGAGGCGATGGATAGCCGGGAGTGGCGCTTATAGCGTATCCAGAATGCGCTGACGCAGTTGGCGATACTCCTCGTCGCTGATCAATCCCTGCTTGTACACATCATCCAGCTGTCGTAGCCGCTGGCTGGGGGAGTGCACGGGTGCGGCAGGTATGGAGGTGGGTGGTTCGGTCGCCTGGGCCGGTGCGGCGGCAGGGGTCTTGGGGGCGCCGCACTCGAGTTCAGCCTTGATGCCGCGGCTCAATACCTTGCCGCTTACCGTCGTCATGTAATCCGCACAGCCTTCCTTTTTCAGGATAATGCGCCCATACAGGGCCTCCTGTTCCGGCGGGTAGGATGAGGGGAACACGGCCTTGACCGGGACCGCCATGGGGGTGGTTCCCAACGCCTGGCCCATCACCACCACGGTCGCGGCCGGGGTCGACTGGACGGCAATGGTTTCCGGTGTGCCCTGGGTCAGGTTGCTGCTGCAACCTCCGGCGAACAGCAACGATACGAGGGGAATGGCGAGGCGGCGGGACATGGTGTTCTCCTGTGGTCAATGGCGCCGTGGCGGCATGGCAATCGACAGGACAGCATGATAACGTGTTGCGCCCGGGGGAGAGTACGACAAAAGGCATTTTTATGAATCGCTACGCTATATCGGAAGACGTTGCCAAGGCCGCCAAGTGGCCCCATGAATTGTTTCTCATCAACCTGATTTTCAACCACGTGCTGTTGTTTGTGGCCTTTCTCAGTGCCAGCTCGCTGCAGAAGCTGGTTTTCATCGTGCCGGTGCTGTCTGTTGCCATCCTTGGCTACAGCCTGTGGCGCGGGCGTAGGTCACTACAGGTCGATCCCTGGTTTGTGAAGTGTCACTGGCAGCTGGCCGTGCGGCGCAGCCGCGCCTTCCTCATCATGCTGGGTATCATGATGGTGGTGATGGTGGTGATCTATCTGATCTCCGGCGGCAATATGCGTCCACAGCACTGGGCTTTTTTCGGCGTCGGCATCATGCCGACCCTTGTTACGGTGCTGGTCCTGATAGTCATGGAGTCGGATGCCTTGCATCTGGCGCGTTACGGCAAGATGCCTGACTGGCTGGTGCAGCGTTACCCGGAGGGCGCCCTGACGCCGGAGGCGGACTGAGCCGCATGCGGGAGCGCTATCTATTCCTCGGGGTGCTGGTCTTTTCGCTGCTGGCGATCGCCGTGGCGATGTTTGTGCCGGGGCGGCAGGACCATAGGCCGGAGATGCTGCCCTGGGCCATTACCCTGCACGAGGATGGCACCAGCACGGTTTTCGGACTGCATCTTGGCCACAGTACTCTGGGCGAGGCCGAGCAGTTGTTTCAGACCGAACTGGAATTGATCCTGTTCCAGTCGCCGCAGGGGCGCCGTGTGGCAGAAGGGTATTTTGACGGCGTGACGCTGAGCGGGCTGGCGGCAAAGCTGGTGTTGGAGGCGGCGCTGAGCGAAGCAGAACTGCAGGGCATGTTCGAGCGCGGCCTGCGTATTGCCACCATGGGCAACGGCAGCCGCAAGGTGACCCTGCACCCCGATGATCTTGCCCGGCTGCGTGTGACGCCCATTGCCAGCCTGACCTATCTGCCGCGGGCGCATCTGGATGATGCGTTGGTGGAAAAACGTTTCGGTGTGCCGGCGCGCAAGGTGAATGAGCCGGGCAGTGATGTGGTGCACTGGCTCTATCCCGAGCGTGGGCTGGATGTGGCGGTGAGCGCCAGCGGCAAGGAAGTGCTGCAGTATGTCGCACCGCGCGATTTTTCCCGCCTGATCGCCCCCTTGCTGGAGCACAAGCAGTAAGGCGGCTGGCTGCATCGCGCAGCCGTGGTCTCAAAGGTCAGTCGTCGTCGGCATCCGGCATGACCTTGTCGCTGCGCGGTGCCTTTTTTTTCCTGGCCCGCATCTCGGTTGGTAGGTTGGGGTCATCATCATCGTGCAGAATGCGGTGGGCATCGCCTTCCAGGTCTTCGTACTGTCCGCGCCGGATTGCCCACACCAGCACCACCACCATGGCAAGGCCAAGGAAAATCATCGCGGGGATCAGGCTGTAAATTACTTCCATCGTTCTCGCCCCTGTCTGTGTTGACCGAGAGTCTAATCGCCCTAGTCACCGAGTTCGCGCCGGCTGCCGAACAGCGTGCGGATGCGCGCCGCATTGCCGATCACCAGCAGCGAGCTGATCGGCATGGAGATGGCGGCCACCAGCGGCGTGATGAAGGCCGCCATGGCTAGCGGCACCATGATGACATTGTAGGTCAGCGAGATACCGATGTTCTGGCGGATGGTGCGCAGGGTGCGGCGCGACAGCCGGGTGGCCAGGTTGACCTTCTCCAGTTCGTTGCTGATGAGCACGATATCGGCGCTCTCTGCCGAAACCTCAGTGCCGGAGCCGATGGCGATGCCGACGTTGGCGCGGATCAGGGCGGGGGCATCGTTGACGCCGTCGCCGATCATCGCCACCTGCTCGCCCCGGCGCTGCAGATCGGCAATGACGCGGTCCTTGTCTTCCGGCAGCACCTCGGCAATCACTTCCATGCCGCCAAGTTGCTCGGCCACCGCCTCCGCCACACGGCGGCGATCGCCGGACAGCAGGGTCATGCGGATGCCCTGTGCGCGCAGGTTGTCGACCAGGGCACGGGCATCGGGGCGCAAGCGGTCGGCGATGGCGATGAAACCGGCATATTTTCCATCCAGTGCGGCATGGATGCAGGTAATGCCGCGCTGTTCCAGTTGGTGGATTGGTGCCTGCATTTCGTCGTCAACGGAAACACCATGGCGTGACAGCCAGGTTTCGTTGCCCAGTACTACTGTAGTGCCATCTACGCTACCGGCAACGCCGAGCCCCGCGGTGCTGGTGAAATTTTCCATGGCGGGCGCTGTCGGGTTGAGGCCGCGTGTACGCGCCTCCTCGACGATGGCGCGGGCGATGTGGTGTTCGGAATAGCGTTCCACCGCCGCGGCCTTGAGCAGCAGGGTATCGAGGTCTATGCCAGCGGCCGGGTGCACCTCCTGCACCGCCATGCGTCCCTCGGTGAGCGACCCGGTTTTGTCGAACACGAAGTGGGTGATGCTGGACAGGGTTTCCAGTACTGCACCATTCTTGATCAGAATGCCATGGCGTGCGGCAAGGCCGGAGGCGACGGCGATGGACATGGGGGTGGCCATGCCGAAGGCGCAGGGGCAAGTGATGATCAGCACCGAGCAGGCAGCGAGCAAGGCGACCTCGATATCGATGAATGACCAATAGGCAAAAGTCAGGGTGCCCAGTAGCAGGGTGATGGCGACGAACCAGGGCACGATACGATCAGCGGTGCATTGAATCGGCGCCTTGGAGGCCTGCGCCTCTTCCACTAGGCGGATGATGCGCCCTAGGGCGGTGTTCTTCAGCGTGGCGCTCACCTTTAGCGTGAGGGCACTGTGGATGTTGATGGTGCCGGCGGAAACCTTGTCGCCGGGTCCCTTGTCGACCGGTTTGGACTCTCCCGACAACATGGCTTCGTCCACTGCACTACGGCCTTCCGTAACGATGCCATCCACGGGGATGCGGTCGCCGGCCTTTACCAAGACGACGTCGTCGGGTTTCACGGCGCGGATCGGCAACAATTGCTCCTCACCGTCGCGCAGCACGGTGGCACCGCGCGGCTGTAAATCCAGCAGACGCTGGGTGGCGGCCACGGCGCGGCGCTTGGACACCGACTCCAGGTGGCGGCCAACGAGGATGATGAACATGAAGTTCACTACCGTATCCCAATACACCTCGCCGACGGTGGACTGAGTCACCGTGATGTAGAGAGAATAAAGGTAAGTGGTGGTCGCACCCACCACGATGGGCAAGTCCATGGTGAGGTGGCGGCGGCGCAGACCGGTCCAGGCGCCCTTGAAGAAGAGCCAGCCGGAATAGAATAGCGTGGGGGTGGCCAGTACGAAACCCATCCAGTGGAACAGGCTGCGGAATTCGCTCTGATCGGCTCCGGCATACAGGGCGATGGATATCCACATCAGATTCATCATCGCAAAGCCGGCGAAGGCCATGCGGAACAGGAAGGCACGGTTCTGCCTCTTCAGAGCGCCTTCGGCAACCTCCGGATCGAACGGTACGGCGGCGTAGCCGATGTCCCCCAGGCGCCGGATGATGTCGGATAGTTTGATACGACTGTTGTCCCAGCGCACCAATAGGCGGCGGCCGGCCAGATTCACCTGCGCCGAAGCTATGCCTGGTACGGTAGCGAGGGTGCGCTCAATGAGCCAGACGCAGGCGGCGCAGTGGATGCCTTCGACCAACAGGTTGATTTCACGCTCCTCACCGTGCTGGACGATGAACTCTTCCTGCACCTCGTCCAGATCGTAGAGTGCGAGATCCTTGGGGATGTCCGGCGGCGGTGCCAGCAGAGTGCCCTCGGGGGTGCGCTGGTAGAAGCCTTCCAGGCCAGCGTCGTAGATGGCGCGGCATACCTCGCGGCAGCCGATGCAACAGAATTGACGCTTCTCGCCGGCGATCTCGGCGGAGAAATCCTCCTTCGGAGGCAGCGGTAGGCCGCAATGAAAGCAGCCGCCGCTGTGGGAGTGTTCACTGGCCATGGGCTTCGTTATTTGTCATGGCCGCCCGTCCCCGTGTGGGAAGGGAGCGGGCGGGGTAGGCCTTGTTGGCGGGCTTCAACCCTGCACGGTGATGCGGCGCGGCAGTTCCAGCGTCTTATCGTCGCGTTTGACGTCGATGAGCAGATCCCAAATACCTTTCAGCTGGAACTCAACGGCGCCCTGGTAAATGCCTGCGCCTACCTCTTCCAACGGCATGTTGAAATCGGCCTTGGCATCGGAGGGGCGGAAGGCGTTGAGTACGACCTGGGCGCCGCGCAGTGGTTCGCCGACAGGGTCGGTGATGACGATGCGGTAGGTCTGGGTGGCCCCCTGGTGGATACTGGCGGGCACCTCCAGGTTGGCCGTCCAGCCCAGAGCAGAACGTTCTGCCACGCGCTGCAGATAGTGGCGTTCATTATAGCGGCCGCGTTCGTAGTAGTCCTTGCTTACCAGGCCGGGGTTGGTGGTGATGGCCAAGGTAATCATGGTGATGTTGACCGCCAGCACCACGGTGATCAGTCCTATTGCGCCCAGCACCCAAGGATTGCGAAAGGCGTGTTTGTTGGACTGCGAAATACGGTTGTCGCTTGTGTCGATCGTCGTCATGTCCAGTTACCTGTCAGTGGTGAATTAGGGGCGCGGCCCAATAAACATGCTCGTATAGCTGGAAACCAGTCCTGCATCCGTTTCCGCCTGCACGCGGAATACGATGGGGGTACTCTCTGTTTTGAGGTTCTCACGCGGCACGCGCACGAACACGGTATAGCTGGTGATGCGTCCCTTGTTGGCCAGCAGACTGCCTTCGCCGCCACTGATAGTCAGGCCCGGCAGGCCTTCGACCGCAAGGCTTACGTGCTGATCCTGCGTAGTCTTGTTGAGAATTTTAACGCTGTATTTGTTCTGGATCGAGCCGTCGCTTTGCAGTACATAGAGCGGCTGGCGCTCGTGCAGCACCTTGACCTCCAGGCCTGAGATATTGAACAGGCCATAGATGATGCCGGCCAAGGCCAGGGTCAGGATGGTCAGGTAAACCAGTACGCGCGGGCGCTGGAACAAATTCAGCGCCGGCTTGCCCTCCAATTCGTCCATGGAGGCATAGCGGATCAGGCCGATTGGCCGGTTGATCTTTTCCATCACCGAGTCGCAGGCATCCAGGCAGAGCGCGCAGGTAATGCAGCCTTCCTGCTGGCCGTGGCGGATATCGATGCCGGTGGGGCAGACCGCCACGCATTGGCCGCAGTCGATACAATCACCCTTGCCTTCCTCGATCTGTCCTTTTTTGAGCTTGCCTCGCGGTTCACCGCGCTTGAAGTCATAGGCCGGGAGTATGGTCTCCTTGTCGTACATCACACCCTGAATACGGGCGTAGGGACAGAGCCAGAAACACACCTGCTCGCGCATATGGCCGGCGAACAGGTAGGTGAAGAAGGTGAATACGGCTACGGAAGCCCAGGCCATCGCACCGGCGCTGAGGGTGAAGTAGGCCTGCCACATCTCGAAGGCATCGCCGAACCAGAGGGTGAAGCTGATGCCGGTCAGAACGCCGATCAGTATCCAGAGGGTGTGCTTGATAACCTTGATGCGGATCTTGGTGAAGTCCCACGGCGCCTCATCCAGCTTGCGTCGCTTCTGTGGCGCACCTTCCAATTTTTCCTCTATCCAGGTGAACACATCCGTCCACACAGTCTGGAAACAGAAATAACCGCAGAACACGCGCCCTGCGATGGAGGTGACTACTGCGAGCAGGATGGCGAAGAACAACAGGACCAGCGACAGCATCCACACGTCCTGCGGCAGGATGGTGATACCGAAGATGTGGAACTGACGGCCGGGAATGTCGAACAATACCGCCTGACGATCGCCCCAACGCAGGTAGGGGCCGATGAAGAACACCAACCACACGGCGGCCGCCGCCCATTTCAGGTTACGGAAGCGACCTGGCATGCGCTTGGCGTGGATAGTCTCGTTGCCGGTATTGACGTGCCAATGATGGGATTCGGCATACAGTTCATCGGCATGCGCCTGCTTGTCGACCTGGTCGTTCACGGATACCTCCTGATGGACAGCAAAAAAGGTCGCTGTCACGAAAAAGTTTGGGCAAATGCCCTGTTGAAAGCGGGGGCTTTCAGCAGGCCACTGACGATTTTCTCACCGGGAACCTGGGCTGTAATTGAAAAATATCAAGTTGGCAGCGAAGTATACGAAAAAAGAGGGGGACTATTCAGTCCCCCTCACGGTAATTACCAGTTCAATGGCTTATTTTTTGTCGCCATCCTTGTAGATCAGGTTGTAGCCCTTCACTACAAGAAACACCACGATGATAGTGGCGACGGCTACGGTCAGATACGACGCAATTGCTACCCAGTCAGTCATTGCAACACCCCTTTTGTTTGGGGTGACCGCGCCAGGGCGCGGTCACCTGTTTACGTTATGGAAGGTGTGAGGCGCTATAACTTAGTTGGCGCCCAGCTTGGATACGTACACAGCCAGCTTCTTGATATCGGTTTCGCTCAGACGGTCACCGAACTTCGGCATCACGGCGTTGCGAGTCTGCGGGCTGGAAGGATCGTTGACACCGTGAGTGATGGTGTATTTGATCGCTTCCACCGAACCGTCACCGAAGCGCCAGATGCTGTCGGTCAGGTTGGGTGCGCCCAGGGCGTGCATGCCCTTGCCGTCCATGCCGTGGCAGGCGAAGCAGGCCTTCTCCATGAACAGCGGGGAGGAGGTCGGCTGGCCCTTGGCGATGGCATTGGCCAGCTGATCGATTTCGGCATCGGTCATCGCTACGCCACCCTTGGCCGGCATCATGCCCATCCGGCCGTTGGTGATACTCATCACGATGGTGTCGATGTCGCCACCGTACAGCCAGTCATCGTCCACCAGGTTGGGGTAGCCCGGATTGCCCTGGCCACCGCCGCCGTGGCAGGCAGCGCAGTTGTCGCCGAACAGTACCTTGGCGGAACGTACTACGTACTCGGACAGCTCGCTGTCAGCCAGGATTGCAGAGGCGCTCATGCCCGGCAGCTGGTCTTCGTACTTGGCACGCACCGCCTGGATGGAGGCCATGTCCTGCTTGTATTCGCCGATGGAGGTCCAGCCCATCAGACCGCTGGTGGCGCCACCAAACCACGGCCACATCGGGTATACGATGCCGTACAGCAGTACCAGGATCCAGCTGGCATGCAGGCCAATCATCCACCACTTGGGGGGCTGGTTGGTCAGCTCTGCCAGATTGTCATCCCACACGTGCCCGGTTGTCGGGGCACCGTACGGATTGTTTTGCTCGCTCATTTTTTATCCTCCGTATCGAAACGGTCGTCTTCGTCTATCGGAATGTGACGTTTTGATTCCAGTCTGGCCTTGTTCTTGGGGTGGAGTACGTACACAAACAGGGCGACGAACAGAATGAAAATGCCGACCGTCGTGATCAGGCCAATCCAGTCACTGCCGGTCATGGCCGCCCAGTCTGTGTGGAAGTACTCCTTCAGATTACTCACGGTAATCCACACCCTCTTCGAACTTCACCATGGTTCCCAGTACCTGCAGGTAGGCAACAACGGCCTGCATCTCGCTCTTCCCGGTAGCAGCGGAAGCGGCGGAGATGTCGTCCTCGGTGTACGGAACCCCCAGGGCCTTCATTGCGCGCATGCGCTTGGCCACACGGCTGCCGTCAACCTTGTTGTTGTCCAGCCAGGGGTAGTTGGGCATCACAGATTCCGGCACTACGGAACGCGGCGCACGGAGGTGCTGAGCGTGCCATTCGTCGGAGTACTTGCCGCCTACGCGGGCCAGGTCCGGACCAGTACGTTTGGAGCCCCACTGGAAGGGGTGGTCGTACATGGACTCGGAGGCCAGCGAGTAGTGGCCATAACGCTCCTTCTCATCGCGGAACGGACGAATCATCTGCGAATGACAGGTATAGCAGCCTTCGCGGATGTAAACGTCACGACCGGCCAGTTCCAGAGCGGTGTAGGGGCGGATGCCATCGCCAGCCTTCCAGTCGGCCAGGGTCTGGCCGGCCTGGCGCTGCCAGACGATTTCCGGACGCTTGTTGTGCTCCATCGTGTCGTCGAGGAGGAACAGCGGCACGATTTCCACCAGGCCACCGACAGACAGCAGCACGGCGAGCATCAGGAACATGGTAAAGACGTTGCGCTCTACCTTGTCCTGCAGTTTGGTCGAATGAATTTGATCAGCCATTTTTATTGAACTCCTCTCGCGCTTAGGCAGTCGCTGCGGCGGCGGAGCTGCTGCGCTGGCCGGCGGCCTGGCGAACAGTCATCACCACGTTATAGAGCATCACCACACCACCGGCCCAGAAGATCAGGCCGCCGATGGCGCGCATCGCGTAGTAGGGATGCATGGCGGCGACGGATTCGGCGAAGGTGTAGGTCAGGGTGCCGAACTCGTCGTAGTCACGCCACATCAGGCCCTGCATGATGCCGGATACCCACATGGCGGTGATGTAGATCACGGTGCCGATGGTGGCCATCCAGAAGTGCAGGTTCACCAGCGACGCGGAGTACATGCGGGTGTTCCACAGCTTTTCGACCATGTGGTACAGCGCGCCGGCGCCGACCATGGCCACCCAGCCCAGGGCACCGGAGTGCACGTGGCCGACGGTCCAGTCGGTGTAGTGGGACAGCGCGTTGACGGTCTTCGCGGACATGACCGGACCTTCGAAGGTGGACATGGCGTAGAAGGCCAGGGACATGATCAGGAAGCGCAGGATGTAGTCGGTACGCAGCTTGTCCCACGCGCCAGACAGGGTCATCATGCCGTTCACGGCACCACCCCAGGACGGGATGATCATGGCCAGGGAAACGGCGGCGCCCAGGGAGCCGGTCCAGTCAGGCAGCGCGGTGTACTGCAGGTGGTGCGCACCCAGCCAGACGTAACCGAACATCAGCGCCCAGAAGTGGATGACGGACAGACGGTAGGAGAACACCGGACGGCCAGCCTGCTTCGGTACGAAGTAGTACATGATGCCGAGGAAGCCGGCAGTCAGGTAGAAACCTACGGCGTTGTGGCCCCACCACCACTGGATCATTGCATCCTGCACACCGGAGAATACGGAGTAGGACTTGAACAGCTCGACCGGGATGGCCAGGCTGTTGACCACGTGCAGGTAGGTGATCATCACCATCATGCCGAGGAAGAACCAGTTGGACACGTAGATGTGGCTGGTCTTGCGCTTGGCGATGGTCATGGCGAAGTTGAAGGCGTAGGACAGCCATACCACTGCGATCAGCAGGTCGATGGGCCACTCCAGCTCGGCGTACTCCTTGCCCTGGGTGATGCCCAGCGGCAGGGTGATGACGGCCAAGACGATGATGACGTTCCAACCCCAGAAGGTGAACCACGCCATCTTGTCGCTCCATAGACGCACGCCGCAGGTACGCTGTACGGAGTAGAAGGCGGTTGCCATCAGCACGCAGCCGCCGAAGGCGAAGATTACTGCGTTGGTGTGCAACGGGCGCAGTCGGCCGAAGGTGAGCTCAGCGATGTCGAAGTTCAGCACCGGCCAAGCAAGCTGGGAGGCGATGATCACGCCGACCAGGGTGCCGACCACCAGATAGACCACCGCCATGATGGAAAACCACCTGACGACCTCAAAGTTATATTTCTGTTCCGCTTGTGTCGCTTCCACGAGTTTCTCTCCTCTGTGTGAGCCAATGGTTAAACCAAGACCAACTTTTTACCGCCCAAAAAACGTTGTTGATTTTTTCTCTGACAACCCCCATGCATTAACAAACCCAAACCGTTGTTATCCGGAGTGTGCAGACGCATGACTCCATGTTGTTGTGTCCAACCAACGCGACTTGGCGCAATGCCAGTCGAGCTGACCGTATCTGTAAGTGACCGTATAGTTCCGAGGGAGGCGGGAGGATTGGCGGGAAGTGTTGTCTCTGACGGCAACACTCTGATAGGCCTATAAATTTCTTTTTTTCCCCCAGACGCGCCGATCGCTGCGTTCTCGAACCCTGCTACCGGAACTAGCGACCAAATATAGTCGAAGAGAAGATATCAGAACATTGATTTTTGTCAAACAAACTGGTGATTAGCACACACCGTTTGCGTTATATCCCACAGTACATTTCATACTGTTTTTATCGCGTTTTTTGCGCGGTGGCCATCGATGCACAATGGCGCAGTCGGTCACTCAGGAATGGAAGGGGGGCTGCAGCTGCGCGATTGACAGGCGATGGCATGAAGGCGGTTCAGATCGAGAATGCGGATGTGTTTGCGTTGCACGGTCAGCAGGCCTTCTTCCTGGAAACGGGTGAAGAGCCGGCTGACGGTTTCCACTACCAGGCCGAGATAGTTGCCTATATCGTTGCGTGACATGCTCAGGTTGAACTCGGTGGCGGAGAATCCCCGCTGCTGATAGCGGCCGGAAAGACTGAGCAGTAGCGAGGCGAGGCGCTCCTCGGCATTTTTCTTGCCCAACAGCATCAGCAGCGATTGTTCGTGCAGAATCTCGCGGCTCATGATCTTGAGCAGCTGATGGCGCAGGGTCGGTATGCGTTCGGACAGTTCCTCCAGGCGATCGAAGGGGATTTCACATACGCTGGTGGTTTCCAGCGCCTTGCCCGCGCAGGGGTGGACGTCGGCGTGGATGGCGTCCAGGCCGACCAGTTCGCCCGGCAGGTGGAAGCCGGTGACCTGTTCGTAGCCGTCTTCCGTCGGTACGTAGGTCTTGATGGAGCCGGAACGTACCGCGTATATGGCCTGAAACGGATCGCCCACCTGAAACAGGTGTTCGCCCCGCTTGATGGGACGCCGCCGCTTGATGATGCTGTCCAGCAGTTCCAGGTCGGCGCCGTCGATGCCCACCGGCAGGCACAGCTGGAACAGCCCACAGTCTTTGCAGGCGACGCGTATCGATGCCAAGTCAATGATATTGCTTGATTTTGTCTGCTGCATCACGGGTGCGCCCGGTGCCCAGAGGCGCCTGAGCGGGTCAGTCTCTACGCTGTCGAAAGAGGTATCCTCGTACATGTGTCCCGTCGTTGCAACTTAAAGGGCATGATCGGGCTATGGCTTTATTCTATCCGGGCGCGGAAGTCGGTATGCTATGGGCGGCGATGAGGCCGCCTATCGCTTTACAAATATTTAAGGAGTTGCAATGAGTGAGCGCAGGGCCACGGTCTCGCGGGAGACCCTGGAGACCCGGATTGAGGCAAGTGTCGACCTGGATGGCAACGGCAGTGGTTGTTTCGAGACCGGTGTGCCGTTTCTCGACCACATGCTGGATCAGGTGGCGCGCCACGGCCTGATTGACCTGACGGTCAAGGCCCAGGGCGACCTGCACATCGATGCCCACCACACGGTGGAAGACATCGGTATCACCCTGGGCCAGGCCTTTGTCCGTGCCGTGGGCGACAAGAAGGGTATCCGCCGCTATGGCCACGCCTATGTCCCCCTGGATGAGGCCTTGTCGCGCGTGGTGGTGGACTTTTCCGGCCGCCCCGGTCTGGAGTTTCAGGTGGACTTTCCGCGTGCCCGTATCGGCGAGTTCGACGTGGATCTGTTCCTCGAATTCTTCCAGGGCTTTGTCAACCACGCCCAAGTCACGTTGCACATCGACAATCTGCGCGGCCGCAACGCACACCACATTGCCGAGACGGTGTTCAAGGCCTTCGGCCGTGCCTTGCGTATGGCGCTGGAGGCTGATCCGCGCATGCAGGGTATGACTCCGTCTACCAAGGGCAGCTTGTAACGCCTTACTTCACTTCCTATCTGATTCGAGCCGGATTTCCTTCTATATATATGAGTACCGTTGCAGTCATCGACTACGGCATGGGCAATCTGCATTCCGTGGCCAAGGCGTTGGAGCACGTGGCCGATGGCCAGCACGTCATCGTCACCCATGACCCGGAACGTATCCGTAAGGCTGATCGCGTGGTGTTGCCCGGCGTCGGCGCCATCCGCGACTGCATGGCGGAGATGGCGCGCCAGGGCGTGATCGATGTGATCCATGAAGTGGTGCGCGAGAAGCCCTTTCTCGGCGTCTGTGTCGGGATGCAGGCGCTGATGGACTTCAGCGCGGAGAATGGCGGCACCGCGTGTCTGGGCATTCTGCCCGGTCGGGTCGAGTACTTCGGCGACGATCTGGCGCAGAATGGCGAGCGCCTCAAGGTGCCGCACATGGGCTGGAATCAGGTGCGCCAGGAATGTGCCCATCCGCTGTGGCGGGGCATCGTTCAGGATGAACGCTTTTATTTCGTACACAGTTATTATGTGCAACCGGCCGACGCAGCATTGACGGCTGCCAGCACTGCTTATGGTGTGACGTTTGCCGCCGCCGTGACGCGCGATAACGTGTTTGCCGTGCAGTTTCACCCAGAGAAAAGCCAGCATGCAGGGCTGGCGCTGTACGCCAACTTCCTGCGCTGGGATGGCCAGGGTGCCTAATAACTCACCATACGCGCAGTAGAGAGGACTGATCGATGTTGCTCATACCCGCCATAGATCTCAAAGACGGCAAGTGCGTGCGCCTGCGTCAGGGACGAATGGAGGATTCAACGGTGTTCTCCGATGACCCGGTGGCCATGGCGGCGCGCTGGGTGGAGGCGGGCGCACGGCGCCTGCATCTGGTGGATCTGAATGGCGCCTTCGAGGGCCGGCCGATGAATCGCGATGTGGTGCATGCCATCGCAGCGGCGTTTCCCGACCTGCCGATCCAGGTGGGCGGTGGCATCCGTGATGAGGACACTGTGCAGGCCTATCTCGACGCCGGTGTACAGTATGTGATCATCGGCACCAAGGCGGTGAATCATCCCGGCTTCATCGGCGATCTGTGCGCCGAGTTCCCCGGCCATGTCATCGTTGGCCTCGACGCCAAAGAGGGCAAGGTGGCAATGGATGGATGGTCCAAACTGTCCAAGCACGACGTCATCGATCTGGCGCAGCACTTCGAGCAGGATGGCGTATCGGCCATCATCTATACCGATATCGGCCGTGACGGCATGATGTCCGGTGTCAATGTCGAGGCGACGGTGAAACTGGCGCAGGCGGTATCCATTCCCATTATCGCCTCCGGCGGCATCACCAATCTGGATGATATCCGTGCCCTGTGCGCAGTAGCTGACGAAGGGATCACCGGCGCGATTACCGGCCGCGCCATCTATGAAGGCACATTGGATTTCGCCGAGGGCCAGCGCCTGGCCGATGAACTTTGTCCGCAATGATTATGTATAACACGTCGGCCTGACGTCCGACCTACCAGTCCGAATCTATCGCAATGGGCCTAGCCAAACGCATCATTCCCTGCCTCGACGTGGACAATGGCCGCGTCGTCAAGGGCGTCAAGTTTCTGGACATCCGCGATGCCGGCGATCCGGTGGAGATCGCGCGCCGCTACGATCAGCAGGGCGCCGACGAGATCACCTTCCTCGACATCACGGCCTCTTCCGATAACCGCGAAACCATGGTGCATGTGGTGGAAAAGGTGGCTGGTGAGGTATTCATTCCGCTGACCGTTGGCGGTGGCATCCGCACCAGTACCGACATCCGCCGTATGCTCAATGCCGGCGCCGACAAGGTGGGCATCAACACGGCAGCGGTATTCAATCCTGAGTTCGTCAAGGAGGCAGCCGATCGTTTCGGCTCGCAGTGCATCGTCGTTGCCATTGATGCCAAGAGCGTGAGCGCGCCAGGGGAGACACCGCGCTGGGAAATCTTCACCCACGGCGGGCGCAAGGCCACCGGTATCGATGCGGTGGAGTGGGCGCGGCGCATGGTGGATTTTGGTGCCGGTGAAATTCTGCTCACCAGCATGGACCGTGATGGCACCAAATCCGGCTTCGATCTGGCCCTGGTGCGTGCCGTATCCGAGGCCGTGCGCGTGCCGGTAATCGCCTCCGGCGGTGTGGGCAATCTGGATCATCTGGTCGATGGCATCGTGCAGGGCCATGCCGACGCGGTGCTGGCTGCCAGTATATTTCACTTCTGCGAATACACCATCGAACAGGCCAAGCAGCGCATGGCGGCCGCCGGCATCGAGGTGCGGCTGTGAGCGAGGACTGGCTGGACGAAGTCAAGTGGACGGCCGATGGCCTGGTGCCGGTGATTGCCCAGGAAGAGGGTAGCGGGCGGGTGCTGATGTTTGCCTGGATGAACCGCGAATCACTGGCGCTTACCGTGCGCGAGGGGCGCGCGGTGTACTGGTCGCGCTCGCGCGGCAAATTGTGGCGCAAAGGCGAGGAGTCCGGTAACGTGCAGCGCGTGAAGCAGATGCGCCTGGACTGCGACAATGACGTGATCCTGCTGACCATCGAACAGGTGGGCGGCATCGCCTGCCATACCGGTCGGCACAGTTGCTTTTACAAGGTATTCGACGGTGGGCAATGGAAAAGTGTTGACCCGGTACTGCAAGATCCGCAGCAGATATACAGCAAAGGATCATGAGCGATATTCTTAAACAATTGTCGGAGATACTGGAACAGCGCAAGGGCGCCGATCCGGATAGCTCCTATGTGGCCAAGCTGTACGCCAAGGGGTTGGACAGTATCCTGAAGAAGGTTGGCGAAGAAGCCACTGAAACGGTGATCGCCGCCAAGGGGGGTGATCCCGCCCAGGTGATCTACGAAACGGCCGATCTGTGGTTCCACTGCATGGTGATGCTCAAGCATCTGAATCTGGAGCCCGAGGCAGTGTTGAATGAGTTGGAACGGCGCTTTGGCCTGTCGGGACTGGAAGAGAAGGCGAACCGGACCAAGTAAGTACAGGTCAAATGGATTGAGGGCAGTATTCCTACGGCAGCACCAGGCTGCCGGCATTTCTACTAAGGCGGAGAGTTGAATCATGGCACCGAGTATCTGGCAACTGCTTATCGTACTGGCAATCGTTATCCTGCTGTTTGGCACCAAGCGTCTGCGCAATATCGGCGGCGATCTGGGCAGCGCCATCAAGAACTTCCGTTCCTCCGTGAAAGAGGGCGAGCAGTCAGCGGCGAAGGATGGCGAGAAGCTGGACGAAAAGAAGGAAGGTAGCGTCATCGAGGGTGAGGCCACCCGCGAGAAAGACAAGACCTGAGCCCGCACTTTCGTAGAGGGCTGGCGCGGTCGATGCAGATTCGCGTCGCCCAATACTTACAACGCGCATTCGGATAAATCATGTTCGACGTCGGCTTCTGGGAGCTGGTGGTCATCGGTATCGTCGCCCTATTGGTGCTGGGGCCCGAACGGCTGCCTGTGGTCGCTCGTACCGTGGGGCTGTGGTATGGCAAGGCGCGCCATTTTGTCGGTACGGTGAAGGCGGATATTGATCGCGAGATCAAGGCCGAGGAGCTCAAGCGGATCGTCGAGCAGCAGGCCAAGAGCGACGGTCTGTACGACATGATGGAAGAGGCCAAGGCTTCGTTGCAGGATATCAAGAGTGGTTTGAACGATATCAACAAGTCTGTGGAGATGGCGACCCTCGATGCGCCGGTTGAACCGGCCCCGAGCGATGCCGCTGTGCCCATCAAGCCGGACAAAGAAGCGACGCCGCCGACATGAGTGAGCAACCCAATAGCAGCGGTAACGGCTCCGAGGTCGAGCAGCCCTTCATCTCGCACCTGATCGAGTTGCGTGACCGCCTGCTGCGCGCAGTGCTGGTGGTGTTGGTCATCTTTCTCGGACTGTTCTATTTCGCCAACGATATCTATTCGCTGTTGGCGCAGCCGCTGTTGTCGCACCTGCCGGAAGGCGGCTCGATGATCGCCACCGAGGTGGCCTCGCCCTTTCTTACCCCGCTCAAGCTGACCCTGGTGGCTGCAGTCTTTGTTGCCATCCCCTATCTGCTGTATCAGATGTGGGCCTTCGTCGCCCCCGGCCTGTACGCCCATGAGCGGCGTCTGATCATGCCGCTGATCATCTCCAGCACCTTGCTGTTTTATGCCGGCATGGCCTTCGCTTATTTCGTGGTGTTCCCGCTGGTATTCGGCTTCTTCACCGCGGCGGCGCCTGAAGGCGTGGCGGTGATGACTGACATCAACCAGTATCTGGATTTCGTGCTCAAGCTGTTCTTCGCCTTCGGCGTCGCCTTCGAAGTGCCCATCGCCACCATCCTGCTGGTGTGGATGGGGGTAGTGACGCCGGATGCCCTGGTGGCGAAGCGCCCCTACATCATCGTCGGCGCCTTCGTCATCGGCATGTTGCTGACGCCGCCCGATATCTTCTCGCAGACTCTGCTTGCCGTACCGATGTGGATACTGTTCGAGATCGGCGTGTTTTTCTCGCGCCGTTTCGTGCGCAAGGAGGACGCCGAGGATGATCTGAACAGTGATGAGAAGATGGACGAAACCCTCGACCGTTACATCCGCGACGAAGAGGCGTTGCGCCAGGAATTGGAAGTCTGGCAGGGCAACACCAACAGCGATGACGGCAAGGATGGCGGCGATAAGCCAAAGGATTAGGTGGCACGCCGGCGTGCCGCATGTCGGCGGTATGCTGGTCTGCCTGCTGTTGTTGCCGTTTTTATCCGTTACAAACGCCAGTCCGTTACGCGATCACCCTTCCCGCTATCTCGCCGCGCATGCGGATGATCCAGTGCAGTGGCGCCTACTCGATCGTGCCGCTCTGCAGGAGGCGCAACGTACTGAAAAACCCATCTTCCTATCCAGCGGCTACTTCGCCTGCCACTGGTGTCATGTGATGCAGCGGGAGAGCTTCCGCGACCCCGCCATCGCCACTGTACTCAACCGTGATTTCATTCCGGTAAAGATCGACCGCGAACTTTCCCCAGAAGAGGATGCCTATCTGCTGGCCTTCGTGCAGCGCAGCCGCGGCAACGCCGGTTGGCCGTTGAGCGTATTTCTCACCCCGGATGGCCATCCGCTTTATGGTACGTCCTATGTAACGCCACCGGAATTGCTGCAACTGCTGCAGCGTATGACGGCGGTGTGGCGTGACGAAGGCGCGGACTGGCGCCAGGTCGCTGCTGCAGAGGCATTGATGGAAGCGCGGGCAGCACTACCGCCGATACATGCGGCTCCGCAGCAGTTACGTGCAGCACTGCTGCAGGCGGCGCTGGCGCAGGCCGATGAATTGGAAGGTGGCTTCGGTGCGCCAGCCAAGTTCCCCTATATGCCGCGTCTGCGTGCGCTGCTCACGCTCTATCACGACAGCGGCGATGCTGCCCTGGGTGCGTTTCTGCGTCTGACCCTGCAGCAAATGGCGACGCAGGGGTTGCGCGACCATATCGGTGGCGGCTTTTTCCGCTATACCGTGGACCCTTCCTGGCACGAACCGCATTTCGAGAAGATGCTGTATGACTCGGCCCAGTTGGCCGTGCTGTACTTCGAGGCGGCGGCGCTACTGGGGGAGCCGCAGTGGGCAGAGGTCGGGCGCGATACGCTGGACTTCATGCTGCGCGAACTGCTTCTGCCCGGTGGTGGCTTTGCCGCCAGCCTATCGGCGCTGGATGCCACCGGCGAGGAAGGTGGCTATTACCTGTGGTCGGAGGATGAACTGCGCCGCCTGCTCACGGCGGAGGAGTACCGCGTAGCGGCAGGGGCCTGGGGACTGGCCGGTGCGGCTCCGTTTGCTGGCGGGCACTTGCCGCGGAAGGTGTTGGACGAGGAGGCGTTGGTACAGCGGTTCGGCAAAGAGGCGGTGCAGATTTTGGCCGCGGCGCGCAGCAAACTGCTGGCCGCCCGCGCCAAGCGTAGTGCGCCGCGGGACGACAAGCGCATCGCGGCCTGGAATGGGCTGGCGCTACAGGCGTTGGCGCTGGCCGCCCGCACGGCTGGGGACGAGCGCTACCGTCAGGCGGGATTGCGCCTGCACACTTATCTGGTGGCGGCGTTCTGGGATGGCCAGCGCCTGGTGCGTGCCGCCGATCATCGCGGCAGGCTGCCCGGCGATGGTGTGCTGGAGGACTATGCGCAGGTGGCCGCGGGCCTGCTGGCCTGGTCCGGGGTGAGCGCACGGCAGGAGGACAGGGAACTGGCGCTCGCTGTCGCCGACGTGGCCTGGCGTCGTTTCCGCCGTGGTGGCGCATGGGACAGCGGCGTTGGCAGCGTGTTGCCGTTGGGACGCGCGCAGGTGCTGCTTGCTGACGGTGTCCTGTCGTCGCCGGGCGCGCTGCTTGAACGGCTGGCGTCGCAGGGCGACGGCGAGTTGTGGAGGCAGCGGGTTGAAGCAGCGCGGGAGAACACGGCGGCACAACTGCTGGCTGCGCCGCTGGATTACGCCAGTTACATCGTGGCGCGCAGATGAAGCAGGCGGTAGACCACCGGGATCAGGAACAGCGTCACCAGCAGTGAAATACTCAGGCCGGAGATGATGGCCACCGCCAACGGGCGCAGCATCTCGCCGCCCTCGCCCAACCCCAGCGCCAGCGGACTCATGCCGGCCACGGTGGTGAGGGTGGTCATCAGGATCGGACGCAGGCGCAGCCGCGCCGCTTCGATGATCGCTTCGCGTACGGCGGCGCCGCGCCGCCGCATGATCTCCACATACTCCACCAGCACGATGGCATTGTTCACCACGATGCCCGCCAGCATGATCATGCCGAGCCATACGGGCATGGACAGCGGCAGGCCGCTCAATTTCAGGCCGACTGCAACGCCGACGGCGGCGAACGGAATGGACAGGAGAATGACCAGTGGATTGCGCAGCGACTCGTATTGTACTGCCATCACCACGAACACCAGGAAGATCGCCAAGCCCAGCAGCAGCATGCCCAGTGCGCGGCCTTCCTGTAACGCCTTCAGTTCGCCGCCGTCGTACCAGGTGTAGCCGGAGGGCAGGGGCAGGGCCGTCATGCGCTCGTGGATATGTTCATAGGCCTCGCTGAGTGAGGTGCCGCCCACCAGCGAGGCGCTCAGTTCGACGATGCGGCGTTGATTGTCGCGGCGTATCTCAGAGGGGGTGGCCACCAGGCTGATGCGGGCAATATCGCCCAGGCGCAGCGGCATACCGCTGCCGCTGTACAGCACCAGCTCCTCCAGGGCGCGTGGTGTATCCACCTCGCGCCGCGGCAGACGCAGGCGCACGTCGACACTGCGATCACGCTCGATGAAATCGGTCACCACCTCACCCTCCAGGGCGCGGCGCAGGGCGCGGCCCACATCCTCCGCATCCAGCCCCAGTGCCGCCGCCCGCTCGCGGTCCAGCACAATGGCCAGCTCCTGGCGCTGCTCTTCCGCGGAGTGCATCAGGTTGCTGATGCCGGGTAGGGTCTTGAGACGATTGACTGCCTCGTCGGCGGCCTCGGCCAGAGTGGCAAGGTCGGTGCCCTGAATGCGGATGCTGAGATCGTCGTCGCCGCTGCCGACGCGGATGCCGCGCACGCCGCGGCTGCGCATGCGGATGCGCACGCCGGCCAGCTCCTCCTTGGCCACCTCCTTCTGTAAACGGCGGATCCAGTCATTGCTGCTCTCGGCCCGCTGGCTGCGCGGCACCAGCTGCACCATGATGGAGCTGCTGTTGCTGGATTGGCGCTCAGTGCGGCCGAAGATGAAGCCGCCGACGGTGGCAAACACGCTGACCACTTCAGGCTGACGGCGGAACAATCGTTCCAGGCGTTGCACGCTGCGATCCATTTCCTCCACCGACACACCGGGGTCGGCGGTGAGGAACACCTGCACCTGGCCGTCGTCCATGGTGGGAAGGAACTCCTGTTTACCGCCGAAGCTCGGTAGGGCGAGCACCAGTGCCGCAGCGAGAAGCACCAGCAGGGCGGCCTGTGCGGCAGCGTGATCCAACAGCCAGGCGATGGTGGCGGCGTAGAGGTTTTGCAGGCGGACGATGAGGCCATCCACCGCACGGCGCAGGCGGCCGCTGTCGATGCTGCGCACCTGCACCGCCAGGGCGGGAACCAGGGTCAAGGCTACTACCATGGAGGCGAGGATGGCGGCGGAGATGGTGAAGATCAGTTCGCGGAACAGCAGGCCCACCAGGCCGCCGATGAACAGGAAGGGCAGCACGGCGGCCAGGTTGGTGGATGTAGCGGCGATGATGGCGCCGTGGATCTCACCGGCAGCGTTGGTGCCGGCGTCGATGGGTGCCTCCCCCGCGCGCTGATGACGCTGGATGTTCTCCAGCATCACGATGGTGTTGTCCACCAGCATACCGACGCCGAGGGCGAGGCCGCCCAGGGTCATGATGTTGAAGGTGAGGCCGCCGAGTCCCATCAGCACGAAGGTGACCATGATGGCGAGGGGAATGGCGCTGCCGATGATCAGGGTGCGGCGGAGATTGCCGAGAAACAGATACACCACGCTCATTGCCAGCAGGGTGCCGGACAGCGCGGCCAGGGCGGCGCTGTCCAGGGCATTGCGCACGTAAATGGACTGATCGTCTACGCCATACACCACGGCATCCTCCAGCAGCAGCCGGTTCTGCTGCAGCCAGGCCATGCGCTCCTTCACCGCGTCCACCACGGCGATGGTGTTGGCGGTGGGCTGTTTCTGGATGGCCACCTTTACCCCGGGGATGCCGTTGAGGCGTACCTTGATGCGCTCGTCGGCGTGGGTGTCCAGCACCTGCATCACCTCATCGAGGCGGATGGTGGTGCCATCCTTCAGGCGCAGCGGCAGCGCGGCGATATCCTGCACGCTCTGAAACCGTGCTGCGGTGCGTCCGCCCAGTTCGCGGCGCTCCATGGTGAGGCGGCCGGCGGGTAGCTCGACGTTGCCGCGCTGCAAGGCATTGACGACTTCATTGAGGCTGAGGCCGCTGGCGGCGAGGCGTTCCTGATCGGGCAGTAGTTGAATCTCGCGCACCAGGCCGCCGCCGACTTCTACTGCGGCCACGCCGGGCAGGTTGAGGAACTGCTTGGCGAAGTCGTAGTCGACCCAGTCGCGCAGCTTGACCGGATCAAGCGTGGTGGAGCTGACCACAAACTCCGCCACCGGGATCTGCGACGGGTCGCGCTTGAAGATGATGGGCGGATCGATGGTGGTGGGCAGCAGGCGCTTGGCGCGATCCAGCCTCGTGCTGGCATCGCGCAGGGCGATGTCGATGTCCTTGCCGTATTCGAACAGCAGCTCCACCGAGGCGTTGCCCTCGCTGGTGCGTGACTGCACGCCGATGGCGTCCTCGGTGATGGCGAGTTGCTCCTCCAATTGGCGAGTGATGCGATCCTCCATGATGTTGGCTGGCACGCCCGGATCGAGCACGCGCACCTGGATCTCCGGGTAGATGATGTGCGGCAGCAGATCGACGGCAAGACGGCCCAGGGCAAAGAAGCCGAGCACCACCACCGTCAGCGCCAGCATGGTGACGCCGATGGGATGGCGGATGGACCAGGCGGCGATGCCGCCATGGCTGCTGTTGGCTATGGGAGTCATGAGGCGGGTGTTGTGCCGCTGACGGCCTTGACCGTGACACCCGGCGTCAGGCCGAGAAAGCCCTTGGTGATGACGATGGCGCCCACTTCGGGGCCGGACAGCAACTCCACGTCCTCACCCAGCTGCATGCCGCTGACCACGGCGCTGCGCTGTACCTTGCCTTCGGCGTCGATACCGAAGACGAACTCGCCGCTGTTGTCGCGGCGTAGTGCGGCAAAGGGAATGACGCGGCGCGGCATAGGCCGGCCGGTGAATTGTACCCGGCACAACTGGCCCGGCCGCGCCCCGGCAGGCACCGGGTCCAACGCTACCTCCACTACACCCTGGCGGGTGGCAGCGTCGATGGCCGGATGGATGCGCAGGATGCGCCCGCTGTGGGCCTCGCCGCCCAGGGCATCGATGTGGATGCGCACTGTGTCGCCGATGGCCAGCGAGGGCAGCAGCAGTTCAGAGACACTGGTGGTCGTCACCAGCGAGGTGAGGTCGGTGAGGGTCAGTACATGGGTGAAGCGCGGCACCACGTCGCCCGGTTCGGCGCGGCGCAGGCTGATGACACCGTCGAACGGTGCACTGATGCGGGTATGGCCCAGGCGGGTACGCAACAGTTGCTCTTCAGCCAGGGCGATGTCCAGCGCGGTACGCGCCCGTGCCAGTTCCTCCTCGGTGATGAGCTGGTTGCGGATCAGCCGCTCGAGCCGGCTCAGGTCCAGCTCCATCTGGCGGCGCTGGGCCTCGCTCTTGCGCAGCTCGGCGGCCAGCAGGGCATCGTCCAGCTGCAGCAACAGGTCACCGCGGCGGACCACATCACCGGCGAAGTGGGGCAGGGCGATGATGCGCCCCTCCTCCTGGGAGAGGATTTGAATCTCGCGCTGGGCCCGCAATGAGCCGGTACGCAGGGCCGTGGGAGCGATGTGCTCAGTGCGCACCTGGGCCGTCTCCACCAAATGGGCTGGCGTTCCGGCACCGGCCGCGGCGGCGGGCGGCTCCTGACGGGAGCAGGCGGCCGACAGGCCGATGAAGACAAGCAGAATGAGCGTAGTGGGGCGGTACATGCACGGGAATTCCTGATTAATGGGCGAAGATTAGCCGAAATGCCTGGCGGATAACACCTTGCCAAGGGTGCGTCAGGCGGGGCACCATACGCAAAACACCTATAAAACAACCAGGACGGGGGGGGAAAGTATGTTCAAGTGGATCAAGGTGGGGTTGGCGATTGGCCTGAGCAGTTTGTTGTTGGGGACCGCCAATGCCAAGGATGAAATCATTTTCTCGACGGCGCCGACCCAGACGCCCGAGCAGACCATCAAGCTTTACACGCCGTTGCTCAATTACCTGGGGCAGGTCACCGGCAAGCAGTTTGTCATCAAACCGGCCAAAAATTACCTCGAATACAATAACGGCACCTTGCAGAATGCCTATGACATGGTATTCGATGGCCCGCATTACACCGGTTGGCGCATGGAGCGCCAGGGGGCGGTCCCGGTGGCGCGCCTGCCCGGCGCAATCACCATCGTGGTAGCGGTGCGCGAGGACAGTCCCATCCAGCGGCTCGATGACCTCATCGGGCGCAATGTGTGCGCCTTCAATTCCCCCAACATGCTGACCATGGATTTCCTCAACCATTTCCGTAACCCGGTGCGGCAACCGACCATGCTGCGGGTGGACAGCTTCAAGGAAATCAATGAGTGCCTCAAGAGTGGCCGCGGCGACGCCGCCGTGTTGCGCGATCAGGTATGGGCCAAACAGGATCAGACGGGGTTGCGCCTGATTCAGCAGACGTTCCGCAGTCATCCCGAGCGCACCTTCTCGGTGGGGGCCAATATCGAGCCGGAAGTACGCGCCAAGATTGCCGCCGCACTGATCAGCGAGGAAGCCACGAAGGTGGCGGCACCGCTGTTGGAAGAGTTCAAGAAGGATAAGTTCATTGCCGCCGATCCCAAGACCTACGAGGGGCTCGGCGAGCTGTTGGCGCCGGTATGGGGATTCCAGTAGCGCCGGCGGGAAGACCGTTTTGGATGTGATGACGGGGGGCGTATGCCCCCCTGTTTGTTTGGTGGGCCCACCAGGACTTGAACCTGGAACCAAAGGATTATGAG
>NZ_JBLJDO010000010.1:0-103831 GCF_059410345.1 Sulfurivermis sp. | reverse complement strand
CTGCCCTGGAGAAAACTCCCTCCCCCTTGCAGGGGGAGGGTTGGGGAGGGGGCTGTCGCGCCACCACTGCCCTGGAGAAAACTCCCTCCCCCTCGCAGGGGGAGGGTTGGGGAGGGGGCTGTCGTGCCACCACTGCCCTGGAGAAAACTCCCTCCCCCTCGCAGGGGGAGGGTTGGGGAAGGAGCTGTCGTGCCACCACTGCCCTGGAGAAAACTCCCTCCCCCTCGCAGGGGGAGGGTTGGGGAAGGGGCTGTCGTGCCACCACTGCCCTGGAGATTACTCCCTCCCCCTTGCAGGGGGAGGGTCGGGGAGGGGGGAATGCCTTCATTATCAACAGCTTCTCCAAGTACTTCCAGATGACCGGCTGGCGCCTGGGCTGGCTGGTGGTGCCGGAAGGCTACATCCGTGAGGTCGAAAAACTGGCCCAAAACCTGTTCATCGCCCCCTCCACCCCAGCCCAGTACGCCGCCCTGGCCGCCTTCAGCGCCGACACCCTGGCCATCCTCGAGGCGCGTCGCGCCGAATTCCAGCGCCGCCGTGACTACCTGCTGCCGGCCCTGCGCGAGCTGGGCTTCGACATCCCGCTCACCCCGCAGGGCGCCTTCTATATATATGCCGACTGCAGCCGCCTCGCCGCCGACAGCCGACGACTCAGCCGCGACCTGCTGGAGCAGGCCGGTGTCGCCGTCACCCCCGGCGCCGACTTCGGCAGTCACCAGCCCGAACGCTACCTGCGCTTCGCCTACACCACCGACCTGACACGCCTTCAGGAAGGCGTGGAGCGTATCCGTCGTTTCCTCGGACGCTGATCCCCATAGCAGCTCACTCCGTGGGCGAAGGGTTCTGCCCGCCGCAGCATCGTTCGCAGATGCGCTGTACTTAAGGAAGGTCCGAATAAGTCCATCCTGGACCTCTCAGCCCACGCGGCACATCCCTGTGCCGCGGAAGCTCTGAACTTATTCAGAGTTTCCTTAAATCTATCCTGCAGGATTGTGCGTTGGTGTCTTGGTGCTAAAATGCATTTGTGTGGTTAAACAGAGGTTGTGAGTATGAGCAGGCTGACTATTACACTGGATGACGCGTTGCACCAGGCGCTGAAAGAGGCTGCGGCCAGGCAGGGCCGCTCCATCGGCAAGATCATTGAAGAAGGGTTGCTGCTGCGCGGCATCAAGCCGCTGGAAAGTGCCCGGCAGCTTGTGGCGCGTGCCCGTGCACAAGCGCACCTCAATGAGAACGAGGCTGTGCAGCTGGCTGTTGAAGAGACCCGCGCCACCCGCAAGCCATGACGCCTCGCCTGTTTATCATCGACACCAACGTTGTCGTTGCCGGGTTGATTACAGCGCAGGCATCAAGCCCCACCGCCATAGTTCTCGATGCGATGCTTGATGGCCGGGTACTCTACCTGCTGTCGCCCGCCTTGCTGCGCGAATACAGGGCTGTACTGTTGAGGCCAAAGCTGGCCCAGATGCACGGTCTTGATGAAGCCGAGGTCGATACCTTTCTCGTGGAGATAGCTGCCAACGCCATTTGGCGTGAGCCTGTCGATGATGCTGCGAACCCCGCTCCCGATCCGCAGGATGCTCATCTATGGGCGCTGCTAGCGGGCGAGCCCGCTGCAATACTGGTTACCGGGGACCGCCTGTTGCTCGAAAACCCCAGGCCGGGAAGCTCCATCGTAACGCCTTCAAGTTGCCTGGAGTTATCGGGTATGTGCGCGAAAAAGCAATAGGGATCCACTCCGTGGGTAGGCCACAGAGGCTGACTCATGGTCAAGCCTGTTCGCCGAGAGAATACGGCTCCTGCACTTGGAGCCGTCGACATTCATGTGGTTGGCGGCTACCGAAAGAACTACAATATGACCATCTAGTTAGTCATCCCGGGAGCGGACTATGGACAGCACCACCGTCAGTATCGCGGATGCCAAGGCTCGGCTCAGTGAGTTGGTCGAACTCGCAGCCAGCGGGGAAACAGTCGTCATCACCAAACGCGGCAAGCCCGTATTGCGACTTTCCCGACAGGAAATTCCGCGTCAGCCCGTCGATGTGAGCGTATTGCGCCAGTTGACCGCCGGATTGCCGCAGCAAACTGAAGATGCGGGCAAGTTTGTACGCTCAATGCGTGATGAGGCACGCTATTGATGCTTTATCTCGACACCAGCCTGCTGGTCGCGGCATTCACCAACGAGGTGCGGACCAGGGAAATGCAGGACTGGCTCGCCGCCCAGCCGCCGGAACAGCTTGCCATCAGCGACTGGGTTATCACCGAATTTTCTGGTGCCTTGTCGCTCAAGGTCCGAGCCGGACATCTGTCGCCCGCCCAACGGGCAGAGGTGCTGGCTGCGTTTACCGCCATGGCCGATGCATCGTTTACCGTCCTGCCGGTTTCACGCCTTGAATTCCAAATGGCGGCACGGTTTGCCGATCAGTACTCGACAGGGTTGTGTGCGGGTGACGCCCTGCACCTCGCGGTCGCATCAACCCATGGTGCACGGTTGTGTTCTCTGGATCAGGTGCTGGCAAGTGCGGCAGAAGCCTTGGGCGTCAGCGCCGTTCTGCTGTAGACCGTGATAGTGAAAGGGCTTTTCAGCCCCAGGGTCTCCTTGACTTGCCCCACGTAAAATCATGTAATACGCCATCTGTTCAACGGCTGAACATGGAATGCTCGACGAAGCCACCCACTACCGTCTCCTCAAGCTCCTCCAGGACAACCCGGAGCTCACCCAGCGCGAGCTGGCCGAGGCGGCCGGCGTCAGCCTGGGCAAGATCAACTACTGCCTCAAGGCGCTGATCGCCAAGGGCCTGATCAAGGCCGCCAACTTCAGGAACAACCCCAACAAGAAGGCCTACGCCTACCTGCTCACCCCCACGGGGCTGGAGGAGAAGGCGCGTATTACCCTGCGTTTCCTGCGCCGCAAGCAAGAGGAGTACGTCGCGCTCAAGGCCGAAATCGAGCGCCTGCATCTCGAGGTGGCTCACCTCAACGCCGAAACGACGCATGATTTTGAGAAGGAATCCGATGAAGCCGGACAGCAGTCAGCGTGAAGTGGTGTGGCACCACGCCACCGTCACCCGCCAGCGCCGCGAGCAGCTCAACGGCCACAAGACCGCCGTGCTGTGGTTTACCGGTCTGTCCGGCGCCGGCAAGTCCACCCTGGCCCACGCGGTGGAGGAGGCGTTGCACCAGCGCGGCTGCCGCACCTTCGTGTTCGACGGCGACAACGTGCGTCATGGCCTGTGTTCCGATTTGGGTTTTTCCGTTGCCGACCGCAGCGAAAACATCCGCCGCATCGGTGAAATGGCCAAACTCTTCGTCGAGGCCGGCGTCATCGCCCTGACCGCCTTCATCTCGCCGCTGCGGGCCGATCGGCAGCGGGTGCGGGAGCTGATGGGGCCGGGGAATTTCATAGAAATCTACGTCAAGTGTCCGCTGGAGGTTTGTGAGACGCGTGATGTCAAAGGTATGTACCAAAAGGCGCGGGCCGGGCTGATCAAGGAGTTCACCGGCATTTCCTCGCCCTATGAAGAACCGGCAAACCCCGACCTGATAGTCGACACAGCCGAAGAAACACTGACGGAGAGCGTAAACAAGGTAGTGGCATTGCTGCGCCAGCGCGGCGTGATTGGTGGAAATGATATGGAGGGGACGCAATGCGTCTGACGGACCAACAGGCCAAATTGATTAAGAGCCACGTACAAAGGTACTTCGGCGCGGATACCAAGGTTTGGCTGTTCGGTTCGCGTGTGGACGATCAAAGAAGGGGCGGCGATGTTGATCTGTACATCGAACCTGAGTTCGCCGACCTGACCTCCGAATTGAAGTGCAAAATCGATCTGGAGGACGACCTTGATTTGCACGTAGATATGGTGATCAACCAGATAGGTAAGGAAGACCCCATCTATCGTCTAGCGAAACAGCAGGGGGTACGCCTGTGACAGAGCATATTCGCTTGATTCACAAGAAGATCGATCATCTGCGTAGGATGAAGGATTATCTCGCCTGGTCCTTGGGGCAAGTCAGGGCGTTCGTGCCCATAGCCGACTGGGGGACGCTGACGCCGGAGCAGCACGAGTCGCTCGCAGCGTTCCGTATCCGCTTCAGCGAGTTTCAGGAGCATCTCGGCAAGACCATGCGTGCCATCGCGATTGAAGAGGAAGAGAACACCGAACCCTTCGGCGCGGTACTCGCCTACATGGAAAAACTTGAAATTCTCGATTCAGTCGAACATTGGCGTTTGATACGCGAGCTTAGAAACTCCGTAAACCACGAATACGAAGAAGATGAATCGCGTCTTACCGATTTTTTCCGGCGATTGGCGGATGAGACGCCGACTCTGTTTGAATATTTCCAGCGTATGCAGAGATTTGTTGATAAGGCGTATGGAAAACGGCAATCGTAGGAGCCCACTCTGTGGGCGAAAGACGCCGGAGCGGGGCGCCATTCACCGAGAGGACTCGGCTCCTACACAGGCACAGACACGCAATTGAACGCAGGAGCGGCTCCGCCGCGACAACTGACAAACAACGACATACATACATACATGGCCATCAACCTATTGCACCACCGCAGAGCCTGGGTCTGACATGAGCAAGCTGCCCTGTTTCAAGGCCTATGACATCCGCGGCCGCATCCCGGACGAGCTGAACGAGGACATCGCCTACCGTATTGGCTGTGGCTATGCGGCCGTCATCCAGCCCTCAGGGCCGGTAGCGGTCGGCTGGGATATCCGCCTCACCAGCCCGGCCTATGCTGCCGCCGTGATCCGCGGCCTCAACGACAGCGACGTCGACACCCGCTCCATCGGCCTGTGCGGCACCGAGATGATCTACCACGCCGCGGCCCAGTCCGGCATGGGCGGCGGCATCATGGTCACCGCCAGCCACAACCCCATGGACTACAACGGCATGAAGCTGGTGCGCGAACAGGCGATCCCCGTCAGCGGCGACAGCGGCCTGAACGATATCGAACGTTACGCCCGGGAACACGCAGGCCCGGCCGTCAAGGGCAAGGGCAGCGATCAGCCCTGGGACATCATGCCCAGCTTCGTCGCCAAGGCGCTGTCCTTCATCGACCAGACCAAATTCAAGCCGCTGCATCTGGTGGTCAACGCCGGCAACGGCGCTGCCGGACCGGCCTTTGACGCCATCGCCGCCCATCTGCCGTTCAAGATCACCCGTATCCACCACCAGCCCGACGGCACCTTCCCCCACGGCATCCCCAATCCGCTGCTGCCGGAAAACCGCGCTGCCACCGCCGAGGCTGTGCGCCGGCACGGCGCTGACATGGGCATCGCCTGGGATGGCGACTACGACCGCTGTTTCCTGTTCGACGAGAAGGGAGACTTCATCGAGGGCTACTACATCGTCGGCATGCTCGCCGCCCAACTGCTGCAACACAATCCCGGCGCCAAGATCATCCACGACCCGCGCCTGACCTGGAACACCATCGATATGGTCCGGCAGGCGGGCGGTATCCCGGTCATGAGCAAAACCGGTCACGCCTTCATCAAGGAGCGCATGCGCAGTGAAGACGCCGTTTACGGCGGTGAAATGTCGGCCCACCACTACTTCCGCAACTTTGCCTACTGCGACAGCGGCATGATCCCCTGGCTGCTGGTGGCCGAATACATCTCCGCCTCCGGCAAGCCACTCTCGGCATTGGTGGAGGAACGCATCAAAGCCTACCCATGCAGCGGCGAGATCAACTACCGCGTGGCCGATGCCCCGGCCACCGTCGCCCGCATCGAGGCGCACTACATGAATCCCCTCCCTCCCTCAGGGAGCCACATTAGTTCCACCTTTCCCTCAGGGAGCCACATTAATTCCCCCCCTCCCTCAGGGAGCCACATTAATTCCCCCCCTCCCTCAGGGAGCCACATTAATTCCCCCCCTCCCTCAGGGAGCCACATTAATTCCCCCCCTCCCTCAGGGAGGGGGGCAGGGGGGAGGGGATCAATAACCGTCGACCGCACCGACGGCCTCAGCATGGATTTCGGCACTTGGCGCTTCAACCTGCGCTCCTCCAACACCGAGCCGCTATTGCGCCTCAACGTGGAGACGCGCGGTGACGAACGATTGATGCAGGAAAAAACACGCGAGTTGGAAAAACTGATTACAACGTAGGAGTCCACTCCGTGGGCGAAAAGGCACAAGAGAACAAAACGGTAACGCAGCGCGACAAAAACTATGAACGCACAACCCGATATCCAGGCCGTCATCCTCGCCGGCGGCAGCGGCACCCGCCTGTGGCCGCTCTCCCGCGAGCAGCTGCCAAAGCAGTTCCTCTCCATTGATGGCGGCCACACCCTGCTCGAAGCCACCATCAGCCGCCTGCATCCGCTGGTCACGCGCGAGCATGTCCTCATCGTCACCAAAAAGGACTACGCCCAAGGCGAGGCCTACCATGCCCTCAGCCCCTACCAGACCCTGCTTGAACCGGAAGGCCGCAATACCGCGCCAGCCATCGCCCTGGCTGCCGCCTGGCTGACGCGCAACGGCGAGGATCCCGTCATGCTCGTTCTGCCAGCGGACCACGTCATCAAGGAGCCGGCATTGTTTCAGACCGCCCTGCGCCAGGCTGTGGTGGCGGCGCAGAACGGCCAACTGGTCACCTTCGGCATTACCCCATCGCGGCCGGACACTGGCTTCGGCTACATCCAGGCCGGTGCCGCCCAGAGCGGTAACGTGCACGCCGTGCAACGCTTTGCCGAAAAGCCGGACCTCGCCACCGCAGAATCCTTTCTCCGCGACGGCAGTTATTACTGGAACTCCGGCATGTTCGTCTGGAAGGCCTCGGCCATCCTGCAGGAGATCACCCACCATCTCCCCGAAGTGACGGCCATCCTCAACGATATCACCACCGAATGGCAAAGCGGCAACGCCGCCGAGGCTGTTTCCCGGCACTTCCCGCGCATGCCCAGCATCTCCATCGATTACGGCGTGCTGGAAAAGACCGCCAACGTTGCCCTTATCCCCTGCGACATCGGCTGGTCTGATGTCGGTAGCTGGGATGCGGTGCACGAAGTCTCCGACAAGGACGCAGCCGGCAACGCCACCCAGGGCAACATCATCGCCGTGGATTGCCGCAACGCCCTGATCCAGAGCAACAAGCGCCTGGTTGCCGCCATTGGTGTGGAAGACCTGAATATCATCGAAACCCCCGATGCTGTCCTCATCACCAAGCGTGGCGAGAGCCAGCGCGTGCGCGAGGTGGTCGATACCCTGAAGCGTAACAACGCCCAGGAACACATTGCACATCTCACCGTGCAGCGCCCCTGGGGCAGCTATACCGTGCTCGAAAGCGCCAACGACTTCAAGATGAAGCGCATCACAGTCAAGCCCGGACAAAGCTTGAGCATGCAGCGCCACATGCACCGCTCCGAACACTGGATCGTCGTTGCTGGAACTGCCACGGTAACCCGTGACGACGAGGTGATCGCCATCGCCAAGAACCAGAGCACCTACATTCCCATTGGCGCCAAACATCGGCTGGAGAACCGCGGCAAGATTCCGCTGCAGATCATCGAAGTGCAGGTGGGGGAGTACCTGGAGGAGGATGATATCGAGCGCTTCGACGATATCTATGGTCGATAAGACAGTTGTTCGAATCCATCTCAAGAATATGTCGTTGTGCCTGTTGAGTTGCACTTACGAGTTGAATCCTCCGCACAACTTCTGCCGGTCAGCGAGATATAATGTGCCGCTATGAATATCCGGAATGTGGTCAAGCTTTTTCTTCTGTATCTGGGCCTGCTGGCGGCCGCCAACGTGGCTATCTCCTGGGGTGGCAAGCTTGAGTTTGACGTTGTTTCCCCACAGTTTATTTCCCGCGCAATTTGGTCTGTTATTGTCCTGGGCTTGGGCTGGGCTATTTATGACGCCCGTGTCCGACCGTTGGAGGTGGTGAGGGCCAATCCTTTTTTCTGGGCCTTGCTGGTATTGGCGGGGCTTTCGGTAATCTGGTCGGTCGCGCCCATGTTCAGCGCGAAGCGCGTAGTACTGTTGGCGGTGATGTTCCTTATCGGTGCTGCGTTGGCCCGGACCGTGTCCTTCGGCACTGGTGTTGGCGTACTTCAGGCTGCCTTGGTGACGATGGTGATAGGCAGTGCATCTGTGGTCTGGTCTGCACCGGACATTGGGTTGCACGGCACCATACACACAGGCTCCTGGAAGGGGCTGTTCGGCCAGAAGAACTGGCTGGGCAATGCGGCGGCGCTGTGGGGGGCGCTCTGCCTGGCTCTGGCTCTGTCCGCCCTCCGCCCGTCCGGGGTACTGGTGGCGCTGGCCGGCATTGTCGTTGCCGTCTTGGTGATGTGGAAGTCGGACTCGGTGACGTCGTACTTCGGGTTTGCCGCAAGTGTGGTGGTGTTGCTGGTGCTGTTTTCCGTGCAACGGGGCTGGCTTAAGGCATGGCAGCTGGCGATTTTATCAGGGACGGCCCTGCTTCTGCTCGCGGTGTTCTACGGGGAGCTGTTCCGGCTATTTGGCCGCAACGAGACGCTGACCGGGCGCTGGTCCATTTGGCAGACCCTTTGGCCCATCATGCTGGACCGGCCATTGCTTGGGTATGGCTATGACGCCTATTTGCACGCGGATGGAGTGGTCGAGCGGCTGGGGAAGTGGAAGGACATGCTGGCAGGGGGGGGCAATGTCCACAATGGCTTTATCCGCCTGCAGGTAGATGTGGGGCTGGTGGGTGTCCTGCTGGGGTTGGGTATGTTTGTGCATTTGTTCTGGCGGTTGGTTGGCTGGATCCGCCGGCGCGAATTTGACCGCCCCCGCTATATCGCGGCGGGGATGTGGACGGTGATCTTCCTGCACCAGATTGCCGAGCCGTCGATGTTCATGCCCGTGAGTCTCAGCGTGGTCTTGCTTGTGTATACCTCGCTCATTTCCTATTCCCCATCAGAACCCCGCCCTGCATGAAGCCCGCTGCGCCATTCTGGCTGGCCCTCCTCCCTTCCTTTCTGCAGGCCAGGATTGTACACCGCGCCGGGTTGGTTAATGCCTTATCGAACACTGCCTGGCTTTTCTCGGATAGGGTTTTGCGCATGGGGGTTGGTCTCATCGTCGGCGTCTGGCTGGCGCGCTATCTCGGGCCAGAACAGTTCGGCTTGCTGAGTTTCGCCATGGCTCTCGTGGCCCTGTTCGGCGCGGTGGCTTCGCTCGGCCTGCAAGGGATAGTGGTCCGCGACATCGTGCGCGACCCGCCCCAGGCGCCCGATATCCTGGGGACGGGGTTTGTGCTCCAGTTGCTGGGAGGGCTAACGGCGTTCGTCTTGGCGACTGTGACCATCGCCTATCTGCGCCCGGATGATGCAATGGCCCGGCTGTTGGTTGCTATCTTGGGAAGCTCCCTGGTGTTCCGTTCGCTCGATGGCGTGCGCTATTGGTTTGAATCGCAGGTACAGTCCAAATATGTGGTTTGGGCGGAGAATGCCGTTTTCCTCGGCATTGCTATCGCCAAGATCAGCATGATACTGGCCGAGGCACCGCTGGTGGCCTTCGCGTGGGCAGCGTTCGCCGAGGTGGTGGTGGTGGCTTTGGCCCTGGCCGGGGTATATCAAAAAACGGGCGGGAATTTTGCAGTTTGGCGGGTTAAGTTGGCGCGGGCTGCGCGCCTGCTCAAGGACAGTTGGCCGCTGGTACTCTCCGGCGTGGCCGTCATGGTATACATGCGGATCGATCAGATCATGCTGGGACAGATGCTGGATGACGGCGCGGTGGGCATCTATACCGCCGCGGTACGTATCAGCGAGGTCTGGTACTTCATCCCGACGGTGATTGTAGCGTCGGTATTCCCGGCGATCATCGAGTCGAAGAAGCTGGGTGAGTCCATCTACCTCGCCCGGCTGCAGAAGCTGTACAGCCTGATGGTGGTGATTGCCCTTGTGGTGGCCGTGCCCCTGACTTTCCTATCGGACTGGTTGGTGCTGCTTCTGTTTGGCGAGGGATATGCCGAGGCGGGGATGATACTGGCCATGCATATATGGGCGGGAATCTTTGTATTTCTTGGTGTGGTGAGCGTGCGGTGGTTTTTAGTTGAAGGCTTGTCGATGTATATTTTTTACCGAGCCATCATGGGGGCAGTGGCCAATGTGACGCTCAATGCTGTGATGATTCCGGCGTACGGCGTCGTTGGAGCAGCGGTGGCCACGGTTATTTCGCAGGCTGTTGCCAGCGTGCTGCTCAATGCGCTGAGCGGGAGGACGCGGGTTGTATTTGTTATGCAGTGCAGGAGCTTTATCGGGGCGGGATTATTTCCGATGCGATGATAGCTATTCCGAAATTCTGTCTAGGTTATTTCTCTGACTCTAATACCGCAGTATAGAAATGGGGAGAGTATGTTAGTCTCACATAATCACAAATTTATCTTTATTCACATCCCAAAGGTTGCCGGAACAAGTGTTATACACGCGCTTAGCCCATACATCGACAAGGATGACTCCTTGTGGTTGAAAAGGATTGCTTCTAGGGTGCGATTCTTTGAAAAGTTTCTAATGCACCCACCACATTTGACCGTTCAGCAAGTGATAGATAGATTTGGCCAGGAAAAATATGCTGATTATTTTAAGTTTGCGTTTGTGAGGAATCCTTGGGATTGGCAGGTTTCTTTATATCACTACATGCGTCAAGAAAGGCGTCACTTTCAGCATGAAATTGCATGTCAATTTAAAGATTTCAAGGAGTACTTATATTGGCGTGCCAAGCCGGAGAATGCGAGGCTTCAATGTGAGCATGTACTAGACAAGGACGGCAATATTGCGATTGATTTTATTGGTAAGTTTGAGTCAATAAACGATGACTTCGAGAACGTTTGTGAGAAGATTGGAATTAGTGCGAATTTGCGCCACTTGAATCGATCACGACACAGGAATTATATGGATTATTATGACGATGAATCGCGCGATTTGATTGCCCACGTATTCAAAGATGACATTGAGTTGTTTGGCTATGCATTCAATTCATTCACCGAAGCAAAAATCTGATTTCCGCCTCAGCACGTTTTGCGCCCAGAGTATCTGTGAAACCGGATCAAGATCGGATTAGAGCATGCAGCGTTGTATCGAGGCTATGAAAACAAAGCGCGTCCGTAGCAAAATGTTAGTACGTTTCCTATTTTTGGGTAGATAATGCAGTCACCAGTCTTATTTCTAGTGTTCAATCGCCCCACACCTACTGCCAAGGTGTTCGAGGCGATACGAGCTGTCCGACCCCCGCGCCTGTATGTCGCCGCCGATGGGCCGAGAGCAGATCGGGAGGGTGAAGCTGTGCGTTGTGCGGAGGTCAGGCGCATCGCAACACAAGTAGACTGGCCTTGCGAGGTTCGTACTCTGTTTCGAGACGAGAACCTAGGCTGCAAGGCGGCGGTGTCCAGCGCGATCACCTGGTTCTTTGAGCAGGAGGCGGAGGGAGTGATCCTGGAGGACGATTGTGTGCCGCACCCGGAATTCTTTTCTTATTGCGATACGCTACTGGAGCGGTACCGCAATGACGAGCGCGTTTGGGTTGTCACCGGCGACAATTTTCAGCAGGGAATACGCCGCGGCGACGCATCGTATTACTTCTCCAAGTACAACCATGTGTGGGGCTGGGCGTCATGGCGGCGGGCCTGGTGGCACTACCAGGGAGATATACCGTTTTGGCCTGACTGGCGCCGGTCCGCAGACTGGATGGAGCATGCCGCAGACCCGGTTGAACGGCGTTACTGGACACAAATCTTCGACCGTATCCACCGCAATGAAATCGACACCTGGGACTACCCTTGGACAGCTTGTATCTGGTATCACGGCGGTTTGACGGCGACGCCTAACACAAACCTGGTGATGAATATAGGCTTTGGGCCGGACGCGACGCATACCAGGTCCGGCGCGGAAGATCACGAAATTGCGGTGGCCCCGCTGGGGACCATCATTCATCCAGTATCGGTCGTGCGGGATGTGGACGCGGATAAATACACGTTTGATATGGCTTTTGGAGGGCGGAGCCTGCGTTGGCCCAGGCGCGGCGTTTCATTGGCCAAGCTAGCCGTGCGGCGATTGATCGGATTCATGGGTTCTGGAAGGACCAGGGCATGACCGACTCCCAACAGGTGTGCCGGGCATGCGGCGCCGTGGCCAATGGCTTGGGGGTCGGCGAGGTGCTGGGGCAGGTGGTGCAATATGCTGAGTGCCCCGCGTGCGGATACGTGCAGACGGAACAGCCCGATTGGCTGGAGCAGGCCTATGGGGAGGCGATCAATGTCTCCGATACGGGCATATTGGCCCGTAACCAGGTCAATGCGGATATCGTCGTTTCTGCATTGTCGTTGTTGGGTGGGTTGGGATGGCGTGTGGTTGATGCCGCGGGTGGTTATGGAATACTCGTCAGACTGCTGCGTGACTTGGGCGTCGATGCCTATTGGTCAGATCGCTACTGTGCAAATCTGTTGGCACGCGGTTTCGAATATGACGGGGCCGGTGCGGGCCTGGTGACCGCATTCGAGGCATTCGAACACTTCGTGGAGCCGGGAGAAGAGTTGGACAGACTGCTAGCCATTGCCCCCAACGTGCTGCTCTCGACCGTGTTGATTCCCAAGCCCACGCCGCAGCCGGGTGACTGGTGGTATTACGGATCCGAGCACGGCCAGCATATCGGTTTTTTCAGGGCAAGAACTCTTCAGAAACTGGCTGAGGCGCGGGGAAAGTGGTTTGTGACGGACGGTCGTGCCTATCACATGATAACGGAACGGGCTGTAAGCGGTTTTGCATGGAAGTTGTTGCTGCGGTTGCGCAAGGTCGTTTCCATGGCCGCCGGCTGGAGGCTGGAGTCAAAAACCTGGGACGATCACCTGTTGCTGTCGGGCTCCAAGGACAAGTTTGAATAGCTCATGCGGATTGCCTTCGACCATCAAATATTCGCTGCACAGACCTATGGTGGTATATCCCGCTATATTGCCAGGCTCGCGCAACAGTACGTGGCAGGTGGCGAAGAGGTCCGAATTATTGCTCCTCTTCATGTCAATCGGTACATTTCCGGGTTCCAGTCCGGTGTTGTCTACGGTACTTCTCTAAGAAGGCTGCCTCCCCATACCTATCGCTTTGTCTCGGCTTTTAATCACGTGGCGTCAATTCCGGTGTTGCACTCGTGGAAACCCGATGTGCTGCATGAAACCTATTATACGAGTCGTGATCTTTCATCAAGAAAATGCCCGGTGGTCATTACTGTGCATGACATGATTCATGAGCTATATGCAGGGCAGTTTTCCAGGAGAGATACGACCAGTCGGGACAAGAGGCGCGCCGTGCAGCGTGCGGACCACGTGATATGTATTTCGGAGAATACACGGCGGGATCTGATTCGGTTGCATGGTGTGCCGGAGAACAAGACGTCGGTCATATATCATGGCTTCGAGATGTTTGAGGTGAAAAAGGCCGATGGGGCGGAGATGCCTTATCCTAGGCCATACTTGCTCTATGTCGGATTGAGAGGCGGGTACAAAAACTTTGAAGGATTGCTCCGCGCCGTGGCAGCGTCGCCCATGCTGCGGGCTGACTATGATGTCATTGCTTTCGGCGGTGGTTCATTCAGGTCTTCAGAGACTGCCATGATCTCGCAACTGGGATTCGGGGACGATCGTGTCGTGCAGATGGGAGGGGATGACAGCCTTCTTGGGGAACTCTATGCGCATGCCGATGCATTCGTTTACCCGTCGGCGTACGAGGGCTTCGGGTTTCCTCCTCTTGAGGCAATGACGCAGGGGTGTCCGGTTGTTGCCAGCAATACCAGTTCTATGCCGGAAGTTATTGGTGATGCAGGTGAGTTTTTTGAGCCTGAGTCAGTCGAAGATATTAGGCGAGCCATTGAGACCGTAGTTTACTCGCAGGACAGAAGGCAAGAGTTGGTGCGGCTTGGATATGCCCGTATTAAGAGGTTTTCTTGGGAGAAATGTGCATCCGAGACCATGGCTGTGTATCGTTCAGTGCAATAGTCATGAAGGTAATTGTTCCGCTCTGCCAATGAAGTACAACGCTTAGCCGGATGACGCCGTCTCTGATTCCGATGGTGCTATGGACAAATGACTGTTTCGAAATAATGAACGCCATAGGGGTATGGATCCCACAGAAGTCGCCTGCAATGCAGAACATGCCAAGAATGTTTTGAATTATTAATATGACGGGATTTCTTGTATGGCAATAAAGGCGCTCATTACCGGCATTACCGGTCAGGATGGTTCCTATCTGGCTGAGTTCTTGCTGGAAAAAGGATATGAGGTCCATGGCCTGCTTCGCCGGGCCTCTTCGTTCAATACGGGACGTATTGACCATCTGCATGCCGCTATACAAGGGGCGGGGCGCCGCTTGTTCCTGCACTATGGCGACCTGTCCGATTCCTCCAATCTAATCCGCCTGTTACGCGAGATAGAGCCGGATGAGGTGTACAACCTGGCGGCGCAGTCCCATGTGGCGGTGAGCTTCGAGTCGCCGGAATATACAGCGGACGTGGATGCACTGGGTACTTTGCGCCTGCTGGAGGGTATCCGCGTTCTCGGGCTGGAGAAGAAGACTCGCTTCTACCAGGCATCGACCTCGGAGCTTTATGGCCTGGTGCAGGAGGTGCCGCAGCGCGAGACCACGCCGTTCTATCCGCGCAGCCCGTATGCCGTGGCCAAGCTCTATTCCTACTGGATCACGGTGAATTACCGCGAGTCCTACGGCATGTATGCCTGCAACGGTATTCTGTTCAACCATGAATCGCCACGCCGCGGCGAAACCTTTGTCACCCGCAAGATTACCCGTGGCCTGGCGAATATTGCGCTCGGTCTGGATAGCTGTTTGTTTATGGGAAACATGGACGCGCTGCGCGATTGGGGGCATGCCAAGGACTATGTGCGCATGCAGTGGATGATGCTGCAGCAGGAGGTGCCGGACGATTTTGTTATTGCCACGGGTGTGCAATATTCCGTGCGCGACTTCATCAGCAAGGCGGCGGTGGAGTTGGGGATCGTTCTGCGCTTCGAGGGGCGCGGCCTGGAGGAGAAGGGCATCGTCGAATCTGTCAGTGGGGACAAGGCGCCCTGCGTAAAGCCGGGTGATGTAATCGTAATGGTGGACCAGCGTTTCTTCCGTCCCGCCGAGGTGGAAACCCTGCTGGGCGATCCGGCCAAGGCCAAGGCGAAGCTGGGTTGGGTGCCTGAGATTACCCTGGATGAAATGGTCAAGGAGATGGTGGCCTCTGATCTGGAGGAGGCGCGGCGCCATGCCTTGTTGAGGCAGCATGGATTTGAGTTGCCGATTTCAAGGGAGAGTTAGCGTTTAGGAGCCGAGTCATTTCGGTGAGCAGCACGGCGCCCATGGGACGCCCTACGGATGGTTGATTGAATGAGTAGAAAGCAGGATGACTAAACCTTGCATCTTCGTGGCCGGTCACCGCGGTATGGTGGGCGCTGCCATCGTGCGCCGGTTGCACGCGTTGGGTTACGACAACATCATTACCCGTAGCCGCCAGGAGTTGAACCTGCTCGACCAGCAGGCGGTCGCCCGCTTCTTTGCGGAGCATCAGGTTGACCAGGTGTACGTGGCGGCGGCAAAGGTAGGGGGGATTCACGCCAACAATACCTACCCGGCGGAATTCATCTACGAAAACCTGATGATCGAGGCCAACCTGATTCATGCGGCGCACGCGCATGGGGTGCAGAAACTGCTGTTCCTCGGATCGTCGTGCATCTACCCGCGCCTGGCGGAGCAGCCGATACGTGAGGATGCCTTGCTTACTGGTGCCCTGGAGCCCACCAATGAGCCCTATGCCGTAGCCAAGATCGCCGGCATCAAGCTGTGCGAGTCCTATAACCGCCAGCATGGCCGCGACTACCGCAGCGTTATGCCGACCAATCTGTATGGCCCCGGCGACAACTTTCATCCCGAGAACAGTCATGTTATTCCTGCGCTGATGCGACGCTTCCACGAAGCTAAAGAGAGGGGAGACGCGGAGGTGGTGGTTTGGGGTAGCGGCACGCCACGACGCGAATTTCTCCATGTCGATGATATGGCCGCGGCCAGCGTGCATGTGATGGAACTGGCGCCGGAGGTGTATCAGGCGAATACCCGGCCCATGTGCTCGCATATCAATGTGGGCTGCGGCGCGGACGTAACCATCCGCGAACTGGCCGAAACCGTTTCCCAGGTGGTGGGATTCCGCGGACAGGTTGTGTTCGATGCAAGCAAGCCAGATGGCGCGCCGCGCAAACTGCTGGACGTATCCCGTCTGTCGGCGATGGGGTGGAATGCCGCTATTACCCTGGAACACGGGCTGCGGGATACCTATGAGTGGTACCGGGCTCAAGGCACTGCGGCCAGGCGCTAAACATGTGCTTCGAATGCGTAGTCAGGCATAGGGCGTTTCATGGGCGCCGTGCCACGGCGGGCGCGCATATGCGAATGTTTTTTAGATAATAGCCCCCGTTGCATCTGGACTCGACGCTTGAATTATTTGAACTGACCTGCGACATCACATGACTCAAGCAGTGCCTACCATCTCCGTGATTACCGCCACCTACAATGCGGCGAAGGTTCTGCCATCGCTGATCGAAAGCCTGCGGGCACAGAGCGACAGAGATTTCGAGTGGATCGTCGTGGACGGTGCATCGACCGATGGCACTGTAGATATCCTACGGAATGCTGGTGATGTCGTAAGTCGCTGGGTATCCGAACCTGACTTCGGAATTTATGATGCCTTGAACAAGGCTTTGCATATGGCGAGCGGAGAGTACTATCTGGTGGTTGGCGCCGATGACCTTCTAACTGAGGGGGCCATAGCAAACTATCGGATGGAGGCGGCAAGTTCAGGTGCGGATGTGGTTACGGCACCGGTTGTGGTCAACGGCAAGACGATTCATTGGAGGAAAGGCCCCTCTTGGCTCTGTGGGCAGGCCGCCTTTGTTTCATCCCATGCGGTAGGGACGTTGTTACGGAAGTCACTGCACGATAGGTTCGGGATGTATTCCCGCAAGTTTCCCATCGCCGCGGATCAGTTGTTCATCAAGCAGGCGTGCATGGGCGGTGCGTCACTGCACCGGGCCAGCTTCGTGGCGGGAGAGTTCGGCAGCGACGGCGCCAGCTCCATTGATGTGGCCGGAACCTTGTCCGAGGTGTTCCGGGTACAGTTGGCAACGGAGGGAAAGTATCTTCAGACCTTTCTCTATATCCTTCGCTTGCTCAAGAATATACACAGGTTGTAGCCGGTTATGTCTGTTCCACGAATTTCAGTGGTCGTGCCCCTGTACAACAAGGCTAGGCACATCGGTGCCACGATTGCGTCAGTGCTGGTGCAGAGCTATGCCGGATTTGAGCTGGTGGTCATCGATGATGGATCAACCGATGGCGGCGATGAAATAGTGGCCGCCATCAATGACCCGAGACTGCGTCTGGTGAGGCAGCAGAATGCAGGCGTCTCGGTAGCGCGGAATCGCGGCGTTGAGGAGAGTCGTGGCGAATACGTCGCGTTTCTTGACGCGGATGATGAGTGGATGCCGTGGCATTTGGAGGAGCTCATTGGCCTGACAGACGAGTTTCCCGGCAGGGGGATATACAGTGTTGCACACGAAATCGTGCAGGGAGACATTGTGTATTACCCAAGCACCGGTGTTGCCAAGGGTTTTCGGGGTAGTGTGGACGATGTTGCCGGAACATTTGCCAGGGGGCTGGCGCTGGTGAACAGCAGCACGGCCTGCGTTTCAAGGGATGCATTTGTCCGCTCGGGAGGATTTCCGGTGGGGGTCAAGCGAGGCGAAGACGTCTACCTATGGTTGAAGATTGGCATGAGTGAGGGGCTGGCCCATAGCGCAAGGGTATGTGCCCGCTACAATCGTGATGCCACGAATCGCAGCAACGTCAGCGGCAGTCATGAAGTCCCCTATTATCTGCAATGGCTAGATAGTCTTGTCGAACGAAATTCTGCGCCGCCTCGTGAGGTGCCTGGTATCCGTGCGTTGTTGCGGAAGGGCATCATTTTCTCCGCCGCCGGTTACAGGGTTGACGGAGATTTTTCAGCCATTGCGGCGTTACGCGGGTTGCACGTTGTGCGTGCCAACACTCTGCTGAAGATGTTTCTTGCGCTCATCCCCCTGGTTCCGCGGCCTGTCCTGTTGTTTGCCAGGCATTACAGGCACGGGCGGGCGTAGGTGAGACAATGAAGAAGCGAATACTCCATGTTGTCGGCGACTCGAAGTACGGTGGTGGTTCGCTAATTATTATTCATCTGGCACTGGCGGCCATGGAGGCGGGCTTTGACGTCGACGTGCTGGCGACCGATCCGGTGTTTCAGGATGCGCTGAAGTCCAGCGGCATAGGTGTGGTTCCGCTGGACTGCATTTGGCGCGATATCCGTCCGTTCAAGGATATTATCGGTCTGTGGCGCCTGCGCCGCTATCTGATCGCACACCCCTACGATATCGTTCATACGCATACCTCAAAGGCAGGGTTTGTCGGGCGGGCAGCGGCCTGGATGGCGAGGATTCCGGCGATTGTTCATACCGTCCATGGTTTTGCCTTTCATGAGGAAAGTTCACGGGCGGCGCTCCGGGTATATTCGTTTCTTGAGCGCCGTGCCGCCCACTGGTGTCACAGGCTAGTGACTGTGAGCCGCTTCCACCGGCAATGGGCACTGGAACTGGGCATTGGATATCCCGGCCAGGTTGTGGCGATACCCAATGGGATTCCGGCAACGCGGGTTGCGCAATCGCGGAGTTCGGAAGCCGTGCGGGCGGAATTGGGCATTGCTCCCGAAACAGTGATGGTGATGGCGCCCGGCAGGCTGGCGCCGCAGAAAGGCCTTGAATATTTGGTGGAGGCGTTCGAACTGTTGGTGCGCCGCGGACGGCGCAATGCCGTTCTGGTGATCGTCGGCGACGGCGTGTTGCGCGAACCTCTGCAGCAGAAGTGTCGTGAACTCGGTATCGATGAGAGGGTTGTTTTTACTGGCTATCGGGCAGATATCGGCGATATTGTTTCTGCCAGCGATTACATTGCCCTGCCGAGCCTGAGGGAAGGCCTGTCCATTGCCTTGCTGGAGGCCATGGCGGCAGGCAAGCCTATCGTTACCACATCCATTGGGAGCAATCTGGAGGCCACTGATAATGGCCGTGTTGCGAGTATCGTCCCGCCCAAGGATGCAGTAGCTCTGGCGGATTCCATCGAGCATTTGCTCCAGAATCCCGATGTCGCCGCAGGGCTCGGGAGGGCGGCGCGGGAGCGGTTCGATGCATGTTATACGGAGCGGCGGATGCTTGATGCTTACGTGTCCTTGTATCATGAGCTGCTGGACGAGCGGGGCAAGGCATGATTATTCGCAATGCCGAAATCATGGACCTGTCGCGGATTGTGGCGGTGCATCGTGGTGCATTCCCTGGCTTTCTGATGACCCGCCTTGGGCCGCTGTTCCTGATGCAATACTATCGTCTGGTGTTGTCCTATCCGCGCCGCATTTTTTTAGTGGCTGAGAACGCCGGAACGGTGTGTGGGTTTGTGGCCGGATTTGTTGCGCCCAGCCTTTTCTATAGAAATCTCAAGGTAGCCAAGGGGCGCCTGGCGATGAGCGCATTTATTTACCTCGCAATCCGGCCTTGGCTGTGGATGCGTGTGTTTTCGAGTTATGGGCGGGCAGGGCGCAGCGCGTCGAGTGGCGGCAGTGATGCATCGGTCGCCGAGTTGGCCTCGCTGGCGGTGGCGCCGGAATATGCCGGACGTGGCTATGGACAGCGGTTGGTGCGTGAATTCATTGTCAGCGCCGGCGCGGATGGCGCCCGGTGTGTTGCCCTGACGACCGATGCAGAGTGCAATGAGCGGGTGAACTCATTCTATCAAGGTTTGGGGTTCCATGCGGCGCGCAGCCTCGTCGCCGGAGGCGAACGGCAAATGGTTGAATATGTATATGAGATAATACCGGTGTCCACGGACATGGGAGAACATCATGGCGGATAACGGCGGGAATGCGGACTTTCTACCGTTCGCGCTACCTGATATTGGCGAGGAAGAAATAGCCGAGGTAGTGGATTCCCTGCGTTCCGGTTGGATAACCACCGGGCCGAAGGCAAAGCGCTTCGAGGCTGAATTTGCGGCGTATATCGGGGAAGGGCTGGAGGCCGTGGCGGTGAACTCCGCGACGGCCGGGCTCCATTTGGCGCTGGAAGCGGTCGGTGTCGGCCCCGGCGATGAAGTGATTACCACACCATACACCTTTACCGCCACGGCCGAGGTAGTACGTTATTTGGGCGCCGATCCTGTCTTTGTCGATATCGACCCCAAGACGTTCAATATCGATCCTGCCAGGATCGAGGCGGCTGTAACGTCACGTACCAAGGCGATTATTCCGGTTCATTTCGCTGGCTTGTCGTGCAACATGGAGGCGATCCACGACATTGCCAGCCGTCACGGACTGAAGGTGGTGGAGGATGCGGCTCATGCCTTGCCGGCAACCTTTTCCGGTGGCGTCATAGGTTCGTTGAAGAGTGACGCTACGGTGTTCAGTTTCTATGCCACCAAGACCATTACCACCGGAGAGGGCGGGATGGTCGTTACGCGAGATGCGGCCGTCGCGGCACGTTGCAGGGTGATGCGTTTGCATGGCATCAGCCGGGATGCGTTCGACCGCTATGTGTCGACCAAGCCTTCCTGGCAGTATGACGTCGTGGCTCCGGGCTACAAGTACAACCTTACCGATTTGGCGGCGGCCATCGGGATTCATCAATTGCGCAAGGCGGATGCATTCCAGGCGCGTCGCGCCGCCATCGCCGCGCGCTATGACGCGGCCTTTGCAGGGTTGCCGGTACTACTGCCTCCCCACGCGCCAGATGGAGATACTCACTCGTGGCATCTGTACGTGCTTCGGCTCAAGGATGATGCCCCCGTGGATCGCAATACCTTCATTGAGCTGATGGCGGCACGGGGGGTCGGATGCAGCGTACACTTCATTCCGTTGCACCTGCAGCCCTACTGGCGCGATGCGTATGGCCTTCGGTCTGATGATTTTCCCCATGCGCAGGCGACTTATCGGGCGGCCGTCAGTCTGCCTATTTATACGCGCATGAGCGATGCCGAGGTGGACAGGGTTATCGCGGCGGTCCTCCAGGTTCTGGGCGGCAAGTCACCATGAGGATGAAGCGGCTTTTCGATCTGGTCTGTGTGATACCCGGCATTATTGTATTGGCGCCGCTGTTTTTGTTGATCGCGGTTTGGGTCAAGCTGGAGTCGCCCGGGCCGGTGTTTTTTCGCCAGGAACGGGTTGGCCTCAACGGCCGATTGTTCCGGATTTTGAAGTTCCGCACCATGGTTGCCAATGCCGAATCTCTGGGGGGGCAACTGACAGTAGGCGCAGACCGTCGGGTTACAAAGGCAGGTCATCTGTTGCGCCGCTATAAACTGGATGAGTTGCCACAATTGTTTAACGTTCTACTTGGGGATATGTCGCTGGTGGGACCGCGGCCAGAGGTGCCGCGTTATGTGGCGCTCTATACGGATGAGCAGCGGCAAGTGCTGAGACTACGGCCAGGCATTACCGATCCTGCATCGATTGAGTTTCGTGCCGAGGCCGAACTTCTGGGAACGGCGGATGATCCTGAACGGTACTATATAGATGTTCTGATGCCGGAGAAGATCAGATTGAATATGGAATACTCCAAACGCGCGACCCTATGGCAGGACATCCTGACCATCTTCCGCACGTTGGGCGTTATTGGCAAGTAGGCACGTTGCGCTTGCTGCTACGGAAAGGCGTCTATTCAGGGATTATGACCACGTGAAAACTATGCCGATGTCTGTGCTGCGCAATCGCTGGGCCGCCTATGTCCATGATTTGCTCTGGGTGCCGGTGGCCTTGTGGTTGGCGTACTGGACGCGTTTCAACTTCGAGTCGCTGCCGCTTTTTGCCTATGAGGGGTATTGGCCCAGCGTGTCCACCGCTCTGGTCGTACAGGGCGTAGTGTTTTTCATGTTCGGCCTCTACCGGGGTATGTGGCGCTTTGCTTCCATTCCCGATTTGATGCGCATTCTCCAGGCGGTGCTGGTCGGCACTGCCGCCACCTTTATTGCACTGTTTCTGCTCAATCGCCTGCAGGGCGTGCCGCGTTCGGTCATGCTGCTGTATCCCCTGTTCCTGGTCGCCGCCCTGAGCGGGCCGCGTCTTCTGTATCGCTGGCTGAAGGACCACAGCTTTCTTGCCATCCGTGGCGGCGGCAAGCGAGCCTTGATAGTGGGTGCCGGCCGCGCCGGCGAGATGCTGGTGCGTGATTTGATCAAGGACACTTCCTATCAGCCGGTGGGGTTCCTGGATGACGATCCGGTCAAGTCCGGGCGGGATATCCATGGCGTGAGGGTGGTTGGCCCGTTGGTAGAGTTGGAGCGGCAGATGGAGGAGCGGGCGGTGGATGTGGTGTTGATTGCCATGCCGTCGGCTTCTGCGTCGGTTATGCGGCGTATCGTGAGCGCTTGCGTCGCCCGGAACATCCCCTGCGTGACCTTGCCGTCGCTGACCGAGCTGGCAGATGGGCGCGTGGAGGTGTCGCGTCTGCGCGAGGTTCGCATTGACGATCTTCTTGGGCGCGCCCCGATACGCCTTGATGACTTGGACGTGCAGGCGTTTGTGGGTGGCCGGCGTGTCCTGGTGACGGGAGCCGGCGGTTCCATCGGTTCTGAGTTATGCCGCCAGGTGCTGGGCTATGGCCCGGCGCAACTGGTGATGCTGGACAACGGCGAGTTCAATCTGTATCGCATCGAGCAGGAAATGCGCGCCAACGACACCAGGCAGGCTTGCGTCGCGTTACTGGGCGATGTTCGTGATGCCGGTTCGATGCGCCGGGTGTTCGAGCAGTACCGGCCACAGGTCGTGTTGCACGCGGCGGCCTATAAGCACGTGCCCTTGGTTGAGGATAACGTTGCGGAGGGGGTCCGGACCAATGTGTTCGGGACGCAGTTGATCGCCGACCTTGCGCTGGAGTTCGGCGCGGAGAAGTTCGTTCTTGTGTCCACCGACAAGGCCGTCAATCCGACCAATGTCATGGGCGCCACCAAACGGGCGGCGGAAATCTATTGCCAGTCGCTGGCGGCCGCTGGAAAGACTGCGTTTATTACTACGCGATTCGGTAATGTGCTCGGGTCCGCAGGTTCGGTGGTGCCGCTGTTTCAGCGCCAGATCGCCGCAGGCGGGCCGGTGACCGTCACCCATCCCGAAATCAGCCGGTATTTCATGACGATTCCTGAAGCGGTCAGCCTGATCTTGCAGGCCGCCGCGATGGGCGAGGGCGGCGAAATCTATGTGCTTGACATGGGGGAGCCCATGCGCATCGTCGACCTGGCCGAGCAGATGATCCGCCTGTCTGGTCACGAACCCGGGCGTGATATCGAAATTCGCTTTATCGGATTGCGCCCCGGCGAGAAGTTGCACGAGGAGTTGTTCCATACCCAGGAGAACCTGATGGGAACACGGCACCCGAAGATTCTTCTGGCGGAAGCTCGCGGCATCGATCGGAGCGTATTGCTGGAGCAGTTGCAGAAGCTTGCTGATGCCTGTGCCGTTTATGAGGCTGCGCCTCTGCGGCACACCTTGAAGCTGATTGTTCCTGAATTTTCCGGATCGTTGCAGCCGAAGGCGGTTTCGGATGGACCGCCAATGCGTGGTGAGCAGTTGCATTGACTGGCCTCATGTTCATGCAGAGTGCCTGTGATCATTGAAATAGTTTTGTGCGGTAAGAATCGTGGGGTGTAGTGGTGCTGCGTTCACTGACGACCGGTATGCCGGAACTTCGCTACAGGAATTGGCAGGCGTGGAGCATTTGGCTGGCCCTTTTTCTGTTTCCTGTGTTTGCGGCGGGTGCCAAGGGCGGGGCGAGCTATCCCTTTGCCCTGCTGGTACTGATTGGCATGGTCTACGGTTGGCGTTGTTGGCCGGAATTGATGGTTTGGGAGCGGAGGTTATTCGCTGGGTTTGCGCTGGTGTTTGCTGTCGTGTTTCTGTCATTCGTCCTGGGAGATGACATGCGCGAAGGGGTGCGGCGGATCGAAAAATACGGCACATTTCTGTTTGTCTTCCCGGCCTATCTGGCGGTGCGGCGTTATGTGCAGGAGCCTGGGCGGCCGTTTCTTGCGGGGTTGTTACTGGCGCCTTTTGGTGCGTTATTTTTTGGTCTGGACTGGGATTTTGGTCGCATGGCGTCCGTGCTGATGTTGCGTGAGCGGCTGGGCGGTTTTTACGACACCATCATTCTGGGCAACATCGCCGGCTTGATGACGCTGCTCCTGTTGGCGGCTGTGCTGGTATTTGCCAAGAGGTGGAGCACCTTGTTGGCGGGCGGAGCACTGGTGTTGCTGGGGCTGGTGGTGGTGGCGGCCGCCGCCAGCCGGAATGGTTTGCTGTTCATTCCCATAGGCATGGCGGTTGTGTTCGGTCTGCTATATCGACAGGTAAACCTCCGACATGGTGTTGTGCTTGCTGCTGCTGTGGTGATTATTGTTGGGCTGGTGGCTGTGTCTCCCAACAATGTGGTTGTTGCAAGAGTCGCGGCTGCGGTTTCGCATTTGACCTCTCCGGATTCGGCCGGGGATTTTAACGTAGGCTCCCGGTTCGAGATGTGGCGCGACAGCCTGACCATGTGGCGTGAGGCGCCGGTGTTTGGCATTGGTCTGGGTGACTTCGAGCGGGAAACCGAGCGGCTGATCGCTGAAGGGCGCAGCAATTCAACGGTGGTATTCGGCCACGCCCACAGCATTTATTTCGATGCCTTGGCGACGACCGGGCTGGTGGGGCTGGTGGCGATGCTGTGGTTTGCCTTCTGGCGGCCGTTTCACATCGGTTGGTGTGCGTGGCGCACGGCGGTGACGCCGTGGCAGGTCTTTTATGCAACGGGGATTATGCTGACGGTGGTGGGGTTTCTGGTGTTTGGTTTGACCGAGGCGTGGTTTTCGCGCAATCCCATGGTCCGTACGTATTTGATGTGCCTCGTGATCATGCTGGCGGGATTGGCCGGGGGCCGGGTGGATGCAGGGCATGGGAACGATAAATCTCGCTTGGCGTAGCCGCGCCCCTTGATTACACGTAAATCACGTGTTACACGTATTGTCGTGTAGGTAACCACTGGGGGCTCTCATGAAGCAGAACATTACCCTTTCTATTGACAAGGAGTTGTTGGTCAAGTTGAAGATAGTCGCGGCGAAGCGCTCCACTTCCGTCAATCGACTGCTTACAGATGAGTTGCGCGAGATTATCGAAAAATCAGAAAGATATGAAATAAGCAAGCGTAGCGCCCTGCACGCTATCGAGATGGGAATGCGCTTGGGAGGAAAGCCCGCTTTGAGGGATGCACTCCATGAGCGATAGGCAGTTCGTCGACACCAATATCCTGATTTACGCGCACGATCTGGATGCCAAGGAAAGGCACGCCCGCGCCGCTGATGTCATCCGGAATTTGTGGGAAAGTGGTGGAGGGATAATCAGCATTCAGGTATTGCAGGAATTCTATGTCAACGTAACGCGGAAGATACCGGTGCCGCTTACGCCAGCGAAGGCCCGTGGTTTGATTGGTGCCTATCAGGTATGGAGTGTTGTGTCACCTACGGTTGAGACGCTGCTTGCCGCTTCAGACATTCAAGAAAAACATCAGCTTTCATTTTGGGATGCAATGATTGTCGCTTGTGCTGTGCAAGGCGGGGCAGACGTGCTGTTGACGGAAGACCTGAATCATGGGCAGATGATCGAGGGTGTCCGTATCGAAAATCCGTTCGCGCATTAGCCCACTGCTGAATTTGTCCATGCAGTGACGATGTATTTCGTAGTTTCTGTATGCCAATATTGGCTATCCGAACGATATTTGAGACTAATTTCATGATGCGCGGAAGTCTGAGGCTGGCGGGGGCGCTGGTATTGATGTTGGCGCTGACGGGCTGCGCCGGCATGGTGACGCAGCGGCTGGGGAATACCCTGTCCGATGCCATTTTGAACCAGGATGACCCCGAGACGGTACGCACCGGGGCGCCGGCCTATCTGTTGCTCATCGACGGCTTGATTGCCGATTCTCCCAACGACAAGAACACCCTGCTGGCCGGGGCGCGGCTGTATGGCGCCTATGCGGCCATCTTCGTGGACGACAAGGCGCGCGCCTTGCAGATGGCGAAGAAGGCGCGCGACTACGCCCGGCGCGGTCTCTGCGCCGACTACCCCCAGGTGTGCAGGGTGGAGGCGGCGCCCTATGACCAGTTCGTGCCGTCGCTGCATGAGGTGCAGGCGGAGGGATTGGATGCGCTGTACGTTTATGGCACGGCCTGGGCAGGACGCATCCAGGCGGACAGTTCCGACTGGGCTGCGGTGGCGGATCTGCCCAAGGTGGAGGCGGTGATGCGGCGGGTGGTGGCGATGGATGAGGCCCATGCCAACGGGCAGGCGCAACTCTATCTGGCGGTGCTGAATACCCTGGTGCCGCCGTCGCTGGGTGGGCGGCCGGAGGTGGGGCGCGGCTATTTCGAGAAGGCCATCGAGATTTCGCGGGGCAGGGATTTGATGGCCAAGGTGGAGTTTGCGCGCCGTTATGCGCGCATGGTGTTCGACCGGGAGCTGCATGACCGTCTGCTGCACGACGTGCTGGCGGCGGATGCGCGGGTGCCGGGCCTGGTACTGAGCAATGTGTTGGCGCAACAGGAAGCGGCGAAGCTGCTGGCGTCGTCGCGCGATTATTTCATGGAGTGAAATGATGATTGGGGCCGCTTCCAAGAATGATGTCCTGCCCGGATGGGTGGGGCTGAATCCCCCTCCCGGCCTCCCCCGCAGAGCGGGGGAGGAGGTGTTAGAGGATGCCTTCCGCGCAGCAGGGGAGGATGCATCACTCCCTCCCCATTGGATGGGGAGGGTTGGGGAGGGGGGCTGCGATGGGCACCCCCTCCCGGCCTCCCCCACGGTGTGGGGGAGGGGAAAATGCTCCCTTTCGTTCTCCTCCAATACCGTGGGTGAGGACACATCACTCCCTCCCCATTGGATGGGGAGGGTTGGGGAGGGGGGCTGTGATGGGCGCCCCCTCCCGGCCTCTCCCAGTGTCGTGGGGGAGGAGGAAAGTCGTTCTTTCTCCATGGGGGAGCGGTGGCGGCAGGTTGTTTTGAGCATGGTCTGGATGCTGGTGGTGTTGCTGCCCTTGCCGGCAGCGGCAGTGACCTTGAAGATCGCCACGGCGGCGCCGGACGGCACGGCCTGGATGGAGGCCTTCCGCAGGGGGGCGGAGGAGGTCAAGGCGCGGACTGCCGGGCGGGTTGAGTTCCGCTTTTATCCGGGCGGGGTGATGGGCAACGACAAGAGCGTGTTGCGCAAGATCCGCGTCGGGCAGTTGCACGGCGGCGCCATTACCGGCGGCGGTTTGGCCGAGATATACGCTGATGCGCAGATTTACAGCCTGCCCTTTGTCTTCCAGTCGCTGGCCGAAGTGGATTACGTGCGTGCGAAGATGGACCCGCTGCTGATGCAGGGGCTGGAGAAGGAGGGCTTTATCGGCTTCGGCATCAGCGATGGCGGCTTTGCCTATTTGATGTCCAATCGCCCAGTGCAGGCGGTGGAGGATCTGAAGCCGCTCAAGGTGTGGGTGCCGGAGGGGGATGTGATCAGCCACACGGCGTTCCAGGCGGTGGGGGTGCATCCGGTGTCGTTGCCGCTGACCGATGTGCTGACCGGTCTGCAGACCGGTTTGATCGATACGGTGGCGGCGTCGGGTGTGGGTGCCATCGCTCTGCAGTGGCACACACGGGTGAAGTACCTGACCGATACGCCTCTCATCTATCTCTACGGCACGCTGGTGGTATCCGCCAAGGCGTTCAGCCAATTGCAACCGGAAGATCAGGCCGTGGTGCGCGATGTGTTCGGCAAGGTGCTGGCGCAGCTCAACGCGCAAAGCCGTCTGGATGAGGTACGGGCACGCGAGGTGTTGCAGCAGCAGGGTATCGAGTTCGTGCCGTTGCAGCATGACAACGACGGTTGGCATGGGGTGGTGGAGCAGACCACACGGCGGCTGACCGAGCGCAAGGTGTTCAGCGCCGAGATGTTGCAGGTGTTGCAGCAGCATATCAGCGCCTACCGCGCGGGGGCGGCGCGATAGGCGCCGGCCCGCTCACGCAAAGGACAGCATGACGCGGCTGGGAGACAGGCTGGATCGCATCATCCGCGGCGTGCGCCTGGTGGAAGATGCGTTGATCGTGGTGCTGGTGCTGGCCATGATCCTGTTGGCTGCCAGCCAGATTTTGTTGCGCAATTTCTGGGGCGTGGGGCTGGTGTGGGCCGACCCCTTATTGCGCGTGATGGTGTTGTGGGTCGGTCTGTTGGGGGCCATGGCAGCGACCCGTCACAACAATCACATCACGGTGGATGTCTTATCCCGTTTTCTGCCGCCGTTGTTAAAGCGGGCCGGGCAGTGGATTACCGGTGTCTTCGCCTCTGCGGTATGCATGGTGCTGGCTTGGCATGGCGCGCGCTTTGTCGCCATGGAATATGAAGCCGGCACGATCCTTTTTTCCGGTATTCCTGCCTGGTGTTGTGAACTGATCATTCCCCTCGGATTCGGTGTGATGGCGCTGCGCTTCCTCGTGGTGACCATCCGGCCGCTGCCGGAGCCGGCATGAGCGCGGCCATCGGCCTGCTGTTGCTCGGGCTGGCCCTGCTGGGGGCGCCGCTGTTTGCGGTGATCGCCGCCAGTGCCTTGATCGGCTTCCATGCGGCGGAGATCGATCTCTCCGTGGTGGTGATCGAGTTCTACCGCCTGGCGGAGATGCCGATCCTGTTGGCGATCCCCTTGTTCACCTTTGCCGGTTACCTGCTCAGCGAGAGCAATGCGCCGCGCCGTCTGGTGCATGTGACCAGTGCGTTGCTGGGCTGGATGCCCGGGGGATTGGCGGTGGTGGCGCTGGTGGCCTGTGCCATCTTCACCGCCTTTACCGGCGCCTCCGGCGTCACCATCGTCGCACTGGGTGCACTGCTGTACCCTGCGCTGGCGCAGGCTGGTTACAACCGGCGTTTCAGCCTCGGCCTGATCACCACCTCCGGCAGTCTGGGTCTGCTGTTTGCGCCGTCGCTGCCGCTGATCCTGTATGGCGTCATTGCGCAGCAATTGGGGGTGGGCACCTCCATCACTATCGACGACCTGTTTCTGGCGGGCATCCTGCCGGGCCTGCTGATGGTGGCAGCCCTGTCGGCCTGGAGCATGTGGGTCAACCGTGGCCAGCCCCTGCATGGCATTGCCGGCACCAAGATCGGCAAGGCGCTGCGCGAGGCGATGTGGGAGATCCCGCTGCCGTTCATCGTGCTGGGCGGCATCTATAGTGGCTATTTTGCCGTGTCCGAGGCGGCGGCGGTGACGGCACTGTATGTGCTGATCGTCGAGGTGATGATCCATCGCGAGGTCAAGTACCGTGACCTGCCGCGCATCATCCGCGAGTCCATGGTGCTGGTCGGTGGGATTCTGGTGATCCTCGGCGTGTCGCTGGCCTCCACCAATTACCTGATCGATGCCGAGGTGCCGACGCGTCTGTTCGACGCGATCCGTGAGCACATCAAGGACCCGCTGACCTTCCTCATCCTGCTCAACATCTTTCTGCTCATCCTGGGCATGATGCTGGACATCTTTTCCGCCCTGGTGATCATGGTGCCGCTGCTGCTGCCCATCGCCCTGGGCTATGGCATCGACCCGCTGCACCTGGGCATCATCTTCCTGGCCAATATGCAGCTCGGCTACTTCACGCCGCCGGTGGGTATGAACCTGTTTATCGCCAGTTATCGTTTCAGGATACCGGTCATGCAGATCTATCACGCGACGCTGCCGTTTTTCTTCATCCTGCTGATGACGGTGTTGATCATTACCTATTGGCCGGCGCTGAGCCTGTATTTGCCGGGGCGGGCGGGGCCGTAGAGCCGAGGCGTGCCGCTACGTCCACGGCGTGGGCTCCTGCGGGGATGGAATAGTGTTGCGGCCTTCACGTTCTTGACCGAAGGCATGGCGTAAAAGACGGAATCCTTTGCACATCGGATGTTGCCATGAGCACTGACCTGCTGAATGAAAACAAGGACCTGCGCCGGCGTCTGACGGCGGTGATGGCCAACGCGCGGCATAACGAAGAGCGTATGCGGCGCTTCCATGAGCAGGAGCTGCGCCTGCTCAGTGCCGGCGGCCTGGTCGATCTGTTGCGCCATGCCGTGGTCGGGCATCGGCAGGTGTTCGGGCTGGAGGCGGTGACCATGACGCTGCTGGATCCGGAGTACGAGTTACAGCGTCTGCTGGCGGAGCTCGGTTGCAGCGACGGCTTTCCCGAACTGCGCTTCGTGGACTCAGGCGAGGAGCTGGCGGCCTTTTTCGGCACGGCCCAGTTGCCCAAGCTAGGTAGTTACCGCGCCGATCAGCATGCGGGCCTGTTTCACCTCGGTGCGCCGCCTGCCAGCGTGGCGGTGCTGCCCCTGCTGCGTCAGCGCCGCCTCATCGGCAGCCTCAACCTGGGCAGCCGCGAAGAGGGGCGTTTCATTCCCGGCAGTGCCACGGACTTTCTCGAACGCCTTGGGGCGGTGGTGGCCATCGGGTTGGAAAACGCCATCAACCACGAGCGCCTCAAGCATATCGGCCTGACCGATGCCCTTACCGGCGTGCACAACCGGCGCTATTTCGATCGTCGCCTGACCGAAGAGGTGGAGCGCGTGCAGCGCACCGGCCAGCCGCTGGCCTGTCTGTTTCTCGACGTGGATCATTTCAAGAAGGTCAACGATACCTACGGTCATCAGGTGGGCGATCGTGTGTTGCAGGAGGTGGCGGCGCGCATCAAGGCGCAGCTACGCCTGTCCGACGCGCTGGGCCGTTATGGCGGTGAGGAATTTTCCGCCCTACTGGTGCAGACCGACGCGGAACAGGCGCTGGATATTGCTGAGCGCATTCGTGCGGCCATTGCTGCCGAGCCGTTCCGGCTCGGTGGCGATCACAATCTCAACGTCACCATGTCCGTAGGCATGGCCATGTTGGGCGCGGTGGATTGTAGTGGCGATCTGGGCGCCTGCGCCGAGCGCCTGGTGGCCCAGGCCGATGAGGCGGTGTACCGCGCCAAACAGGGCGGCCGCAACCGGGTGGAGCGGATAGGGTAGGGTTCAATTCGTTGAGGAAGCTCTGAATAAGTTCAGAGCTTCCGCGGCACAGGGACGTGCCGCCATTTTCCGCCGACGATAAGTCGTTGGAACATGAAGCGAATCGAAAATCACACTTTTCGATTCGCGTGGGCTGAGAAGTCCAGGATAGACTTATTCAGACCTTCCTTAAGCCTAGTCGTTCATTCCTGTGCCGCAAGAGGCGCATTCCTCCGCGAAGTGCGTTACAGTTAACGCCATAAGATGGTTGCGACAGGGGTGCATCGTGGGACAGAAAGTCGCAGTAGCCACCGCAGTACGTCTGCTCGGTATCAAGCGGACGGAACTCCAGCATCTCATACATGACGGCGAATTGCCGGCGCCCGACGGCATGGTGGATATCGATCTGCTGCGCCAGCTCTATCCCCGCCTTGCCCTGCAGGATTCTGCCGTACTCGAACGCGTTCAGCTCATCAAGACCACGGCGTTTTCGCGCCGCGTGCGCAGTACGCTGGCGCCAGAGCGGGATGCCCTGGAGATACAGCTGCGCAAGCGCAACGCCGAGCTGTCGCTGGAGCGGGCGATGGCGAAAAAGTACCGCGAGATCATCGACCAGTTGTGCCGCAAGCTCGATGGGATGCAGGATGCCGGCGACGAGCAGCAGCGCCGGGTGGTGCATGACATCAACCGCTGGCTGCTGGAACGGCTGGAGAAATAGCCGGTCATCATGAGCCATCGTATCCGTCTGGTTCCCAGTGGCCGTGAGTTCACCGCCGAGGCGCAGGAAAGCCTGCTGGAGGCGGCGCTGCGCAACGGCGTGAATATCCCCTATAACTGCAGCGGTGGCAGTTGTGGGGTATGCAAGGCGCGGCTGCTGTCAGGCGAGATAGCCGCGCCGCGTTTTCACGACTATGTCTTCAGCGAGGCCGAGCGGGGGCAGGGCCAGGTACTGCTCTGCAGCGTCAGCGCCGGCAGCGATATGACGCTGGAGGTGCAGGAGATCGGCGACGCCCAGCAGATCCCCCGCCAGCAAATCATGACCCGTGCCGCCCGCATCGATCGGGTGGGCGACAGCTATGTGATGCTCACGCTGCGCACGCCGCGTAGCCAGACCTTGCAGTTTCTGGCTGGCCAGCACGTGGAGCTGCGCATCGGCGGCGAGCAGTGTTGCGATGCCGCCATTGCCAGTTGCCCCTGCAACGGTATGCTGTTGCAGTTTCATCTGGCGTTGCGCCCGGATGAGCCCTTCACCGTGCATGCCTTCGAGCAGTTACGGGTCAACGACGCTGTGGAGGTGACCGGTCCCTTCGGTACCTTTACCTTGGATGAGGCTTCGCGCCGTCCCATCGTGATGATTGCCCAGGACACCGGCTTCGCGCCGCTCAAGAGTCTGCTGGAGCATGCCTTTGCACTGGAGATGCCGCAAGCGCTGGCGTTGTTCTGGGTCAGCGCCTATGACGATGGGTTTTATCTTGCCAACCTGTGCCGCTCCTGGGTGGATGCCATGGATAATTTCAGCTATCAACCCCTGTTTCTGGAGCCGGGCGGTGAGGCGGTGACGGCGGATGTGCTGGTTGCCAGCATTGCGGCACCGGCACAGTGTGATTTTTATCTGGCCACGGCGGCGCCGTTGCGCACGGCGTTGCTCAAGTCGCTCACGGCATGCGGCGTGGCGGCGGACCGTATCTTTGTGATGGAGAAACGACAATGTGGAATGCGATGAAGTGTGGGGTGATGGCGGCTGTCGTGGTGCTGGCCGTGGCGGGTTGTACCAATCGTGACGACTGGTCGCGCCGTATCACCGATGCCGCGGCCAGCGCCGCCGGCCAGGGTAAGCTGGGCGAGGCGGAGATCATTGCCGGCCTGAAGGAGGCGCTGCAGGTGGGCACGCAGCGCGCGGTGCAGTTGCTCGGCAAGGACGGCGGTTATCTCAACGATTTGCAGGTGCGTATCCCGGTGCCAGAGTCGCTGCGCGGCATGGAGCGTACCCTGCGCGACCTCGGTCAGGGTAAGGCGGTGGACGATTTCATCACCACGTTGAACCGCGCCGCCGAGCGTGCCGCGCCGGAGGCGGTGGACATTTTTGTGGATGTGATTCGCGGCATGACCCTGGAGGATGCGCGAAAAATCCTCAACGGTCCCGATGATGCCGCGACCCAGTTTTTCCGCCAGCGCTCCGAGGTGAGGTTGAGCGACAAGCTGCGCCCGGTGATCGAGCGCGCCACCGCCCAGGTGGGCGTGACTTCATCCTACAAGGACATGCTGCGCCGCGCCGGGCCGCTGGCCTCGCTCATCGACAAGGAGGCGCAGGACATCGACGGCTATGTCACCGCCCGCGCCCTCGACGGCCTGTTCCACAAGCTGGCGGCGGAGGAAAAACTGATCCGCGACAATCCGGCGGCGCGCACCACGGAACTGCTGCGCAAGGTGTTCGGCAGCAAGGGATAACTACACACTGTAGGGCGCGAGCCGAGTCCTTTTAGCGATCTGTAGCGTTCCCACGTTCTGCGTGGGGATGCCATTGGCGACGCTCTGCGTCGCGGTGGACGCGGAGCGTCCAGGACCCCGTTCCCACGCGGAGCATGGGAACGATGAAGCAGAGCGTGGGAACGATGCATGTAGTTGCCCCCGCTGAGGGGAGGGATGCCGGCTTGTACCGCTGTGTGACTTACCAAAGTGTCCGCGTGCCGAAGGCCGCGAAGGCAGGATCGCGCGTCACCAGGATCAGGTCCTCGATCTCGCTTTGTGCGGCCAGCATGCGATCGAAAGGGTCGCGGTGAACTACGTCGTAAGTACCGGCGCGCAGGCTGTGCCGGTGGGTCATGGGCAGGTGAATAAAGCCGTCTTTATCCACCAGCTCCGCGTAGCGCGCAGTTGCTTGCGGCACTTCAGCCAGTTTTCCCAGCCTTTGCTTGATGGCGATTTCCCAGGCGCTCGCCGCGCTGGCAAATATCTCATTGCCCATCTCCGTGATGACCTGCCGGGCCGGCACCGAGAGGCGTGGGTCGTCAGTGAACCACCACAGCAGGGTGTGGGTGTCGAGCAGCAGCTTCACCGGCCTTCCCACGCCGCCAGTTCGTCCTCGGGGAGGGGTTCGAAAAAGGCATCTCCAACCCGGCCGGCCAGGCGCCCGGGCTGGCGCTGCGCTGGTGCGGGTTCCAGCGGTACCAGGCGCGCGTAAGGCTTGCCCGCCTTGGCGAGGATGATCTCCTGCCCGGCATGGGCCTGTTCCAGTAGCTTTGAGAAGTGGGTTTTGGCTTCGTGTACGTTGACGATGGTGGTCATCGCACAGCTCCTATGGACTAAGTTACTGGACTAAGTCTATAGGAGGGTGTGGGTTTGGGCAAGTTCAGGAATCCTTGCCGCCGCGCAGGTGCAGCATGGCGCGGGCGATGAGGTAGGCGCTGATCGGCGCGGTGATGAACAGGAACAGGGTGACCAGCAGTTCGTGCAGGCTGAGGCCATCGCCGCGGCTGGAGAAGTGCAGCACCGAGGCAATGAGGATGCCGCCGACGCCCAGGGTGGTGGCCTTGGTGGGGCCGTGCAGGCGCATGAACAGGTCGGGCAGGCGGGCGAGACCGATGGAGCCGATGAGGGCGAAGGCGCCGCCGATGACCAGGAACAGGGCGATGAGGGTTTCCAGCACGTCGTTGCTCCTTATTCGATGATGTCGCCGCGCAGCAGGTATTTGCACAGCGCCACGGTACCGACGAAGCCCATCATGGCGATGAGCAGGGCCGCCTCGAAGAAGGCGGTGAGGTCGAGGTAGATGCCGAACACCACCAGCAGGGCGATGGTGTTGATGTACATGGTATCCAGCGCCAGGATGCGGTCGGGCGCGCTGGGGCCGCGCAGCAGGCGCCAGAAGTTGAGCAGCAGGGCGACGGCGATGCAGACAAAGGCGAAGGCGATGGCGGCGTTCAGCATGGTTCGAAAATCTCCCGCAGCGGCTTCTCGTAGCGTTGCTTGATGGCGGCGATCGCCGCCGCCTCATCCTCCACATCCAGCGCGTGGATCAGCAGGGTCTTGCGATCCGCGCTCAGGTCGGACGACACGGTGCCCGGCGTGAGAGAGACGGTGCTGGCCAGCACGCTGATGGCGAATTCGTTCTGCAAATCCAGCGGCAGGTGGATGAAGGCCGGGCGCAGCCGGCGCGTGGGGCCGAGGATCAGCCGCGCCACGGTGATGTTGGCGAGGCCGATATCCCATAGCAACATGGCGATGTAGCGCAGCAGCTTCCACGGGCTGTAGATACGCGGCCGGTCGGGCCAGAAGCGCTGCGTCAGCAGCGGCAGGGCGATGGCGAGAAACGTGCCGAGCACCAGATGGCCCGGTGCGACGGTGTTCACCAGCAGCAGCCAGACCAGGAACAGGAACAGGCTGAACAGGGGTTGTGGCAGCAGGCGTCTCATGGCTGTCCTCCCAGTACCGCGGCGATGTACTGCTGGGGCGCGAGCAGTTGCACCGCGGTGGCTTCGGCGTAGCGGGTGATGGGCGCGGCGAATACTGTCATGGCCACGCTCATGGCGAGCAGCAGGGTGGTGGGCGCCAGGTGGGTCAGATTGGCCTGGCCGGTGACGGCGCCCTCACCGTCGGTCTTCCAGAAGATGCGGCTGCCGGCTCGGCTCAGGGCGATGAGGCCGGCCAGGCTGCCGACCAGGACGATGCCCCACAGCCAGGCCGCCTGTTCCGGCGCCACCGCCTTGAGCAGCAGCAGTTTGCCGATGAAGCCCGACAGCGGCGGCAGGCCGGCGGCGGCTACGGCGCCGAGGAAGAACAACACGCCGAGTTGGGTGGGTTGGGACAGGGGCGGACCGAGCACGAACTGGTCGCCGTGGTTGCCGCGCTGGCGGGCGATGAGGTCGGCGAGCAGGAACAGGCCGGCGCCGACCAGGGTGCTGTGCGGCAGGTAGTACAGCGCTGCACTGATGCCTCCCGCACTGAACAGGCCGATGCCGGCCAGCAGGGTGCCCACCGACACCACCACCAAGTAGGCGATTAGCACGCGCAGGCGCTGGCTGCCCAGCACGCCCACTGCGCCCACCGCCAGGGTGAGCAGGGCCAGCGGCAGCAGCCACTCGCCCACGTCGACGATGGCGCCGTCGGCGGGGAAGATCAGGGTGTAGGTGCGCAGGATGGCGTAGACGCCCACCTTGGTCATGATGGCGAACAGCGCTGCGACCGGGGCGACAGCGTTGCCGTACAGGGCCGGCAGCCACAGGTGCAGCGGCAGCAGCGCCGCCTTGAGGCCGAACACGGCGAGCAGCAGCAGGGCGCTGGCGCGCAGCAAGGTGGCGTTCTCCGGCGCGCTGGCGGCGACCTTCACCGCCAGGTCGGCCATGTTCAGGGTGCCGGTGACGGCGTAGAGGATGCCGACGCCGATGAGGAACAGGCTGGAGCCGATGAGGTTGAGCACCACGTAGTGCAGGCCGGCGCGGGTGCGCTCGGGTCCGGCGCCGTGCAGGGCCAGTCCGTAGGAGGCGATGAGCAGGATCTCGAAGAACACGAACAGGTTGAACAGGTCGCCGGTGAGGAAGGCGCCGTTGATGCCGAGCAGCTGCAACTGGAACAGCACGTGGAAGTCGCGGCCGCGCTTGTCGTCGCCATTGACCGCATAGAGCACCACCAGCAGCGCCAGCACGGCGGTGAGCAGCAGCATCAGGGCACTGAGGCGGTCCAGCACCAGCACGATGCCGAAGGGCGCCGGCCAGTTGCCGAGCTGATAGACGCCGAACGCGCCGTCGCCGGCAAAGCACACGAGCAGGATGGCGATGGGCAGCAGGCCGGCGGTGGCGCCGATGGACAGGGCGCGCTGCAGGCCGCGCCGGCCCACCAGCAGCAGGATCAGCATGCCGGCGACGAGCGGCAGCAGGAGGGGGGCGATGAGCCAGTGGTTCATTGCTCGTCTCCCTTGCCGTCGACGTGGTCGTTGCCCAGTTCACCGCGGGCGCGCAGGGCCAGGATCACCACGAAGGCGGTCATGCCGAAGCCGATGACGATGGCGGTGAGCACCAGGGCCTGGGGCAGCGGGTCGGCGGTGGGTAGGGCGCTGCCGGCCAGTGGGGGGGCGCCGGTGACCAGGCGACCGGTGAAGAACAGGAACAGGTTGACGGCGTAGGACAGCAGCGACAGGCCGAGCACCACGGGAAAGGTGCGCGCGCGCAGCACCAGATAGACCCCACAGGTCACCAGCACGGCAAGGGTAAGGGCGGCTAGGGCTTCCATCAGTCAGTTTCTCGCGTGGCGGCGCAACGCTGGGTCAGCTTGCCCAGGTTGGCCAGGATCAGCAGCACCACCCCCACCACCGTGAGATAGACGCCCAGGTCGAACAGCATGGCGGTGGCCAGCTCGAACTCGCCGGCCAGGGGCAGGTGGAAGTGGTCGAAGGCGGAGGTGAGGAAGGGACGGTCGAACAGCCAGCTGCCGGCACCGGTGGCGGCGGCGATGAGCACGCCCCAGGCGAGCACCGGGTGGTACTGCACCTGCCAGCGCTGGCGTGTCCATTCGATGCCGCTGGCCATGTATTGCAGGATCAGGGCCACGGCGGTGACCAGGCCGGCGATGAAGCCGCCGCCCGGGGCATTGTGGCCGCGCAGGAATAGGTAGACCGACACCAGCAGGGCCAGCGGCAGCAGGAAGCGGGTGAGCTGGGACAGAACCACCGGGTAGCGTTCGCTGGACCAGGGGCGGCCGCCCTGGTCGGTGGCGGGCATGTCCAGGCGCAGGTTGTCGAGCAGGGCGAAGATGCCGATGGCGGCGATGGCCAGGACGGTGATCTCGCCCAGGGTGTCGAAACCGCGGAAGTCCACCAGGATCACATTGACCACATTGGCGCCGCCGCCGCCGGGCAGGCTGTTCTCCACGAAGTAATTGGCGATGGTGGTATAGGGGCGGGTGAGCATGGCCCAGGTGATGAGGCCGACGCCGCCGCCCACGCCCAGCGCCAGCAGCAGGTCGCGGCCGCGGCGCAGGCGGGACGAGTCCACCTTGGCCTGCTGGGGCAGGAAATACAGCGCCAGCAGCAACAGCACGATGGTGACCACCTCCACCGACAGCTGGGTCAGGGCCAGGTCCGGCGCCGACCAGCGCACGAAGGCCAGTGACACCACCAGACCCACCACGCTGAGGGCGATGATTGCCGTGAGGCGTTGGCGCTGCCAGACGGTGGTGACCACAGCCGCCGCCATCATCACCACTGCGCCGAGCAGGGTGAGGGCGTCGATGGGGGCGGCGGGCACCGGCCCGGCGACGGGGGCGGCGCTGTCGAGGAAGGGCCAGGCGACGGCGGCCAGGGCGGCGAGCAGCAGCAGTGCGGCGTAGCGTTGCAGCGAACCGTTCTCCAGTGCGGCGGTGATCCGGTGCGCCACATCCATGACCCGCTCGATGGCGACCCAGAACATGGCGCGCGCGTCGGGGAAGGGGAATACATGGTCGTGGAAGTCGAACAGCTTCTGGCGCTGGGTGTACAGGGCGATGCCGCCGGCCAGGGCGATGAGGCTCATGACGAAGGGGGTGTTGAAGCCGTGCCAGATGGCCAGGCTGTAGTCGGGCAGCGGACCGTTGAGTACCGCGCCCGCCGCCATCGCCAGCAGCGGCGCCACGGTGAGTGCCGGCAGGATGCCCACCAGCAGGCACAGGGCCACCAGGATCTCCACCGGAACCTTCATGTAGCGCGGCGGCTCGTGTGGCGGGTACTTGGGCAGATCGATGGGTTCGCCGTTGAAGAACACGTCGTGGATGAAGCGGGCCGAATAGGCCACGGCGAAGATGCCGGCCAGGGTGGCCGCCGCCGGCAGCGCCCAGTTGAACGAACCCAGCGGGGCCAGGTGCAGGGTCTCGGCGAAGAACATTTCCTTGGACAGGAAACCGTTCAGCAGCGGCACGCCGGCCATGGAGGCCGCGGCCACCATGGCCAGGGTGGCAGTGTGCGGCATGTATTTCCACATGCCGTTGATGAGGCGCATGTCGCGGGTGCCGGTCTCGTGGTCGATGATGCCGGCAGCCATGAACAGGGAGGCCTTGAAGATGGCGTGGTTGATGATGTGGAACACGCCGGCCACGGCGGCCAGCGGTGTGCCGATGCCGAACAGCAGGGTGATGAGGCCCAGGTGGCTGATGGTGGAGTAGGCCAGCAGCCCCTTGAGGTCATGCTTGAACAGGGCGGTGTAGGCGGCGATGAGCAGGGTGGCGAGGCCGACGCCGCCCACCACGAAGAACCACAGCTCGGTGCCGGACAGGGCCGGATAGAGACGCGCCAGCAAGAATACGCCGGCCTTCACCATGGTGGCGGAGTGCAGATAGGCGCTGACCGGGGTGGGCGCCGCCATGGCGTGGGGCAGCCAGAAATGGAACGGGAACTGGGCCGATTTGGTGAAGGCGCCGAGCAGCACCAGCAGCAGCATCGGCGCGTAGAGCGGGTGGGCGCGGATGATGTCGCCGGCGTCGAGGATCACCGAAATCTGGTAGCTGCCGACGATGTGACCCAGGAGCAGGAAGCCGGCCAGCATGGCCAGACCGCCGGCGCCGGTGATGGCCAGGGCCATGCGCGCGCCGCGGCGGGCATCGGAGCGGTGGTGCCAATAGCTGATGAGCAGGAAGGAGCTGAGTGAGGTCAGCTCCCAGAACACCAGCAGTTGCAGCAGGTGGTCGGACAGGGCCACGCCCAGCATGGCGCCCATGAACAGCAGCAGCATGCCGTAGAAACGCCCCATGGGGTCGCGCTCGGACAGGTAGTAGCGCGCATACAGGATGACCAGCAGGCCGATGCCCAGGATCAGCAGCACGAACAGGGCGGCGAGGCCGTCCATGCGCAGGTGGATGTCCAGCCCCGCCTGCGGCAGCCAGGCCCAGTGCGCCTCCACCGGGGTGCCGGCGAACACCGCCGTCAGCGGCTCCAGGGCGAGCAGCAGGGCGGCGGCGGTGATCGCCGCCGCGGTCCAGGCGCTGGCGCTGCGGCCGAAGCGGATGGCCAGCGGCGGCAGCAGGGCGCCGAGCAGGGGCAGCAGGACGATGAGCAGGAGATTCATGGGCTGATTACGCTACATGATGAGTCGGACGGTTTATACATGACAACGCCGACCTCGTCACGGGGTCGGCGCGTCAATGGATGTGGCTGCTAATGAAAGTACAGTGACTATAACGATTATTTAACATGGCGAAAACTGCTTGAGCCGTGCCGGCGCTGTCGAGTAGGCTTGTGAGCCGGCGAATTTGGGGCCGGTTAGGGTTTTTCCAGTCGGTATAAACAGGTACTGTCATGCCCATTGAACACCACGATTTGCAGCACGATTTCCCCGAGTTTCATGACCGCATCCATGCGCTGAAGACCAGCAATACACATTTTGCCAAGCTGTTCGATGAATACCACGAGGTCGACCGCGCGGTGCGCCGCATCGAGCAGGAGATTGAAACCCCCTCCGATGCCTACACTGAGGAATTGAAGATGCGTCGGGTCAGGCTCAAGGATGAGCTTTACAGCATGCTGCGTGCTTGAAGCCGCAGCCACTCGAACCTCCATGTCTACTGCTGCCGTGGCGCTGACCGTTGAAGGACTGAGCTGTCGGCGCGCCGAACGCACGCTGTTTCGTGACGTATCCTTTGCGTTGCACGGCGGGCAGGTGTTGCAGATCGAGGGGCGTAACGGCTGTGGCAAGACCACGCTGCTGCGCACCCTGTGCGGACTGACCCGGCCGGCGGAAGGCCGCGTGTGCTGGGCCGGTGAAGACATACGGGACAACTACGCCGCCTATGCGGAAGAACTGGTCTACGTCGGCCACTCTGCCGGCATCAAGGAAGAACTCACCGCGCTGGAAAACCTGACCTTTGCCGCTGCCCTGGGCGGCGGCAAAGGACGCATCACGCCGGAGCAGGCGCTGCAACGTATCGGTCTGCCCTTTGAATGCGAAGACATTCCCTGCCGCAAACTCTCCGCCGGCCAGCGCCGGCGGGTGGCCCTGGCCCGCCTGCTGCTATCCTCCAGCCGCCTGTGGATACTGGATGAACCCTTTACCGCGTTGGATGTGACCGGGCGCACGCTGGTGGAAACGCTGTTGCGCGAGCATACGGCGCGCGGCGGCATGGCGGTGGTGACTTCCCATCATGCGGTGGATATGGAGGGCAGCGCCGTGCAGACGCTGCATCTGGGATGAGCCTGCCGCACGCCTGGTTTGCGCTGTTGCGGCGCGACGTGATGCTGGCGCTGCGCCAGCGCGGCCAGTTGGCCAATCCGCTGCTGTTTTTCGTGTTGGTGGTGGCGTTGTTTCCCCTCGGCATGAATCCCGATCCGGCCCTGTTGCGCTCGATTGCGCCGGGTGTGATCTGGGTGGGCGCCCTGCTGGCGGCGATGCTGGCGCTGGAGAGCATGTTCCGTTCCGATTTCGATGACGGCGCGCTGGAACAGATGCTGCTCACGCCCTATCCGCTGCCCTTGCTGGTGCTCGCCAAGGTGACGGCACACTGGCTGGTGACCGGTGTGCCGCTGCTGCTGGTGGCGCCGCTGCTGGCGCTGCTGTTGAATCTTGAAGGGGAGGCGGTGGTCATACTGCTGGCCAGTCTGGCCCTGGGGACGCCGCTGCTCAGCCTCATCGGTGCCATCGGCGTGGCGCTGACGGTGGGCCTGCGCCGTGGCGGCGTGCTGTTGTCGCTGCTGGTGTTGCCGCTGTATGTGCCGGTGTTGATCTTCGCCGCCGGCGCCGTGGGCAACGCCCAGGCGGGCATGGCGGTGACCGGGCAATTGGCCTTCCTCGGCGCCCTGCTGGCGCTGGCGGTGGCCCTGGCGCCGCTGGCGACGGCAGCGGCGCTGCGCATATCACTGGACTGAGGAACACGCCATGTGGGCATGGTTGCATCGACAGGGTTCGCCGAAACGTTTCTATAGCTGGTCTGGCGTATTGGCGCGCTGGGCCGGCTGGGGCAGCCTGCTGCTCGGCGTCGCCGGCCTGTATTACGCGCTGTTTGATTCGCCACCGGATTACCAGCAGGGCGAGAGCGTGCGCATCATGTACGTGCATGTGCCGGCGGCTTGGCTGTCCATGTTCATTTACATGAATATCGCCTTTGCCTCGCTGGTGTCCTTGGTGTGGCGCATCAAGGTCGCCGACATGTTCGCGGCCGCCAGCGCGCCCATCGGCGCCTGGTTCACCTTTCTGGCCCTGGCCACCGGCTCGCTGTGGGGCAAGCCCATGTGGGGCACCTGGTGGATCTGGGATGCGCGCCTGACCTCGGAACTTATCCTGCTGTTTCTCTATCTAGGCTATATCGGTTTGCTCGCCGCCATCGAGGAACGCGAAACGGCCGCGCGCGCCGCGGCGGTATTGGCCCTGGTGGGTGTGGTGAATATCCCCATCATTCACTACTCGGTGGAATGGTGGAGCACGCTGCATCAGGGCGCCACGGTGACCAAGTTCGACAAGCCATCCATCGCTTGGACCATGTTGCGGCCGCTCATGCTGATGGCGTTTTCCGCCACGCTGTTCTACATCGCCGTGGCGCTGCGCCTGGCACGGACGGAGCTGCTGCGGCGCGAGGCCGACAGCCTGTGGGTGCGTGAACTGGTTGAGCAGCATCAAGGCGTGGGGAGCCGGTAATGAGCGACTTTCTGCACATGGGCGGCTACGCCGCATACGTCTGGGCCAGCTATCTGCTCGGTCTTGTCGTGGTGATGGTGAATCTGTGGCAACCCTGGCGCGCCGAGCGCGAGGCATGGCGCTACCTGAAGCGACGCCAGCAAAGAGAGGAAAGAACACGTGAATCCGAAACGCCGTAATCGGCTGCTGATTATCGCCCTGCTGGTGGTGGGTGTCGGCACGGCCGTGGGCCTGGTGCTGGTGGCGCTGAACGAAAACATCAATCTGTTCTACAGCCCCACTCAGGTGGTGCGCGGCGAGGTGCCGCAGGGACATAACTTCCGCATCGGCGGCCTGGTGGCGGACGGCAGCGTGCGGCGCGAAGGGCAGGGCCTCACGGTCAGCTTCGACGTGACCGACGGCCCGCATCGCGTCACTGTCGACTACACTGGCATCCTGCCCGACCTGTTCCGCGAGGGGCAGGGTATTGTGGCCCAGGGCCGTCTCACGGCCGACGGTCGTTTCCGTGCCGATCAGGTGCTGGCCAAGCACGACGAGAATTACATGCCGCCGGAAGTGGCGGAGGCGCTGATGAAGGCGGAACAGGAAGGCGCGCTGGCCAATCCGCACAGCCCGCAATGACGATTTCGAACATCCACCCTCACGCCGCAGAGCCGGCACGGAACAAACGGAGATTCCGTTGCGGAACCCCCGTGGTGTCTGCCACCTCTGCGACAGGTCGTTAAGGAACCCACATGCTCCCCGAACTCGGTCATCTCGCTTTGATTCTGGCCCTGTGCCTAGCCTTGGTGCAGGGGGTGATGCCACTGGTCGGTGCTGCTCGCAATCTGGAGGGCTGGGTGGCGATGGCGCGGCCGGCGGCCTGGGGGCAGTTTCTGTTCCTGCTCACCGCCTTTGTGCTGTTGATCACCTCCTTCGTGGCCAATGACTTTTCTGTCGCCTACGTGGCGCAGCACTCCAACACCCTTTTACCCACCGTGTATCGTGTCTCTGCTGTCTGGGGTGGTCACGAGGGCTCGCTGCTGCTGTGGGCTTTTCTGCTGGGGGGCTGGACCGTGGCGGTGGGCACTTTCAGCTCTCATTTGCCGCGGCTGATGGTGGCGCGGGTGTTGGGGGTGATGGGCCTGGTCAGCAGCGGTTTTCTTGCCTTCCTGTTGTTCACCTCCAATCCGTTTAACCGCTTGTGGCCGATCCCGCCCGATGGCCGCGACCTCAATCCCTTGCTGCAGGATATCGGCCTGGTGCTGCATCCACCCATGCTGTACATGGGCTACGTGGGTTTCTCGGTCGCCTTTGCCTTCGCCATCGCCGCCCTGCTCGGTGGCCGGCTGGATCAAGCCTGGGCACGCTGGTCGCGGCCGTGGACCACGGTGGCCTGGGTATTCATGACCCTGGGCATTTCGCTCGGTTCCTGGTGGGCCTACTACGAGCTGGGCTGGGGCGGCTGGTGGTTCTGGGACCCGGTGGAGAATGCCTCCTTCATGCCCTGGCTGGTGGGCACCGCATTGATACACTCGCTGGCGGTATCGGAGAAACGCAGCGCCTTCAAGAACTGGACCGTGCTGCTGGCCATCATCACCTTCGCCATGAGCCTGCTGGGCGCCTTCCTGGTGCGCTCCGGCGTGGTGACCTCCGTACACGCCTTTGCCAATGACCCCAAGCGCGGCATTTTCATCCTGTTGCTGCTGGCGCTGACGGTGGGTGCCTCGCTGCTGGTGTATGCCTGGCGCGCGCCGCAGGTGAAGAGCACTGGCCACTTCGAGCTGGTATCACGCGAGACCCTGCTGCTCGGCAACAACGTGCTGCTGGTGGTGGCCACCGGGGCGGTGATGCTGGGCACGCTCTATCCGCTGCTGCTCGATGCCCTGGGGATGGGTAAGATCTCCGTTGGCCCGCCGTATTTCAACACGGTGTTCGTGCCGCTGATGGTGCCACTGCTGTTTATGCTCGGTATCGGTATCCTGGTGCGCTGGAAGCAGGATGTGGTGGAACGGTTGCAGCAGACACTGCGTCTGACCCTGGGGCTGAGCCTGGCGGTGGGCGCTCTGCTGCCGTGGCTGTTGTTCCGCTCCTGGGCGCCACTGGCGATGCTGGGTGGAGCACTGGCGGTATGGATCGTCGGTTCGGCCCTGCTCGATCTGCGTCTGCGTCTGCGCAACAGCACGAGTCTGTGGCAGGGACTGCGCCGTCAGGGACGCAGTTTCTGGGGTATGACCGCCGCCCATCTGGGCGTGGCGGTGACGGTGATCGGCATCACCTTCTCCAGTTACTACAGCCAGGAACATGATGTGCGTCTGGCGCCGGGGGAGACCTATGCCATGGGTGAACATCAGTTCATCTTCGAGGGTATTACTGAACATGACGGTCCCAACTACCGTGCGACGCGTGCCACCATTCGGGTGGAGAAGGAGGGGCAACGTGCGGTTGTGCTGCACAGCGAAAAGCGCCTCTATACGGTGAGCGGCATGCCGATGACCGAGGCCGGTATTGACTGGGGGCTGACTCGGGATCTGTACGTCGCGCTGGGCGAGCCGCTGGATGATGGTGCCTGGGCTGTGCGCCTCTACCACAAACCCTATGTGCGCTGGATCTGGCTCGGCTCCCTGTTGATGGCGCTGGGTGGCCTGCTGGCTGCCGCCGATCGGCGTTACCGTCTGAAGCGCAACCCAAGCGCAGGAGCCGCAGTATGAAGGCGCGTTTTCTGATCCCCCTCGGCCTGTTCGCCGCACTGGTGGCGCTGTTTGCCGTGGGTCTAGGCCTCAATCCACGCGAGGTGCCCTCGCCGCTGATCGACAAGCCGGTGCCAACCTTCGAGCTGCCGCAGCTGCATGCGGCGGACGCGGTGTTGGGCAGCGCCGATCTGGCGCGGCAGCCGGTGGCGCTGTTCAACGTCTGGGCCAGCTGGTGTGTGGCCTGCCGGCAGGAACACCCCTTTTTGATGGAGTTGGCGCAACGCGGTGAGTTCCCCATCTACGGCCTCAACTACAAGGATGAACGCAGCGATGCCATCGCCTGGCTCAAGCGGCATGGCAATCCCTACCGGGCGTCGGGCCACGACCTGGATGGCCGCGTCGGCATCGAATGGGGCGTGTATGGCGTGCCGGAAACCTTTCTCATCGATGGCCAGGGCAAGATCCGTTACAAGCACATCGGCCCGCTCACGCCGCAGGTATGGCGCGAGAAGATCGAGCCGCTGGTGCGGCAGTTGCAGCAGCAGGGGAAGGCATGATGCGTACGCTCATGATGGTACTGATACTGGCGCTGAATGTCCCGGCGTTTGCGTCCATCGGTGTGTACCAATTCGATACACCGGAACAGGAGGCTCGCTTCAAGCGTCTGTCGGAGGAGTTGCGCTGTCTGGTATGCCAGAACCAGAACCTGGCCGACTCCAATGCTGAGTTGGCGCTGGACCTGCGCCGTCAGGTGCATGCCATGATCCTGGCCGGCAAGAGCGATGCCGACATCGTTCGCTTCATGACCGATCGCTATGGCGATTTCGTGCTGTACCGCCCGCCCTTCAATGCCGGCACACTGTTGCTGTGGGTGGGACCGTTTGTGCTGTTGCTGGTCGGTGTAGTGGTGATGGGGCGGCTGGTCCGACAGCGCGCCGTCACCGCAGCAACGGATGATGCCCCGCTCAGCCGTGCCGAACAGCAGCAACTGGAGCAGATGCTGCAGCGTCAGCAGGAGGAGAAGGAATGATCACATTCGTGCTGATGGCGTGCGCCATGCTGGTGCTGGCAGTGGCGCTGGTGGTCTGGCCGCTGTATTTCCACCGCCGCGCCGCCGGGCCGGCGCGCGAGGCCATCAACGTGGCGCTGTATCGCGATCGTCTGGCCGAGCTGCAGGCCGAGCGCGACAGCGGCGCCCTGTCGGCGGATCAGTTTGCCCAGGCCGAGGTGGAGTTGCAGCGCGACCTGCTGGAAAATGCCATGCCCGAGACGCCAATGACGCCACTGCAGCGTCAGCCGCGCACGGCGATTGCCTTGGGCATGCTGCTGCCGCTGCTGGCCGGCGGCATTTATCTGTGGTTGGGCGCCCCCGACTTTATCGAGATGGAACGTGCTACGCAGCATCAGGTCGGTGGTGGCATGGGGAGTATGGATGAGGCGGTGGCGCGGTTGCGCAACCGCCTGGCCAATAATCCTAATGACCTGGAGGGCTGGCTGTTACTGGCGCGTTCGCTGACGGTGCAGCAGCAATATGGTGCGGCCGCCGATACCTATGCTCAGGCCATGCAGCAGATGGGAGAGCAGGCCGAGTTGCTGGCCCTTTATGCCGAGGCGCTGGCGATGGCGCAGGGCCGAGTAGGTGGTCGACCGGAAGAACTGGCCAGGCGCGCGCTGGAGTTGGATCCGAATAGCGTTATCGCCCTGTGGTTGAGCGGTTATGGTGCCAGCGAACGCGGTGACTTTGCCAGCGCGGTGGCGCGGTGGGAGCGCCTGCTCGGTCTGTTGCCGGCGGATGGTCGCATGACCACGATGGTGCAGGAGAGTCTGGCCGAGGCGCGCACACGACTCGGCGTCGCCGCGCCGGCGGCAGGGATGGAGGCAGCGGTGCGGATCAGCGTGCAACTGGCCGAGGCGTTGCGTGCGGAGTTGATGGCGCAGGATGTGTTGTTTGTCTATGCCCAGGACCCGGCCGGTGGACGCATGCCCATCGCCAGTGTGCGCCGTGCCGCCGTTTTCCCGGCGGAGGTGGTGCTGGATGATTCGACGCTGTTGCAATCGGGGCGCCGCCTGACCGATTTTCCGGCGCTCAGGCTGGTGGCGCGCATCTCGCGCAGTGGTGAAGCGACGACGCGCAGTGGCGACCTTTATGGCGAGGCACGCTGGACCGCAGGCGAGGGCAAGGCCACCATCGTCATAGAACGCACCGTGCCATAACCGCTGCCCGGCGGGACACAGCGGTAAGGGAAGCTCTGAATAAGTTCAGAGCTTCCGCGGCACAGGGATGTGCCGCCATTTTCCAACGACTCTAAGTCGTTGGAAAATGAAGCGAATCGAAAATCACATTTTTCGATTCGCGTAGTCTGAGAAGTCCAGGATGGACTTATTCAGACCTTCCTTGGCGTGTCCCGCTCCCACTGACGGTGGTCAGCCGGCGTAGCGCCTGCAAGGTGGCGTGCAGTTCCTCCGCTCTGCTCTGGGTATCCAAGTGGATCACCAGGGCGTGAATCTGGCTGCAACGTTCGCGTTCCTGCTGCAGCCAAAGCTCGGCCTGTTGCACAACTTCATGTTCCGTACACACGTCTTCCACTGGCCGTAGATCCAGTTGGGCCACTGCACGCAATATTTGTTGCAGTGGGTTTACTACGCGTCCCACCATGCCGCTCCATAGCCGTGCCATCACCGTGATGGCGACGACGTTGATACCGATCAGCCATAGCCCCACCCACAGCAACTCCTCTACCAGGATTGGTAGGGTGGAAGTGGGTAGCTGGTGGGCGCGATACATTTGCTCTTCCATGGCGGCGGTCAGATTGTGCTGCAACAGCAACAGGGCGGCGATGAGCAGCAGTAGTTCGAACAGCAGCAGGCCGGCGAGCAACGGTCCCTGCAGGGCACGGTCGATATAGCAACGGCGGCGCCGCTGTTGGGGGGATGAGGCGTTGTGCTGACTCATATGTCGTGGCATTCCAGGCAGAGGGCGGAGCCGTGGTTGGACATCACCAGGGCGCCGTGTTTTTCAGCATACCCTTCGTGGCAGGTGACGCAGCTCAGCCGCCCCTCGGGCAGTAATATTTGCGGGCGCAGGCTGGTCGCCGGGTGGAAGCGGGCGCTGGGCCGGTTGCCAGGATAGCGCGTGCCGATGGGGTGGTTGACCGAGCCGCTGGCATGACGCAGCACGCCGCGCTGATCCACCGTTACGCTGCCGCCGCGGATCTTGTCGGAATGGCAGCCGAGGCAGTGCAGTGAGTAGGGGTCGAGTTCGACGCCGGACAACTGTTCCCCGCCGGCGGCGATGTGGCCGCTGCGTTGTAGCGACAACCCCGCATCCACCATGCGCTCAAAGAACGCCGCCTCATGGCAGGAGAGACATAGCGCCTTGTGGCGCTTGTCACCGTGCAGGCGTCCGGCGCGTATGCCATGGATTTCGTGACAGGTGCTGCAGGTGACGTCACCCTTCCAGTCGAGGGGAAATTCCGCGGGCAGGGGACGCGCGGCGGGGAAGCCGGTGGGGTGGGCAACTCTGAGGGCACCTGGGTGGCAGCCGCCACACAGGGCCTCCTGACTTTGGGTCAGTTGCGCGGCGTTGGTACGGTCAGTGCTGCTGCCGGCCAGGTGACATTCAGCGCAAGGAGTCTGCAGGGGATGCTGGTTACCTGCCTTGCCGTTGCCGACACCATCCAGCAACACGCCGCCCAGCATGGCGAGGAACAGGACAACGAACGGTTTACTGGAGGTGGACACGCGCAGCCTCCTGTTGGATTTGTTGCAGCGTTTGCGTCAGTGCTGCGCTGTCAGTTGTCTGTGCTTCTGCCTGTGCAGCGAGCTGATGCAGACGCTGATAGTGGGCGTGCAACGCCGCGATGCTGCTCTGCATCTGGCGCGACAAATCCTGCAATTGATCGTTATGGCGGATACCGTGTGTCGCCTCGCCGCGTGTCAGCGCGATAAAATTCTGGCGCAACCGGAACAAGGGTCCCGCCACATGGAAACTCACCTGACTGGCCGCCAGCCAGGTGATGAGCCCCACCACCAGCAATAACACTGCGCCAGTCAGTAGCAAAGCCGGTCCCAGTAATTGTTCAGTCAGACGGTGACTGCGCAGTGCTTCTGCGTATACGGCCTCACCATCGTGACCAATGATGAGCAGCATGATCACCAGCGCGCTGATGGCTATCACACTGGTGGTCAGAGCGATCAGCGAGAGCAGTTGCAGGCGGATGGACAGGGGAAGCGGGCGCGGATTTTTTTTTGCTGCTTCATCCATGTGTGCGTACTCCGTGTTGTGCCATGCGGTCAGTTTTCGCTGCCCAGAGGATGCGGCGAGTGTAGCCGATTTGCACGCCTAGGTGAGTCTGTAGACTCTTGCTATCTGATTGGAATATGTGAAAAAACTGATATATGTCGTACCACGAAAGTGGTTATTGCAATTGTCTATTCACTGCTGTTACATTTCGGCGAAATAAAAAAATGACATGCCTGCATAGATTATATAAATGACGGTAATGTCCATATAACAAAAGGAAATATCACGCCGGAGGGAACCGGATGATGGGGGGGAACGGGATGGAAGAAAGATTCAATCACGTTGGCGTAGCGCAGGCCAGACACTATTGGGGTGGGCGGCTGCTGTGCATCGCTATGTTGCTGCTGGCAGGTTGTGCCGCCGCACCGCAACGCCCAGATACGGGCGAGTTGGTATGGCCGGCACCTCCCGAGGAGCCGCGCCTTCGCTTCTTGGCGGAATACCGCAGCCAGAACGATCTGGGCAGTGGGCCCAGCTTCAAATCCCGTCTGTTGGGTGACAACCAGGTCGTACCCACACTGGAAAAGCCCTATGGTGTGACCGCCAGCGCCGATGGTCAGCGCATCTATGTGACGGACACCAAGTTGCGCGCCGTTATGGTCTTCGACTTGCAGGCCAAGACGCTCAGCCCCTTCCGTACCGATGCCCAGTCCCGCCTGGTTTCGCCCATTGAAGTGCGGCTCGACGGGCGTGGCAACCTCTACGTCACCGATTCGGTGCATGCCCGCCTCAATGTCTATTCGCCGCAGGGCAAGACCCTGCTATCCCTGGGCAAGACAGAAAATCTGCAACGCCCCACCGGTCTCGCACTGGATGAGACCAACGGGCGCATCTATGTGGCCGACACCGGCGCTCACCGTATCGTGGTGTATGGCATGGATGGCAAGTACCTCTATGCCTACGGCGAGCGCGGCAGCGACCCCGGTCAGTTCAACTACCCGGTCAATCTGGCGCTGGACAAGGACGGCAACCTTTATGTTGTGGACAGTGGCAATTTCCGCGTGCAGATACTCGCTCCGGACGGTACGCCGCTGCGTAGCTTCGGTCGAGCGGGCGACTCCTACGGAGCTATGACGCGTCCCAAGGGGATTGCACTGGATAGTGAAGGCCATGTCTACGTGGCCGACGCCGCTTTCAACAATTTTCAGATCTTCGATATCAACGGCAACATCATGTTGTTCGTCGGCTCCTTGGGGCGGGAGCCGGGAAAGTTCTGGATTCCGGCGGGGATGTACGTTGATGAAGCGGACCGGGTGTATGTCGTGGATGCCGTGAATGCCCGTGTGCAGGTCTTTCAGTATTTGGGTTCAGATGTGTCTGGGGGTAGCAATCCAGCCAGCGTTTCCCACTAGAGGAGATGGTGGCAGGTAATAATCATTACTAAGTCGCAATACGGAGGAGTCATCATGAAAAAAGGTACAGTTATGCAACGCATAGGATTATTCGGCGTTACGGTCACCGCATTGTTTGTACTGGCAGGGCCGGCTCATGCCGGCATTGCCGATACCAAACACAATCTGTCGATGTCCGGCACTGGATCCATCAAGTCAACAGACAATCCAGAGATATGCATCTTCTGTCATACGCCCCATGACGCCATCAAGAACGACAATATCCCGTTGTGGAACCACACTTTGTCTTCGGTGGCTACCTATGGGGTGTATACGAGCCCGACCTTCAATGCGACGGATGCAGCGGAAGTCGGCGGCGTGACCGCTGAAACGGCGGCGGTGACCAATCTGTGTCTGTCGTGCCACGACGGCACTGTGGCGATCAATTCGCTCAACAATGCCTCGAACATCAATCCCACCACAACCATGCAAGGTACTTCTGGCGGCATGTTGCCCGCGGGCAATAGCAACCTGGGCAGCCATCTTACCAATGACCACCCGATCAACTTTACCTACGATGCGGCCCTGGTGACCGCTGATGGTGGCCTGCATGCACCTGGCTCACTGACCAATGCCCGTCTGTTCAATGGCAAGGTGCAGTGTGCTTCCTGCCATGATCCCCACACCAGTGATACCAGTGGCGGCAAGGGTGCCTTTCTGCGCGCCAGCATGAATGGCAGCGCCCTCTGCCTTGAGTGTCACAACAAGTAACAACAAGAACGCAAGAAATCCTCCTTGGCGCATCTATGTGCGTCAAGGAGGTGAGGAATCAGACGCGGCGGAGTGGTACTTGGACGCCGGTGATATGTCATTGTAGAGAGTGCCGTTCGGCTGAGCGGCGCTGAGTTCGGGGTGAAGACCATACGTGTGGAGAAACTGGGACGATGGCTGTGCGTGGCCGCTGTCGTGGCGCCGTTGCGTCTGTTGGCTATGCCGCTGGCGGAAACAGCCTCACGCTATACGCTATCGGGGGCCATTGGTCTGCGGCTGGAGGACTATGAGTATGACAGCGGTGGTTCCTCCTACAGCCGGCAGCAGGTACGCCAGGAACTGGACCTGGCTGGCAGCGGCCATGTGTGGGATCCACGCTTTCTGCGTTTCAATATTGGCCTCAATCTGCGTGAACAGACTACTCGCTCCAGCCAGGGCGACAGCGACTACAGCATGCTGGGTTACAACGTGAATACCACCTGGTTTGGCGCCCGCCCCAATCCCTTGACACTGCATGCCAGCCGTACGCGCAGCACCATCGCCGACTATGACGCGCCGGCCTATGAGCTGGAAACACAAACGGCCGGTGGACGCTGGGGATTCAGCTCCGAACTGCTCGGGGCGATACGCCTGTCGGCAGATCGTATCGACAACGTGGCAACGGGGGGAGCCGTACAGCGCGATGAAACCATCGAGAATGCCGCCGTTGAAGCCACCAAGAGGTTCACCAGTTCCGCTGGCGCGGCCTCTGACCTGAATTATGGCTACCGCTACAACAATACCACCGACAGTATTCGTAACACGGCGCGGCGGCAACACCACTTGTTCCTCAGCGACCGAACCACACTAAGTCCGACGGCATTCTTTAATGCCAATGCCACTTATTACGATCGGCACGATGTCTGGAGTGGGGCAAGCAGTACGGATGGCACCCAGGCGCAGGATAGTCGCTTCTTCTCTGGTACAGCCAGTCTCAATCTGCGCGCGTCGGAGCAGTTGCGTCACTCCTATGTGTTGAGCACCAGTCGCAACGAAATCAATGACTATGTGAATATGACCTACGGTGGTCGCGCCGGGCTGGATTACATCTATAACAGCCGCTGGCAACAGCATGCCAGCATTGATGTGCGTCGGAGCGAGATACAGTCGGCTGCGGCTGTGAACATTCAGCAGTACACTGCCGAGAGTGGCGTGCGGTATAACCATCGGCGTGGAGATTTTCTGCTCCGCGGTGGTTATACGCTAGCCGCCGAGCAACGCTACGATGATAGCGTGACGAACGTTGACTCCTCCACCATTCGCCACACGTTAAATCTTGGTTATGCACGCAGCGTTAACCCCCTGTGGCAAGACAACGCCGACTATCGGCTGGCGCTCTACCATGGCCAGCGCGATAGCGTAGAACATACTGCCAGATATGCGGTAACCAGTGTGCCCAATGCGCATGATACCGTGAATGGTGTCGCAGAGATGCGTGACTTCCGCGAACAGGATGCGCAGGGTGAGCGGCAGCTTCAGACTCAGCGCATAACCCTGGCATGGACGCGGCGCCTGCAGGCCATGACCAGTCTCAATGTGAGCGGGGGACATACCCACAATGAAGGCAGCACTACCGTAACTGGCGTCAGCTATGACGAATTTGGTGAGCCTGTTGGCAGCTTTTCCAGCACCAGTAGCAGCGCCACTGATCGCAGTTATCTGCAGGCCCGTCTAACGGGGGGGATTCAAGGGCTGGGTAATGTTCAGTACAACCTGTTGTGGCGACATGAGCTTGAAGGTTATGCCTCGGCGGATGATTTGCAGCGCAAGACGGTGGAGGGCGATGCCACCTATACCCGTGGACTGTGGCAGTTTCGCTTGCAGTACCGCTTCCGTGAAACGGAGCAGGGGATGATAGAGCGGCAGGAGCAGTCGATCATGTTCTACGGCCGTCGCCGTTTCGGAGCACGGTTCTGATGCGCGCATGGTGGCGACTGGCGGGGCTGTTGCTCGTGCTGTTTATGCCAGCGATGGGGATGGCTTGGACACAATTGGGCGGTGATGCGCAGCGCAGCGCCCAAGTGGCCATCGATCTGGCGGCGCAGCCGCGACTGAATTGGCAACAGCCGCTGGGCGCCCCGGCCTTTGCCTCTGTGGTGAGCGCGGCTGAGATGATCTATACGGTGGCCGGGCGCAGCGTCCAGGCCCGTCACGTGGCGGATGGCAGGCTGCGGTGGCAGATGGAAAACAGCAGCGAGATGTCGGCGACACCGGTGCTGCTCGGTCGTTGGCTAATTATTGCTGGCAAGGATGGCATGGTGCGGGCACTGGACCGCAACACGGGCAGCCGTGGTTGGGAGTACCGGACGGGGGGGCGCGTGGTGGCGGCACTGCTGGCGCACAAGGATACGGTGTATGTCGGGTCGACGGATCATCATCTGTATGCGCTGGCCGCGGATAGCGGCCAGCTACGCTGGCGCTTCGAGGCACCCGATTACAAGTATGGCGGCCTGTATGCCCCGGCGACTTATGCCAACGATACGGTGTATTTCGGTGTGAAGAATGCCTGGTTCTATGCGGTGGAGGCGCGCACTGGCTTGATGCGCTGGCGCACACGCCTGGGTTCGGCGATGTATGCTGCGCCGGTGGTGGCGGAAGGACGGATCTACATCGGCAGTTACGACCGTCATCTGTACGTCTTGAGGCAGAGCGATGGCGCCGTGTTGTGGCGCAGCGCCTTTGCAGACTGGCCACAAGGGGCGGTGCTGCTGCACGGCGGGCGCGTGCACGTGGCCTGCCGCAACGGTGAGGTAGTGGCGCTGAATCGCGATGATGGTACGGTGGACTGGCGTCTCGATCTGGGCAGTGAGCTGCGCCATGGTCCGGTACTGGGGCGCAACGGGCGGGCGCTGCTGGGTACGGTTGGGGGGGAGGTGGTGACGTTGGATCTGGCACAGGGCAAGGTGACGGGCAGGGTCTTCGTGAGCGGCGCGGTGCATGCCCAGCCGGCACTTACTGCCATGGGTGTCTACGCTACCACCTTGACCGGCGAGCTATTGCGGCTGCAATGATGTGGCGCGAACGGATCGGTCAGCTCGTTGCCGCCAGTGCGATCGTGCTGGCCGTTGGTGTGCCGGTGGCTGTGGCGGCCGATGCGGCGCGCGAGACGGCTCTGCTGCAGAATCCGGAACTGATTTTGCCGCAACTGGAAAGCGGTGAACTGCAACTGGATGAGGTGCCCAATCCGCATTGGCGCAAGGATGGCTGTGCTGCCTGCCATGCGGGCGATCCGGCCAACGGGCAGTTGCGGCAGACGGATGCCAACCGGCTGTGCAACGGCTGCCATGAAACAGCCAGCGTGGCGGCCTATATCCATGCTGTGGGTATGACACCGCCGGCGGATTTTGTCGAACGCATGCCGGCTGATTTTCATCAAGCAGTAGTGCGGCACGGCAATGTGGTGAGTTGTCTGACCTGCCATGACCTGCCGATGCAGTGCAAGGAAGAACGTGCCAAGGAGCGGGGGCTGAATCCGTTTTTTTTTCGCGGTGGTCCCTATTCGGCACGTACCGAACTGTGTTTCCGTTGTCATGATCGACAGCAATACGAGCGCTTCAATCCGCATGACCAGATTTCGGATGAGGGGGTGCTGGATGGTCCGCGTTGTTTTGTCTGCCATAGCGCCATGCCCGATCGCAAGACGGCGCGCGGCGTAAACGACGTGCAGTTCAATGTAGTAGCGGAATTGTCACAGTTGTGTACCGGATGCCATCCCTGGCGCATGCACCCGGGTGGCGGCTGGGCGCGTTACGCTCAGCAGTCGGGTGGCAAGGGACCCAATCATCTGGTGGTGCCCTCGCCAGGAGTGATGGAAAGGATTGCCCGGATTGAACTGGAAGGTAAGGAAATACTGCCGCTGGATCCGCTCAGCGGCAAGGTTACCTGTGCCACCTGCCACAATCCGCACGAGCGCGGAGTGCAGTTTCAGGCGCGGGCTGATGTGGGAGCAGACGGTGTGCGGCGCTTGCGCCGCGGTGTGCAGGAAATATGTGTTACCTGCCACGACAAATAAGATGCCGAAGGCATGAAGGGTCAAGCTGGCCGGCTTGTGGAGGAGTAAACAACCGATGGGGTGGACAACAATGAATATGGGGAGTCGGGGGGGAGAACAGCGGTGCACCGCCCGTTGGGGCGGGTGGCTGGCCGTCATGCTGCTCTTGCTGTCGGGTGCACAGGTTATGGCCTTCGAGGACGATGAAGCCTGTCTGATGTGTCACAAATATCCGAAAATGGGCCGTGTCACCGAGGAGGGTGTGCAGAAGACTTATTACATCCTGCCGGAAATATTCTCCCGCACGGTGCACCGTAACGTTCCCTGCCGTGACTGTCACAGCGAGATCAAGGAGTTGCCGCACAAACCTTTGGTGCAGGGGGTACGCTGTGATAGTGCATGCCATTCGGTGACCAATCCCTCTACAGGTAAGCCCTTCAGCCACAAACCGATCAACGATGCATTCAAGGAAAGTGTGCACGGGCGACAGAAGGTTGAGCTAGGTCCGGATAGTGACAAGCCGTACTGCATCACCTGTCACACCAATCCGCTCTATAACGCCGCCGAGGAAGCGCCGCCGCCGCACATTATCGAGCGTTGCGTGGTCTGCCATGAAGACCAGCAGTTTGCCGAGAAGTGGTATAACCACACGAGTCGCCGCATCCGCGAGGTAAAACGCTCGTCGCAGGAAATCGTCGCCATGTGCCTCTCCTGTCACAACGACAAGGAGCTGGTGGATCGGCGTGTAAAGCTGGCCAAGGATGAAGGCCGTGAGTTGGGGCGCAAATTCCCTATCGCTGGTGAGTCGTATCAGCTCAGCTTCCACGGCAAGATGACAAAGTATGGTACCTCCGATGTGGCCAACTGCCTGGACTGTCATGCGACCTCGGAGAACTACTACATGAGCGTGCATGAGTTGCGGCCGTCACGCGACCCGGCTTCGCCGGTGCATGCCAACAACCGGGTTGAGACCTGTCAGCGTTGTCACAAGGTGGCGGATGCCAACTACGCGGCCATTGACCCGCATCCGACCAGCGCCAAGGCCATCAATCCGTTCAATTATTATGCCGAGCTGATCTATACCATCGTCGGTGACGCCGTGATGATCGGCCTCATCGGTATGGCCTTTGTGGAAACGGTCGGTCGCCTGCGCGATGGCGCGAGCTGGCGCTTTGTCCGTGGCAGTTCCTGGCGCCGGCGCCGCAACGGGCTGGATAACTGATTGCAGCATACTGACAAATTTGCACGAGGACTGACATGAAACTTTCCACTGAAGCCAAGGCCGTGCTGGAAACCAGTATTCGGCAGCGTGAACTCACCTGGGAGGAGATCAAGGAACTGGATGAGTTGATCGCCATGATGCCGGATGACCGCAAGCATCTGTACAAGAATGTGGTATCCAATCCGATTGGCGATCTGCCGCGTTATAATATCCACATCCGCATTCAGCATTTGCTGACCTTCACCACCTTCCTGCTGCTGGCTTTCACCGGTCTGCCGATCTATTACAACGACGCCTTCTGGGCGGCGCCGTTCAACAGCATGCTGGGTGGGGTGGAGGTGACGCGGGTCATCCACCGCACCCTGGCGGTGGTGATGATCTTTTCCATGGTATACCACGTTGGTACGTTGTTATTTGGCACGATCCAGCGTATCGGGGCGCGCCGCTTCGATATTCGCCGCACCATCATCCCGCTGTGGAAGGATGCGCGCGACTTCAAGGAGGACATGTTGTACTTCGCAGGCAAGCGCGCGCAGAGGCCGGAGATGGACAAGTTCATGTACAAGCAGAAGATTCACTATTTCGCTGCGGCTTTTGGCAACACGGTAATGGTGGTGTCCGGCTCTAGCTTCCTATTCCCCGACGTATGGGCCAGCATCCTGCCCAGTACGGTGGCGTCGCACTTCCAGGAGATCATGCGTCTGTCCCATCCGCATGAGGCGCTGCTGGCGCTGCTCACCATCGCCTTCTGGCATTGGTATAACGTCCATCTGGCACCGGGGCGGTTCCCCATGCAGTGGACCTACCTCACTGGCTATATCACCCGTGAGCACCAGATGGAGGAGCACTTCCTGGAGTATCTGCGCTGCCTGGTGGAACTGCCGGAGGAGCGGCGCCTATTGCGCGAGATGTTGCTGGAGCGTGGTCTGGCGCAGTCCGTGGAGGATGATGCCGGCGCGTTGCTGCAAATGGATCTGGTGCGGAGCCCGGTGTCGTGATTACGCCGCTGACTCCTCTGCAAAAGGTATTTGCCTACACCACGCTGGCGATCATTCTCGCTTGGACGGTGTTCGGCATTTTCGTTATCTGGCTCATGCTCACTGAATAGGATTGGGGCGACTGCCATGCATACCATCGTACAACTAGACAGTATTTTTATCGCACTGGCGGTGTTGATGTTCATCTTCTTTGCCATTGCCGTTTTGATCATCGTTGACCACAAGGCGCGCATACCGGCGCCGGCCACTGATGACCTGACCAGTATCGCTGGCCGGCGCCGTAGTCATCCCATGTGGTCCTGGATGGTGTCGATGATGCTATGGGCGATCATCCTACTGCTGGCCGGTGCCTCGCTGTACAAGATGTTCGGGCACAAGCTGGTAGCCAAGCCGCAGGAGAACGCCCTGTTTAGCAGCCTGGACAAGGAACATCGGGCGGAGCGCATCCGCCACTTCCACAACCTGCCGGCTACTACCGAGTACAGCAAAGGGGTGCAGCCGATTTGCTATTCCTGCCATGGCGAGTATCCGCACTCTGCCAAGCCGATGGTGCGTACCCTGCTCAACATGCATACCCAGTTTGCCGGTTGCATGACCTGCCATGCCGATGATGCCAAGGTGCCGGAGAAGGATATCAGGCTGCGCTGGCTCAACTACTCCGGTATCGAGGTCAAAGGTAAGCCCTTTGGCGTGGAGGTCGATCCGGCCACCGGCAGCTTGGCTGTGACGGATGACTATTTTTCCAAGATCGTGCCGTACCAGATACTGGCCAATGGTACAGAAAAACTGCTGGAGATCACCGAGCAGAGCGAGGATGCACGGAACTTCCTCGCCGTGCGTGGCGCGCTGACACCGCAGCAGCAGGGCGCAGTCAAGAAGATGTTCCACGCCACCGTCAATCCGGTGGGGCGGTTCTGTACCCGCTGCCATGTGGACGAGAAGGACAGTTACATCCCGTTTCGCGCGCTCGGCTTCTCTGAGGCACGTGTAGCGGCGCTGACCAACCTGAACATCGTCGGCATCGTGCAGAAATATCGCGAGTTCTATATCCCGACCATCTTCCACGGTGGCACCGATCCGGCGAGCAAGGAGGTATTGGTCGGTAAGGAGGTGAAGTTGCCAGAACCGAACCGGCAGTTGCGTGATGATCCACGTTCATGGTGGCGTGACAATTATGACAATCCGTCGGGCGGGCGGCGCTAGGAGCATGCTGCGTGCCAGGCATATGGGGTTTACTCACCGTTCGTCGGATGCCGGGATGAAGATGAGGTACGTGCTGCTGATAGTGTTGCTGGGCTGGCTGGGCCTGGGCGCGGCGCAGGATTTGCGCATCGGCGAAGTCGTCCCGCTGCATCGGCTTACCGATGCCGGTGGTATGCCATTGGCCCTGCCCAGTGATGTGGCGGTAGCCAGTAATGGTCGTGTGTATGTTGTGGATGGAGGCAACCACCGTCTGGTGATCTATGACGCGCTGGGTGGCTTGATTGCCACCGTGGGCCAGCATGGTGCCGGCCCCGGCCAGTTTGCCGAACCGCTAGGTGTGGCCGTTGATCGCCAGGGCCTGGTGTACGTGGCCGATGCCAGCAATCACCGCATTCAGGTGCTGGATGGGGAGGGCCGTTTTCTGCGCTCCCTGCCGCTGCTGGATCGCGGCAGGCCGGTGCGTCCGGCCGATGTGGCGGTCAGCGAGCGGAGCGGCCATTTATTCGTCAGTGGCAACAATACCCACCGTATACTGAAGCTCTCACCGCAGGGTGAGGTAGTGGGTTCCTGGGGTGGCGAAGGCGTGGCCCAGGGCCAGTTCCGCTATCCGGCTACCCTAGCGGTACGCGAGGGACTGGTGGCGGTGGTCGACGTGCTCAATACGCGGGTGCAGATCTTTGATGAAGAAGGGCGTTACCACTATCAGCTGGGCGAGTGGGGTGTATTGCCGGGTCAGCTGTTTCGCCCCAAGGGGATCGCCATCGATCAGGCTGGACGCTATTACATCAGCGACAGTTATATGGAAGTGGTGCAGGTGTTCGACAGCGGTTATCGCCTGCTGCATGTGCTGGGGCAGGGGGACAAACCACGCCGGTTTGTGGCCCCCGTAGGTTTGGCCGTAAGCATGGATGGGCGGCTGTACGTGGCGGAGATGTTGGCCAATCGCGTTTCCGTGTTCGAACTGCGATAACCCGAGATTGAAAGGCATGATGGGCGGGCGAGGTCTGACGTGGTTAGTGTGCCTGTGCCTGTTGGGGGCAACACTGGCCGAGGCGCGCGATATTTCTCCTAAGCGTGAATGCTCCATTTGCCATGTGATGTGGCTGGATGATTTCCAGCGTGAGAATGTTACTCCCCTGATCCCTTATGAGCCGCGACCGCTGGAGCTGACCGGGCGGCAAGATGTGGTCAGTACCGAACGTATGTGTTTTTCCTGTCACGATGGCTTTGTGCGCGATTCGCGCTTCGTGTGGGCCAAGCGGGAGCATTTCCACCCCGTCGGTATCCAGCCTTCCGGAAAGATCCATATCCCGCGCAAGGATGGCAAGGATATCTTCCCGCTCAATGACGATGGCAAGCTGTATTGTGGCACTTGTCACAGCGCTCATGGCGTGAATTGGGAGCAGGAGTATTCACCGGTGTTCATGCGCGTGGAAAATGTCGATTCCAGCCTGTGCCTAGCCTGCCACCTGGATCGCAGCACTGGTAGCGGCGAGGGCAATCATCCAGTATTCAAGCCGCTGGCGCACAAGCCAGAGGTGCTGACGCAGAGCGGCGCCAAGTTCGGTGGCAATAACGATGAGGTGATCTGCCAGTCGTGCCATCGGGTGCATGGTGCAGCCACGGCGGAAAAGCTGCTGGTGGTGGACAATACTAATTCCGCTCTGTGTGGCACCTGTCATGATGATCGCCACGCCACGACGCGCAGCGAGGCAGCGCGCAAGGGCACCCATCCGGTGAATGTGCGGCCAGACAAGGTGACGGTACCGTCGCAGCTGCTGGATGCGGGGGCGCGCCTGGGCACTGCGGGAGAGGTGATTTGCCAGACCTGCCATCGCCCCCATGGCGCATTGGCTGAGGGCAAGATCCTGATCCGCAGCAACGCGGATTCGGCGCTGTGTCAGGAATGCCATCAGCGTGAGCGCAGCGTGGTGGCCACACGGCACAATCTGTCGGGCAGCCGTCCTGGCATCGCCAATATCAGGGAGCAACCGGCTGCGAACGGCGTGTGCGCCAGCTGTCATCTACCTCATGGTGGTAGCGGACCGAAGATGTGGGCCCGGCAGCCGGGTGCCAGTGATGACCCCATGGCAGCCAATTGCCTGAGCTGTCACCAGCCAGGGGCTGTAGCCGAGGCCAAGCTGCCCGGTATGCACAGCCATCCGGTGGGACGCGCCATGCAGGGCATCAATGCTGGCACGGGCCTGCCAGCCTACAGCCCCGAGGGCCTGGCAGTCAGCAGCGGTGGCCAGGTGACCTGCGCCAGCTGTCATGACCCGCACCGTTGGGCACCTGATGACAAGGTGGTGGACAGCCTGCAGGGCGAGGGGGACGCCAGCAACAGTTTCCTGCGCCGTGACAATGTGCGCGGTTCATCCTTGTGTCTCAGTTGTCATGCAGAAAAGAAGGCGTTGGCCGGAACGCCGCATGATCGTAGCAAGATGCCGCGCCATGCCAACCTGCCCGAGGCGAACGGGATGTGCGACACCTGTCATCGGGTGCACCAGGGCGAGGGGCCACGCATGTGGGCGTTGGCACCGGAGGCGGGTGTGGACCCGGTGTCCTCTATTTGCTTGTCCTGCCACCGTGCGCAGGGGGTGGCACATGGCCGCACCGTAGGTGAGCATACCCATCCGGTGGACGTACCTATCGCGCGCATCGGCATTGTCGCTACCGCGCAGGGTTGGTTGAGCCAGGTGCGCGATCTGTTTGAAACAACGGCCTTGCAGCCTTTGCCGCTGTTCGATGAGCGCGGGCGCAAGGTGGCGGTGGAGGGGAATATCGCCTGCGCTAGTTGCCATGATCCGCACCGGCAGCCGGCCGCCGAGGGCAAATTCCTGCGTCTGGCCAATGATGCGGACGCCACCCTGTGCCGCAACTGTCATACCGATAAGGGGATGGTGGCCTGGTCCAAGCACAACCTGAAACTGTCTCGTCCCAAGGACAAGCAGGCGGTGCAGAAAGTGAATGTCTGCGCACAATGTCACCAGCCGCACAATGCGGGCGGTGCCCGCCTGTGGGCGACCCATAGTGGTGAGGGCGCCGATACCATGGTGCAACTGTGCCAGGGTTGCCACCAGGAGGGTGGTATGGCCCAAGAGAAACTGGTGGGGCAGCACTCCCACCCGCTGCGGGTCGATGTGAAGAGTGTCGGTGTCGAGACCTCACTGCCGTTGTTCCGTCTCGATGGCACGCGTGATGCCGACGATGGCCGCGTCAGTTGTCCGACCTGCCACAATCCGCACCAATGGGTACCGGGTGAGGCGCACAGCAAGGCGGGAGCCAGCGCCAAGGTGGAGGGGCAGGCTAGCGACAGTTTCCTGCGCTTGCCGGCGGCGCCGGCCGGTGAGCTGTGCGCGGACTGCCACATGGATGCCCGCTGGGTGCGTAATACCGAGCATGACCTGCGCATTACGGCGCCGCAGGAGCGGAACGCCCGGGGCCAGACGGTAGCGGAGTCCGGTGTGTGCGGCCAGTGCCATGCGGTACATAATGCCCAGCGCCGCACACGCTTGTGGGGGCGCAGTACGAGTGAGGGGCAGGAGGTGATGGAGAGCCTGTGCCGCAGTTGTCATGCGCCGGACAAGGTGGCGGCAGGCAAGGTGCCGGTAAAGCTCAATCATCCGCTCGACGTGCAGGTGGTATCGGTGCGCGGCTGGCCTCGGCCTGGGGAGATTTTCGGTTCCTATCCCGTATACGATAAGGACGGTGCAGTGGTGGACAGTGGCGTGATCTCCTGCCCGACCTGCCATAACCCCCATCAGTGGGAGGCGGGGGTGAAGCGCGAGGGGCCGGGGCGCAACGTGGAAGGTAATGCGCTGAACAGCTTCCTGCGCAACAAGAGCAATTTCAATCTGTGCACCAACTGCCATGGCCTCGATGCGTTGTTCCGCTACAAGTATTTCCATGGCGAGACCTCGCGCGTGCCGCATCGCTTGTATCGCTAGGAGGGAAGGCATGAACCGAAGGAAAATCATCGCTGCGCCGATGCTGCTCTGCGCCATGCTGATGTGGACGTCTTCCGTCATGGCTGATGCCTCCATGCTGGTATGGCCGGCACCGCCTGCACCGGCGCGTATTCAATATATAAAGTCGATTTCCACCATGGAGGATGTGACGGGCCCCAAAGGCTTTTTTGCCAGGCTGTGGGACTTCATCGTCGGACCGGAGCAGATGGAAATGCGCAAGCCTATGGGGGTGGCAGTAGATGCGATCGGCGGTTGGCTGGCGGTGGCCGATCCGGCGGATAAACGTGTCCATGTGTTTGATGAGGCGCGGGGCAAGTATTGGGCGCTGACGACCGCGAACAAACAGTTGTTGCAGCATCCTCTGGCCGTGAGCGGTGATGGGCGAGGCAACCTGTATGTCGTTGACAGTGAACAGCGCCAAGTACATGTCTGGGCCGACGCAAAAGAGTGGCGACGCAGTTACGGCGGGGGCGAGTTGCTGCAGCGCCCGACGGCCGCCGCGGTGGATGCTGTACGCGGGCGGCTCTACGTGGTGGATACCCCGGCGCATGTAGTACAGGTGTTTGATTTGGCTAGTGGCGCACTGACGGGGCGCATCGGCCGTCGCGGCATGCTGGATGGAGAGTTCAACTATCCCAGTTTTATCACAGTCGATCGCCGTGGTCAGGTCTTCATCACCGATGCCCTCAACGGTCGCATCCAGGTGTTCGATGCGCAGGGTGAATTCGTGCGCAGCATTGGACAGCGTGGCGATGGCTCCGGTGATTTCTCGGCCCCCAAGGGGGTGGCGCTGGACAGTAGCGACCATACCTATGTGGCTGACGCCAGTTTCGACAATATCCAAATCTTCGATACGGAAGGTCGTTTGTTGCTGTTCTTCGGTGGCAGCGGACAGGCGCCAGGGATGTTCTGGTTGCCGACCGGGTTGGCCATGGGCCAAGATGACCGGTTGTACGTTGCCGACTCCTACAACAAGCGCGTGCAGGTGTTTCAGTATCTGCGGGAGGCTGGGCGGCCATGAACAGGTATCTGCATCGTCTTGGCGTAGTGCTGGTGCTGCTCGTGCAGGGCACGGCCTGGGCCGGTATCGCCACCACCAAGCACAATCTTTCTGCCGATGGCCCGGGTACCTACAAGGCGACCAGCGAACAGCAGATCTGCGTGTTCTGTCACACGCCGCACAATGCCTCGCCGGCGGTTCCGCTGTGGAATCATGAAATGTCCGGGGCGACCTATGCACTTTATGATAGCCCGACGATGGTGGCGAGCCCGGGCCAGCCTACTGGCGCCAGCAAGCTTTGTCTGTCCTGCCATGACGGTACCGTAGCCCTGGGCAGTGTGCACAATTTACCTTTCGGTACGGGCAATGGTGTTGGAGTGGTGCCCGGTCTGGAGGCGGTGCTGGCAGGTGCGTCATCGCTCAGCACGGATCTGAGCGATGACCATCCCATTTCGTTTGTTTATGACACCGCCTTGGCCGGCCAGAATCTCGAACTAGTATCGCCGGCACTGCTCACCGGTAGCATCAAGCCGGATCACAACGGCGAATTGCAGTGCACCAGTTGCCATGAGCCGCACAGTGACACCTATCCGAAATTTTTACGTATCGGTTTCACCGACGAGGCCGGTTACGGTTCGCCGTTGTGTCGCACCTGCCATGACAAGAAATACTGGTCCACCGTGGTCAATCAGGGCCACCGCGAATCTATCGCCCAGTGGAATGGCGCCGGCACCAATCCTTGGCACCTACCTGGCCACAACCTGGCCAACAACGCCAACTCCACGCCCAAGGCCAATGGGTGCGAGAGCTGCCATCGCCCGCACAGTGGTGGTGGTGGCCGTGAACTGCTCAAGCAGGATGGTGAGGGTGGCGTCTGTTTGGTGTGTCACAACGGCAATGTAGCCACTGGTTCAAAGAATATCGCGGTGGCATTGGCCAAGGCCTATACGCACCCCGTCACTACCACCAATGGTGTTCATCGCACGGAGCGTATCGATGCCAACACCGTGCGTGAGCCACAATCCAATCTGGCCAACCGCCATGCCGAGTGCCCTGACTGTCACAATCCGCATGCGGTCTCGCCCGGCGTGTCGCCCAGCGTTGGTAGCGGCACACCGACCAATAATCTGGCCTCCAATGTGCTCAAGGGGGTTTGGGGCGTGGAACCGGTCTGGCCCGGCAATTGGCAGGATGTGACCAGTTACACGGTGGTGAACGACGTGCAGTACCAGCACCAGCTCTGTTTTAAATGCCACTCCTACTACGCCTTCGGCAACAGCCCGCCGCTCGACCCCTATGGCTTGATCGGCGGCGATGGTCTGCTCACTGATCAGGCCAAGGAGTTCAATCCCAACAACAAGTCCTACCACCCGGTGGTGGCGGTTGGAAAAAACGACTTTATTGCCTATGACGGTGTGAATTATTCTGCTGCCCTGATTAATGGCATGACGCCGACCAGCACCATGACCTGTGCCGATTGCCATTCCGACAGTCAGGGGATCGATGGGCTGAAGGGGCCGCATGGCTCCGACGTATGGCCGATCCTGTGGGCGCCCTATGATTTCACGACCGGCATGAGCGGCACCAACAATCACCTGTGTTTCAAGTGCCATGACTGGGGTGTCTATGGCGGTGGTACCAATACCAGTCAGTACAGCACGGGGTTCTCCGGTCGGGTGGGTGGGGCGGCGAAGAACTTGCACAACCGCCACATCAGCTTTCGCAATATGCCCTGTCTGGCCTGTCATGTGGCGGTGCCGCATGGCTGGCAGCGGCGTGCACTGCTGGTGTTCGGTACCGGTGACCCGGATCCGGCCCCCTACAATGCTCACTACCGCTTCCCCATCAATGGCAGCGTCTACTACGGCCTCAATTCCAGCATTCCGCTCGATACCATTCCGAGCGGTAACTGGAAAAAGACAGATTGTCACAATGCCAGCTACACCGGCAGCAGCGGCGTGGCTGGTGTGGGCAGCTGTTAATGTACGGCTGGCGTCTGCTCGGTTCACATCGGTTGGCGGCCGTATTGCTGGCCCTCGTGGCTGCGGTGGCCGTGCTGGGCGGAACCCTGCCGCAGTCGGCGCGGCTCAGCCCGCAGGAGCGGCAGGGCTGGCAGCAGGAGTGGAGCGCGAGCAGCGGCTGGCTGGAGAGTCTGCGCCTGGCCGATGTGTTTGGCGCCTGGTGGTTCTGGCTGCTGTGTGTGTTGTTGCTGCTGAATCTGGTGACGGGCACGTTGCAACTGATGATGCGCTTACGTAGCCAGCGCGAGCTGGGGATGTGGGGTGTGGTGCTGGGGCATGGTGGCTTGGTGGTGCTCATTGCCGGTGCCATGGTGAGTGCGGTGTCAGGCTTTGGTGCCCATCTGGAACTCACCGAAGGTGAAGTGTGGAGTGGTGCGAAAAACAAGTTGGTAGTGGATCGCGGCCAGGAGGGAGAATTTGCCGGCATGTTTCGCCTCGACAAGGTGGAGGCGGTGGTGGGGCAGGACAGCCGGTTGCGCGACTTGCGCCTAGTGGTGAGTTGGCAGGAAACAGGCGGTGCTGCACAGGTCGGTGAAATTAGTTCGAACCGGCCAGTGCATGTTTCGGGCTACCGCATCTATCCCGACAACACCTTTGGTCATAGCGCCGTCCTGGAGCGTGTGTTGCGCGATGGCAGCCGCCGTCTACTGCTGGTGCATTTTCCCTTGCCACGCGCGCAGTGGGGTGCGCCGAATTGGCAGGTCGAGCACAGTCGTGCCATCAACACTGGTGACGAGGTCCGCTCGTTCCGCCTGCGGCTGGAGGGGGAACCGGCAAGGCTGCACATGAATGTGAGTCGAGGTGCCGAGCAGCTGTTCGAGGGTTGGTTGAGAATGGGTGATAGTGCTGAAGTGGGCGGCGAGCGCATGACATTACGACAGGTGAGCCCATGGGCCGGGCTGTATCTTGCCGCCGACCGCGGGGCGCCCTGGGTGTTTGTCGGCATGGTGCTGGCGGTCGTGGGCTTCTTTGGGTATCTGCTCGGGCGACGGTGACGAAGGTGAGTGTGGCGGCACCGGTGTTGATGCCGGAACTGGTAGTGGCATTACAGGGTGGTATCGCGGTGGCGTACCTGCTGGCGGCCATGCTGATGGTGGGATGGTCGCGTCTGCAGCCGCTGGCGCTCATGCTGGTGGTCGGGGCGGTGCTGGTGCACGTGATGTTGTTCATACTGCGCTGGTATGGTCAGGGGCAACTGCCGCTGGTCACGCGCTACGAAGACCTCACCTTGGATGCGCTGTTTCTGGTCGTGGTCTATCTGCTGGCACAGTGGGGTCGAGCCGAGTTGCGACGGGCCGCGGCATTGATGCTGGCGGCGGCAGGGGGGCTGGCACTCGCTGCGCTGACCTATAGCCAGGACTTTTATCCATGGAGCCCGGCGCTGCGCATCTTCTGGTTGCAGATCCATGCACCGTTGAACAGCCTGGCAGTGGCGCTGGCAACCCTAGCGGCATCGCTGGCCCTGTTGGGGGGGCAGGCGCAGGCGTGGCGCTGCAGCCGCTTGTTGTGGTGGGTGCTGTTGCTGTGGAGTGCAATGGTTGCCAGCGGGGCCTATTGGGCCTATCTGGCTTGGGGGCGCTTCTGGGGGTGGGACCCCATCGAGAGTTGGGCACTGGCGACGGCGCTGGCCTATGCCGCGGTGTGCCATTGGATGTTGCGTCCTGGTTGGAATGGGTTGCCTGGCTGCCGGTTGGCCTTGTTGCCGTATGCCATGTTGCTGTTTACCACCTATGGGTTGGTGTTGGTGCGTTACAGCATGCATGGCCAGTATTTGTTTCGTTGATGGCGGCAGATAGCGATATTGCTGTTGTCGAGTCTAATCGTTGATTGGAGTGTGATGATGAAGCATGTTTTTTCAGTGGCGGCAGGTGTGATGGTGACAGCATTGTTGGTGTCTGGTTGCGGTAAGGAGCCGACGCAGGAGGTCACAGCGCCCAAACCGATGGCCACAACGCAGGCGGCGATGCCGGCGGATCATCCACCGGCCGAACTACAGGTGCAGCCGGCAGAGGTGCTGGCTCAGCTGCCAGCCGGTCACCCGACGCTGGAGGGATTAACGGATCAGCCCGCGGCCCCTGCCGGCCACACGACGCGGCCGCGCAACGAGCCTACGGTTGTGGTGCCGGACAGTGTGCGCGCACGCTGGAAGAGTGTGACTCTGGAGGTGACGCAGGGTGGGGTAACGCGTGAGTTGCGGGTAGTGCCTGGCGAACAGGTCGCGTTGGGGCAGGACAATCTCACTCTGCAGATCGGCGCCTTCCTGCCGGCCTACATGAGCGATTTTTCGCAGGTCACCAGTGACGGAGACGAGCTGACGAACCCCGCCCTGCAGGTGAGCGTGCTGCACAATAAGGCGGTGGTGGACAAGGGCTGGCTGTTCCGCGACTACCCCGACTTCAACACGGTAGGCAACACGCGGGTAGCTTTGCGGCTGTTGGCTGCCCACGACTGAATTGGTCTGGCCGCAGGTGAGGGAGGTGGCGATGATGCGACGATACTCCGTATGGGGGGCGCTGGCAGGTTTGTGTCTGTGGCCGGCGCTGGCTGTGGCGAGCAGCGATGAGGCGCAGCAACAGGTGTTGCAGCGGGTGGAGAAATTTGCCCGTGGCTACGACCTTAACCGGCAGGACAAATATCACATCGACTTCTACTATTCGCCGCTGCATGCCATGGCGGTATATCGCGAACTCCTGCTGTGGGTGGCGCAGCCCAATGTGCCTGCCGCAGTGCGGGATGAGACGATGGCGACCATACTCGCCGGCATGGAGTCGGTGGTACGTGATTCGCAGGCTGGCCCGGCCGCGGGGCATGGGCTGCTTGGCATTGGCTATCTGCGCGCGCTGCCACGCTACAGTCAGGAGCCCGATGTGAACCGGCCGGACAGCCGGATCTGGCGTAGTGACGGCATAGAACCGCGCACCACGCCGGCGGCGATTGGGAAATCGCTGTCGGCCAAGGCACTGCTACTGATGCGCCTGCCGGCCGCTACACCAGAACGGCAATGGCTACAGGCAACCTTACGGCGTGAGTATGATGAGCTGTCAGCCCAGTTGCTTACCTTGGCACCGCACGGTTACATGCCGGAAGTGGTGCGCTGGGAGGACAGCCGCTGGGTGGTGGTGGACGGGCGCAGCCGACTGTTCTCTCAAGCGGCCCTGCTGCGCGGCCTGCTCGAAACCGATGCGGCCCTGGCAATCCTGGGGGCCCCAGTGAAAGACTGGCGCACACAGGTACAGCGTAATATCGAGACCGTATTTACCGGCATGGTGCGCCGTCATTACGATGCGGAAGCGGGCAGTGTCGTGGACGTGCATGACCCGGACAAGGGGCGTGGTGACCGTGTGATGCTGGAGGATATGGCGCAGTGGCTGGAGGCGTTGGCCTTGCTGGCGCAATCGTCCCAGCCGAGTGCGTTGCGGTCGCAGGCGCAACAGCTCGGCCGGGAGCAGATACAGTTCCTGCTGCGGGCAGAGACCGGTAAGGAGCCACCGCCACGCGGCTATCTGGTGCGCAAGGCCGTCCCCTTGCGTGCCACGGTACGTTCGCTGGAGGAAACACTGGCGATACTGTCCATGCTGCAACTGGCAGAACAGTTTGGTGTGCAGGATGTGGGCGAACTGCCACAACGTCTGACCGCGCGACTGGAGGCAGATTACTGGTCTGAGGAGGCTGGGCTGTACCGCACGGCTGCGGGTTTTACCGCCTCGGCCTATGACGGACATATGTTCTCACTCACCCTGCGCTGGTTACGTCGACAGGGGACTGCAGAGATGAGGCGGCGCGGTGAATTGCTGATCCAGGGGGTATGGAAGCAAGGTGGGTTGCTGCAGTGCGAGCCGTCGCAAAGTGGTGAACCGCAGTCACTGGAGCAGGCGCTGGCACAGCGCGGCGTGGAATTTGCCACCGAAGTGGCAGCCTTGCCTGCGGTGGAGCAGGGCGAGCGCATCGCCGCTTTTGTGCGTGCGATTGCTGATCAGGACGGCGATACGGTTCCGGGTTGCCGTTTTGCCGCCGGTGCGTTCGGCGGCGCACCAGTGCCTGTCATCCAGACCAGTGTGCGCACTCCCTATCCGGCGCGTAAAGGCGCACAATGATTTGCGCTCCGTGAGTTTCAGATTGAGGTGAGATTGCGATGAATCACAAGATGAAGCTGGTGCTATTGGGTCTGGTGTTGATAGGGCTGGGCGGTACGGCGCAGGCCTTTCAGGGTGACCCCAGTCAGGGTCAGGAGATATTCATGCAGCGCTGCAGTATCTGCCACGGTATGGATGGGCGTGGTAATGACGGCATGGCCGTGGATTTCCGCGAGGAGTGGTATCGCCTGACTAAATCGGATGCCGAATTGATGCAGAGCCTGCGCAATGGTCTCAGCACGCCAGGGCGCAACTACACGGCTGGCATGATGCCACCACAGATGCTCAATGAGCGCGAGATGTACGACGTATTGTCCTATTTGCGCGCGGTCTTCATGCAATAGCTTGCGGCAGAACCTCAGTATACCGGCAGCTCCAGATCGAACAGAGCGTCTATCTCGGCCTGGGTCTGCAAGGTCGTAGCCTTTTCCACCGTGGCGCGCGTCAGGTGCGGTGCCAGCATCTCGAACAGGTCATACATGTAGCGGCGCAGAAAGGCACCACGCTTCAGGCCAATCTTGGTGACGCTGCTGTCGAACAAGTGATCCGCCTCGAGGGCGCACAGGTCACAGTCGACCTTGGGGTCATAGGCCATGTGTGCCACGATGCCGATGCCTAGACCGAGACGCACATAGGTTTTTATGACGTCGGCATCGGTGGCGGTGAAGACGACGTTTGGTGTGAGGCCACGCGCCTGAAAGGCAGAGTCGAGCTGGAACCGACCGGTGAAACCGAAGACGTAGGTGACGATCGGATAGTCGGCTATGGCCTCCAGGGTAAGCGGTCGTACCTCGTTCAGGGGGTGATCTGCCGGCACAATGATGCTGCGATTCCAGCGATACACGGGCAGCAAGATCAAATTTTCAAAGTGCTCCATCGCCTCGGTGGCGATAGCCATGTCGACCAGACCCATGGACACCATCTCGGCGATCTGCATGGGGGTTCCCTGATTCATGTGTAGCCGCACGCCAGGGTAACGGCGAATGAATCCCGCAATGCGCTTTGGCAACCAGTAGCGTGCCTGGGTATGGGTAGTGGCAATGGACAGCGTGCCGCTGTGTGGATCGGTATGTTCCAGGGCCAACTGCTTGATGGTGGAGGCGTCGTCGACGATGTGTCCTGCCAATTCGACGATGCGCTGCCCCGCCGGGGTGATGGCGGCCAGTTGTTTGCCGACGCGGGTAAATAGCTCCAGCCCCAGCTCTTCTTCCAGTAATCGGATTTGTTTGCTGATGCCTGGTTGCGAAGTATGCAGCGCGGCAGCAGCAGCAGAGATGTTCAATCCCTGCCGACTTACTTCCCAAATGTAACGCAGTTGTTGCAGCTTCATCCTTATAACCTGCCCGTCTATAGATAGGAAAACATATTCTTTTACATCCTAATAATCCATTGTTAGGGTGCGCCCGTGCCTGTTTTTAAGCCTGAATGTGTGCCGCATATTCTGCACACATGGCCTTTAGAATGCTATAGCGAGGTCGACGTGACACAAGAGCAAGTGGTTTGGGTTGCGCCGAAGATGGCTGCGCAAACCCCATTTTTTGATAATCCTGTTGTAGGGTCAGAAAAATGTGTTTCCGCGTCTTTAAGTGCTACCGTCATCATCAAGGGCATCACGCTCGATGGCCGGGTGTTTCGCCCCAGCGACTGGTGTCAGCGCCTTGCGGCGGCAGCCACCCTCAATTGTTCCTATTGCCTGGATGTGCGGGGTCGTGTCGTGAACCCCTATGTCAAGGTGATAATTGAGGATGGTGTTTATTCGCTGTGGATTTCCCAGGCGTTACACGAGATTGATCCGCCGCTATATGACTTCATGGTCCTGTTTGGTCGGGACAATGGTTTGCAGCTGAGCATGGTATGAGACAGGGAATCTTTGATGACTTTGCAACAATTACGCAGCATTCAGGAAGTGGTGCGTCATGGGTTGAATATTTCAGCCGCTGCCCGTGCCTTGGGAAACACGCCACCTAATGTCAGTCGCTACATACGTCTGCTGGAAGAGGAACTTGCCGTGCGTATGTTTCAGCGGGTTGGTGGTAAGCTTACTGGCCTCACTCCGGAGGGCGTCAGCATTATGCTCGAAGTAGGGGCGGTGCTGGCAGGGGTGGACGGACTGCATCGCCTGGCGCAAGACATGCAGCATGTCGCTGATGGACGTTTGACCGTAGGTTGCGCCGATGTGTGTGCTGCACAGGTATTGCCGCCGGCGCTGACAGAATTCAAACGACACTACCCTGGTGTGGTCGTCAACATATTACATGGTTCACCGCAGGAGATGATCCGCTTGCTTGGAGATGGTGTAGTGGATTTCGCTTTGGTCGCAGGTGATATGCCGCAGTACGGCGAATTGCTGTTATTGCCGTACATGCGGCACAACTTGTCGATCGTGGTCGCGTCAGGGCATCCACTTAGCCAACTGGAAAGCATCTCGTTGACCGACCTGGCGGCCTATCCGCTGGCCACCTATGCCGCTGGGCATGTGGGACGTGCCAACGTCGATGCGGCATTTGCCGCTGCTAACGTGGTGCCTGATATTGCCTATACCTCGAATGATGCAGAATTGCTCCAGAATATGATCCATGGCGGTGATGTCGTCGGTGTGTTTTGCGTCAGCGCGTATTCCCAGGGAACGGCGGCTAACCTGCTGACGCGAGAGGGCGGGCGTTTGTTTGCGCCTGTGGCCGTGTATGTCTGCTTGCGCCGGGATGGTGTGATGCGCCGCCATGGTTATGCATTGATCGAGCAATTGGCACCGCATCTGAGTTACGACAAAGTGGCGCAGGCCTGCACCATGCGCGATTTCGGACCGGTGTTGGATGTGGCGGGGGATACGCCGCGGCCGGTTATCGGACAGTCCATGGACAACGTGACGTCGCTACCGCGCGCTGCGGCTCTGGCATCACGCTATGAGTTGGATTTTGCCTGCCGTAGTATTGCGAACTACTGAATTTGTTGTGTGGATGGCCGGCGGGTGCTGCCGTGCCTGTCAGCGTTGTTTCTTGTTCAGCGGCAGCCGATCTTGGCCGCGGTTCAATGCACGGCACCGTTGCCCTCAGCGCTCATCGACAACGGCCTCCGCGTAGCCGCCGCAGGCGATTCTCGCAGTCTTTCAATTTCTGGTGCAGGGTCGTCGGGCTGAGGTTGCGCAGCGAGCCGGTGTGGCGTGCCGCCTCGGCCAGCATGGCCTTGTAGTAAAGGATTTCGTTGTGCAGGGTTTCTTCCGTGGCGTCTTCCAGCAGTGCGCTCGGTGTCGGCGTCATCATCACAGGAATCATGGAGTGTCCCTCACGGTTTTTGTTGCGACCGGACCAAGACTAGAACAAGCCGTGCGGCAGGGGCAGGGGATAGGTCGGTTTCATTTGGGATAGAAACTTGGCATCAATCCTCGGAATCCCGTCTAACTTCCCGTTAGTAAAGATTTTTTGATCTTCGTCACACTTTCTCGCCGGTCAGCTCGCGCCCTTCCAGTGCCTGCAGGAGGCCCTGCATCAGGACCAGCGGGCTGGGCGGGCAGCCGGGGATGACGGCGTCCACAGGGATGACGTTGCTCACCGCGCCACGGCTGGCATAGGAGCAGCCGAACTCGCCGCCGCAGGCGGCGCAGTCGCCGGCGGCGATGACCAGCTTGGGGGCGGGCGTCGCTGCAAAGGTGCGGATCAGCGCCGTTTCCATATGCACCGACACCGGGCCGGTGACCAGCAGCACGTCGGCGTGGCGCGGTGAGGCGACGAAGTGCACGCCGTAGCGTTCGATGTCGTAGTAGCCGTTGTTGAGGGCGTGGATCTCCAGTTCGCAGGCGTTGCAGGAGCCGGCATCCACCTGACGGATGGCGAGGCTGCCCTGGAACTGCCGGGCGATGCCGGCGCGCAACTGCGCGCCCACCTGTTCCAGTACCGGCTCGCGCGGCAGGTCTTCGGTGATGAGTCCGGTCTGGCGGATCTTGTTGAGGATTCTCAGCATGGGCACCTCACAGATCGTGTCCCGCGTAGGAGCCGTTCACCGACTTATTGCACACCGGGAAGTCGGGCACGATGTTGCCGTGGATCAGCAGTTCCAGCGCAGGCCAGTTGAACCAGCTCGGGTCGCGCGGGAAGTAGCGGGTGATGCGGCCGTCCGCGCCGAAACTCACGTAGCTGATGATCTCGCCGCGCCAGCCTTCCACCAGACCGATACCTTCGCTGCCGGTGGCGGGAGTTTGCCACGGCACGTTCACCTCGCCGTCGGGCAGGGTATCGAGCAGCACAACCAATAGGTCCAGTGCATCCAGTATCTCCTGCATGCGCACCTGCATGCGCGCCTCCACATCACCGGTGGTGAATACCGGCGACTGTACATGGAGGCGATGGTAGGGCGCATAGGGATGATCGCGGCGCAGGTCGGCATCCTGGCCGCTGGCCTTGCCGACATACCCCAGGCAACCGAGGCGTTGCGCCTGTTCCGTGCTCAGTACGCCGGTGGTGGCGAGGCGGTCTTCCAGCGAGGGATGGTCGTCGAGGATCGGATACAGCGTGGCCAGTTCGCGGCGCAGCGGGTCGATGGCGGCACGCAGGCGACTGAGTCGTTCTGCATTCGGGTTGTGTGCCACGCCGCCGGGCACGATACAGTCCATCAGTAGGCGGTGGCCGCAGCAGGCGGCGTTGTCGCGCAGCCACAGTTCGCGCAGGCGGGCAAACTGCTGCCAGGCAAAGGTGAAGGCGACGTCGTTGCAGATGGCGCCGATGTCGCCCAGGTGATTGTGTATGCGCTCCCGTTCGGCCAGCACGGCGCGCAGGGCCTGCGCCCGCGGCGGTACCTCGATACGGGCGGCGCGCTCCATCGCCATGCAGGCGGCCCAGGCGTGGTGCACCGTGCTGTCGCCGGAGACACGACCGGCGAGGCGCGCCAGGCCCTGCGCATCGCGCCCCTCGGCGATCTTCTCGATGCCCTTGTGCACATAGCCCAGGCGCTGTTCCAGATTGAGCACCGTCTCGCCCACCGCCTGAAAGCGGAAGTGCCCCGGCTCGATGATGCCGGCATGCACCGGACCCACCGGAATTTCATAGGCGCCGGCGCCCTGGGTTTGAACGAACGGATAATCCTGTTCCGGCGCCGCAGGCAGCGGCGTACTGTCGGCGGCGAAGTCCTTGCGCAAGGGGTATTGGTCCGGTGCCCAGCGGTTGTGGCGGCTCCAGCGCCGCGCATCCGGATGGTCGCTGAACACCATGCCGTACATGTCCTGCACGTGGCGCTCCAGGCGCGCCGCGCCGGGGAAGTAGGGCGTATGCGAGGGCAGCAGCGGCGCACTGACGGGAAGCCGTGTGCGCAACAGCAGGTGATCGCCTGCGCGCGCCAGCGCGGCGGAGATGATGAACTCTTCATCGCGCTGTTCTGCCCACACCCCGGCCCAGCGGCAGCCGAAGTTGGCCGCCACCTGCGCGGCACGGCCCCAGTCCTCCGCGTCGATCTCCAGCAGGTGCGCCGGCGCCAGCTGCACGGCCGAGCCATGGCGCACCAGGATGTGTTCATCCTGGTAGCGGGCGAGGAGTTCGGACAGCCAGTCGAAGTGGCTCATAACACCCCCTTGCCGGCAATGAGCTGCGTCGCCTGATCGAACCACTGCGCCAGCACGGCGGGGATGGCGAGGCCGAACCACAGCGCCAGCAGCAGGTGCAGGTAGACCGGCAGCATGTTGGCCTTCACGGGTGCCTGACCCTCCGGCTGGTGGCCGTAGACCATGGGATGGATGTTGCGGAACAGGCCGGCGAAGGCGATGGCCAGACCCGACAGCAAGGCGACGGTGAGCCAGGGCCAGCTTTGCATGGTGGCGATGAGCAACAGGAATTCGCTCACGAACAGGCCGAAGGGCGGGAAGCCGGCAATGGCGGCAGTGCCGAGCAGCAGGCCCCAGCCTACGGTCGGCTGGGTACGGATCAGACCGCGGATCTTGTCGATGGCCTGGGTGCCGGCAATGTGAGTGGCGTGTCCGACGGTGACGAAGATCGCCGACTTGATGAGCGAGTGCAGCGTCATGTGCAGCAGGGCGGCGAAGGTGGCGAGCGGGCCGCCGAGGCCGAAGGCGAAGGTCATCAGCCCCATGTGCTCGATGGAGGAGTAGCTGAACATGCGTTTGATGTCGCGCTGGCGGTGCAGGAACAGACCGGCCACCAGGAAGGAAAGCAGGCCGAAGGCCATCATCAGATAACCGGCCAGTTGTGGCTGCGGCACGTTGGGTGCCGCCTGCAAGGCGCCATCGACCAGCATCTTGGTGCGCACCACCGCATACAGCGCGACGTTGAGCAGCAGGCCGGACAGCACCGCCGACATGGGCGTCGGGCCTTCCGAGTGCGCGTCGGGCAGCCAGTTGTGCAGCGGCACCAGGCCGACCTTGGTGCCGTAGCCCACCAGCAGGAACACGAAGGCGATGCTCATCACCGTGGGATCGAGCTGGCCGGCGATGCCGTGCAGCGTGGTCCACAGCAGGCCGTCTTCCGCCGAGGGCAGCACCGAGGCGGCGGCGAAGTACAGCAGCACGGTGCCGAACAGCGCCTGGGCGATGCCGACGCCGCAGAGGATGAAATATTTCCACGCCGCCTCCACCGATTCCGGCGTGCGGTACAGCGATACCAGCAGCACCGTGGCCAGTGTCGCGCCTTCCAGCGCCACCCACAGGATGCCCAGGTTGTTGGTGGACAGGGCCAGCAGCATGGTGAACAGAAAGCCCTGGTACATGGCGTGATACAGGCGCATGCGCCGGCTGTTGACGCGGCCCTGCGCCAGTTCGTGATCCATGTAGGGGCGCGAGAAGATCGCGGTGGTGGTGGCGACGAAGGCGGTGAGCACCAGCAGGTAGACGTTGAAGGCATCGACGTAGAAGAACTTGCCGGGCGAAAGCAGCGGGCCGTTATCGAACACCTCCAGTGCCAGCACGACGGAGGCGGCAGTGGTGGCGGCGGCAAAGGCCACGTTGACCCAGCCGGCGATGCGACAGCGCGGCACCACGGCCATCAGTGCGGTGCCGAGCAGGGGGATGAGCAGGGTGGCGAACAGGGCGTTCATTCGCGCTCGTCCTGTGTGTCTTCCAGCTCGGCCGATTCCGCCAGGCGGCTGAGGCGGTCCACGTCCAGCGAGTCGATGCTCTGGCGGATCTGGAAGAAGAACACGCCGAAGATCACCGTCGCCACCAGCAGGTCGAAGGCGACGCCCAGCTCCACCACCATGGGCATGCCGTGGGTGGACACCACCGCGGCGAAGAACAGCCCGTTCTCGATGGACATGAATCCCACCACCTGGGTGATGGCCTGACGCCGCGTCACCATCATCAGCATGCCGAGCAGCACCACCGCCATGCTGATGGCGATGGTGTTGCGCGTGGCCAGTGTCGACAGCTTCTCCACCGGCAGGGCGACGTAATAGCTGAAGGCCACCAGTGCGGCGGCGGCGAGCAGTACCAGCGCCGGATTCACCACCGTCTCCACCTCGCGGGTGATCTGCAGCTTTACCACGATGCGGTGCAGCACCCAGGGGATCAGCACGGCCTTGAGGGCGAGAGTGATCAGCGCCGACAGATACAGATGATGCTGGCCGGCGACCAGCGCCACCAGGGCGGTGGCGGCGGCCACCAGTGCACCCTGCCAGGCGAAGGCGTGGATGCAGGCGATGATGCGCGTCTGCGCCAGCAGGGAGAAGGAGGTAAACAGTACCAGCGCGGCAAGGATCACCACGCCCTGTTCCTGCAGGGTGAACTGGGCGAAGTTCATGCGCCCACCTCCAGGATCACATGACTCAGCATGCCGAGCAGGGCAAACAGGAAGGCGAGGTTGAGATAGCCCGGTACGCGGAACAGGCGCATCTTGGCCAATGCTGTCTCCGCTACCGCCAGCACCACGCACAGCAGCATCAGCTTGCCGGCGATGGCGGCGAGGCCGAACAGCAGCGCGGTCGGCGTGCTCTCGGCGGCGATGCCCCAGGGGAAGAAGATGTTGGCGATGAGCACGCCGTAGATCATCAGCTTCAGTTGCGCTGCCCATTCCATCAGCGCCAGATGACGGCCGCTGTATTCGAGGATCATCGCCTCGTGCACCATGGTCAGTTCCAGGTGGGTGGTGGGATTGTCCACCGGGATGCGGCCGGTCTCGGCCACCGCCACCAGCAGCAGGGCGAGCAGGGCGAACATGAACGACGGCCGCAGCACCAGGCCCTGCGCCAGCAGGAAGTCGATGGCGTGGGAGATGTTGCTGCTCTGCGCCGTCATGGTGAGGGTGAAGATGGCCATCAGCATGGCCGGCTCGGCCAGTGAGGCGATGGTCATCTCGCGTGACGAACCCATGCCGCCGAAGGCGGTACCCACATCCATGCCGGCGAGGGCGAGGAAGAAACGCGCCAGGGCGAGAAAGCCCACCAGCACGATCACATCGGCGATGGCCGCCGTGGGCAGGTGCACGGCGAGCAGCGGGATCACCGCGGCGGTGACCACGGTGGCGGAGAACACCACATAGGGCGCGGCGCGGAACAGCGGCGAGGCGGTGTCGGCGACGATCACTTCCTTGCGGAACAGCTTGCTCAAGTCGCGGTAGGGCTGCGTCAGCGCCGGCGCGCGCCGGTTCTGCAGGCGCGCCTTGAGCAGGCGCAGCCAGCCCACCAGCAGCGGCGCCGCAGTGACGAACAGCGCCGTCTGCAACAGCGCCAGCAGCCAGCCTTGCAGGGTCAGGTAATCAGCCATAGCAGGAACAGCAGCGTGAAGAAGGAATAGGACAGATAGGTGCGGATGTTGCCGCTTTGCAGCAAGGTCAGGCGCCGCGCCGCCCGCAACACCCAGCGGCCGATGGGCTCGTAGAGCAGGCCCCAGCTGCGATCGCTTACCAGCAACTGATGACGCAGGCCGGTGAGTTGGCCGCTCTTGTCGTCGCTGAGGCGTTCCACCTTTTCATCCAGTTGCCACACCGGCTGGAAGATGCGCCGCACCGGCTGGGCGAAGGCGGTGGCGGTGTATTGCATGCGCGGACTCAACGGGCCGAAGCCGCAATCCCACGGCTGGATGCGACGCAGGGGCTGCTCCTTGCGACCATGCAGCAGCAGATAGAACAGCCCCCAGGCGAGTCCCAGGCCGAGCAGGACCAGTGGCGCGCTGTAACTGGCGACGGCGGGCGACACCGGCGTCAGCCACAACCAGCCTTCCCCGGTGATGCCCGGTTCGGGCAGGCCGCCGAGGGCCTGTGGAATGGCGCCCATCACGTCGATGGCCAGCGCGGGCAGCACGCCGAGCAGCAGGCACAGTGCGGCGAGCAGACCCTGCGCGGCACGCATGCCGAAGGAGGGCAGATGGGCCTGGCGCGCGTGGCGCGTGCGCGGCTGGCCGAGGAAGGCGACGCCGTACAGGCGCACGAACAGCATGGCGCCGAGGGCGGCGGTGAGGGCCAGCATGGCGGCGGTGACCGGGATGACGATGCGCAGCACGCCGCTTTCCAGCACCACGCCCTGCAAGGCGGTCTGCAGGGTGAGCCATTCGGAGGCAAAGCCGTTGAACGGCGGCAGCGAGGCGATGCTGAGGCAGCCGATGAGGAAGAAGGTGCCGGTGTAGGGCAGCCGCTTCAGCAGGCCGCCCATGTGTTCCAGGCTGTGCTGGTGGGTCTGCTGGATCACCGCGCCGGCGCCGAGGAACAGCAGGCTCTTGAACACGGCGTGGTTGAGGGCGTGGTACAGCGCGGCGATGAGGCCGAGGCTGCCGAGCAGCGGCTGGCCGCTGGCGAGGAAGATGATGGCCAGCCCCAGGGCCATGAAGATCACGCCGACGTTCTCGATGGACGAGTAGGCCAGCAGGCGTTTGATGTCGGTCTGCTGCATGGCGTAGAGCACGCCGAGCAGGGCGGAGACGCTGCCCACCAGCAGCACGATCACGCCCCAGTCCACCTGCAGCGTACCGAGAAGATCGAAGGTGACGCGCACGAAGCCGTAGATGGCCACCTTGAGCATCACGCCGGACATCAAGGCCGAGATGTGCGACGGCGCCACCGGATGGGCCTCGGGCAGCCAGGCGTGCAGCGGCACCAGACCGGCCTTCATGCCGAAGCCGAAGAAGGCGAGGGCAAAGGCCACCCCAGCCCACAGTGCTGGCAGATCCGCCGCGCGCATCAGTGCGAAGGTGAAGCCGCCGCCGAAGGCGGCCAGCACGCCGTAGCCGAGCAGGATGGCAAGGCCGCCCATATGCGCCATCAGCAGATAGAGGAAGGCGGCGCGGCGGTTGGGGGCGTGTTCGTGCTGGAAGGCCACCAGGAAGTAGCTGGACAGTGACATCAGTTCCCACGCCACCATGAACATGAAGGCGTCATCGGCGATCACCACCATTTGCATGCCGGCCACGAACAGTCCGGTGAAGACGCCCAGGGCGGACAGCGAATGGCGGCCATGCAGGAATTCGCGGGTGTAACCGGGGCCGAACACGGCGACCGCAAACACCACCACGCCGATGAGCAGCAGGATGAAGCCGGACAGGGCATCGAGCCGCACTGACCAGGCCAGCCAGGGCAGGCCGAGGGGGAGTTGTGCCGCCGCCGCCTCACCGGTGAGCGCCAGCAGGCCGCCGGCCGCGGCGGCCAGGCCGGAGAGGCCGAGCAGGGGGAAACAGAGCCATTTGAGCAGGAAGCGGTAGCGGCTGGCGCCCAGCCCAAGCAGCCCAGACAACAGGGCCAGCACGACTGCGTATGCGATCAGCTGTAGTGCCACGTCTGCCTATGCCCCCCTCACGGACCACGACGACATGAAAAATACATGAAGCGCGATTATAAGCTTTCTATTGTTGTTTAAGGCGGCGTGATAAGTAATTTTTTGTAGAGACTGATTCGGCCCCGATCCCGCTCTACGACAGAAAGCCCTTGATATTAAAAGTAAAATAACCGTGCTTGTGTAGGGGTAAAAATCAGATTTTTCCTACATACACGCCTTACGCCGCTTGCTAACTTGATCCCGCACTTAACCGATGGGGCTGACATCATGGAAGGACACATCATGGACTGTACCTCCTGCGTGGTACCCAGCTATGGCGAGGGTGATGCCACGGAGCGTTTCTGCACCAAGTGCCGCCACCACCTGCTGCAAAAGAGCTATTGCGTGGCCCTGCGCGAGGCCGATGCCTCGCTGATGCCGTTCATCGCGCTGGACGACGCCGTGCAGGCCACGGAGTATGCCGGTCGCCTGGGGCGCCAGGGTATTTCCCACGTCATCCTGAGCTGGAACCCCGAGCACCAGAATTTCTCCCTCTACTGAGTTTCCTTCGGCCGCTGCGTTCGCAAGCAGCGGCTTCTGTCCGTTCAGTCCAACGCCGGGCCTAGCGTAAACTCCACGCTGCTGAAACCGTGATCCTCCAGCGTTGCGGCGATTTCCTCCCAGCGCCAGTCCTTCAGCTCCTCCTGTGCCTCCGCAATCAGCGCCGTCACGCGGCGCACGGCGTCGCGCTCGCTGTAATCGTCGGGAATGCGGATCAGCCGGATGTGTTCGAAATCACGCGCGGGCAACAGCATCAATCGGTCCGGCATGTCATGGCCTCCTATGGAGTGGATAATGTGCAAGAGTGGCGTGCAAACTGCAATTGCCGCTACACCGATGGCCCAGTATAGATGCCCTATGCGGGCGGAACGGTGCATTCCGGTTAAGGAAGCTCTGAATAAGTTCAGAGCTTCCGCGGCACAGGGATGTGCCGCCATTTTCCGACGACGATAAGTCGTTGGAAAATGAAGCGAATCGAAAATCGCATTTTCGATTCGCGTGGGCTGAGAAGTCCAGGATGGACTTATTCAGACCTTCCTTATATTTCAGAACGGAGGTCTGTCGTGCTGGTTCTGGTCGAGTTGATCGTTTTGGCCGTGGTGGTCGCGGTGGTGGTGTGGGCGATCCGGCCGCCGCGGCGGTAAAGACGCGAGCGCACGCGCTCCCATGCCTGGTCCGGCCTGCGGCCTTCACGTTCTCCGGTGTTCGACCCAGCGCCGCACCAGCCACTTCTCCAGTTCCACCAGCGGGAACACGGTGGCGGCGATGAGGACGATTTGCAGCCAGATATCCGCACTCAGCGGCACCGTGTGGAACAGCTGCTGCATGGGGGGGGCGTAGGTGAACAGCATTTGTAGCCCCAGTACCAGGGCCACGGCCATCAGCACGTAACGGTTGCCCAACAGGGCGTCGCGGCTCAGGGACGGTTCGAGGATGTAGCGGCTGCTGAAGATGTAGAACACCTCGAACATCACCAAGGTGTTGACGGCGATGGTGCGCGCCTCATCCAATGGTGTACCGGCGGCGCGATGCCAGAGGAACAGGCCGAAGGTGCCGGCCACCAGGATGGCGGAGACGAACAGGATGCGCCAGGCCAGGAAACGGCTGAGCAGCGGCTCGGCCGCCTGACGCGGCGGGCGGCGCATGACGTTGGGCTCCGGCGGCTCGAAGGCCAGGGCCAGGGCGAGGGTGACGGCAGTGACCATGTTGACCCACAGGATCTGTAGCGGCGAGATGGGCAGGCTGCGGCCGAGCAGGATGGCGGCGACGATGGTGAAGGCCTGGCCGCCGTTGGTGGGCAGGATGAACATGATCGACTTGCGGATGTTGTCGTAGACGGTGCGCCCTTCCTCCACGGCGTGGGCGATGGAGGCGAAGTTGTCGTCGGTGAGCACCATCTCTGCGGCCTCCTTGGCCGCCTCGGTGCCGGTGATGCCCATGGCCACGCCCACATCGGCACGCTTGAGTGCCGGGGCATCGTTCACGCCGTCGCCGGTCATGGCGATGATCTTGCCTTCGGCCTGCAAGGCCTCCACCAGGCGCAGCTTGTGTTCGGGGCTGGCGCGGGCGAACACGTCGGTGTCGAGCACGGCCTGACGCAGGGCCGCGTCATCCATCTGCTCGATTTCCTTGCCGGTGAGGGCGTGGACGCCGTCGCCGATGCCCATCTGGCCGCCGATGGCGCGGGCGGTGACGGCATGGTCGCCGGTGATCATCTTGACGCGGATCCCCGCCTCGCGGCACTGCGCCACGGCGCGGATCGCCTCGTCACGGGGCGGGTCGATGAGGCCGACCAGACCGAGCAGGGTCAGGCCGCCTTCCACGTCGTCGAAGGTCAATTCGCGGCGCCCGTCATTGCCGGTCGGCTTGGTGGCGATGGCGAGGATGCGCTGGCCGCGTGCCGCCAGTTCGTCGATGCGCTCATGCCAGTAGGCGACATCGAGGGGATGGTCATCGCCGTCGAGCCGCTGGCTGTTGCAGGCGGTCAACACCCGCTCCGGTGCGCCCTTGAGCAGGATGAAGCCGTTACCGGCATGGTCGTGGTGTAGCGTGGCCATGAAGCGATGTTCCGACTCGAAGGGGATGGCGTCGGTACGGGGAAACTCCTTCTGTAGCGTGGCCGGATCCAGGCAGGCCTTGAGGCCCAGAGTGATCAGGGCGCCCTCGGTGGGGTCGCCCTGCAGGCGGTAATGGCCGTTTTCCTCGCTGATGGTGGCATCGTTGCAGAGCACTGCGGCGCGGCAGATCTCGTACAGGGAGGGGCGCTGTTCCGGTGTTACCTCTTCGTCGCCGCGGGAGAAGCTGCCGTGGGGGTCATAGCCCACGCCGCTGACGTCATAGCGGCGGTGCTGGGTGACCACCGAGCGCACGGTCATTTCATTGCGGGTGAGGGTGCCGGTCTTATCGGTGCATATGACCGAGACCGAACCCAGGGTTTCCACCGCTGGCAGGCGACGGATGATGGCATTGCGCCCGGCCATGCGCTGCACGCCGATGGCCAGGGTGATGGTGATGATGGCGGGCAGTCCTTCGGGGATGGCGGCCACCGCCAGGCCCACCGCCGCCATGAAGACCTGTTCGGCGCCCTGGCTGTAGACCACCACGCCGACGGCAAAGGTGGCGGCGGCGATGGCGGCGATCCAGAAGCTGAGCAGGCGGCCGAAACGGTCCACCTGGCGCAGCAGCGGCGTGGTCAGCGTCTCCACCTCGGTGAGCAGGGCGCTGATGCGGCCAATCTCGGTATACCCACCGGTGGCCACTACCACGCCGCTGCCTTGGCCGTAGGTGACCAGGGTGCTGGAATAGGCCATGGAGCTGCGGTCACCCAACTCGGCATCCTGTGCCACCGGCGCACTGTCCTTTTCCACCGGCACCGATTCGCCGGTCAGAGCAGCCTCTTCGATCTGCAGATTGCGCACCTTGAGCAGGCGCAGGTCCGCCGGCACCTTGTCGCCCGATTGCAGCAGCACCACGTCACCCGGCACCAGTTCCTCGGCAGCTATTTCCGCACGGTGGCCGTCACGCAGCACCACCGCCTTTTGCGACAGCATGGAACGGATGGCGTCCAGCGCCTTTTCCGCCTTGCCTTCCTGAATGAAACCGATGAGGGCGTTGATCACCACCACGCCGATGATGACCGCCGTATCCACCCAGTGGCCGAGCAGGGCGGTGACCACCGCCGCCAGCAGCAGGACATATATCAGGATGTTGTGGAATTGCAGCAGCAGGCGCATGAAGGGGCTGCGCCGGCGCGGCTGCGGCAGGTGGTTGCGGCCATATTTCTCCAGCCGACGCTGCACCTCTGCGGCGCTGAGCCCCTCGGTATGGCTGTCCAACGCACTCAGCGCCTGTTCGGCGGCGATGGCATGCCAGGCAGTCGGCGGGGTATTGGGGGTGGACATGGCGGAGCTCCCTGCGGATTGTTCTTGGTCAGTAACAGTATGATGCCCATATGGCAGGGGAGTTTCATCCACCTGATTTTTGTGGTTCAACTCGCTACACTGTGCGCCTTTCTGTAGGAACGGCTCCGCCGCGATAAGGCGGGGTCGGATTCGGCGTTGTATCGCGCCGAAGGCACTCCTGCATCGTTGGACCCTCATTGTGGAGAATTTCGTGTCGGTAATCACCCAGCGTCTGCGCGAGTACGTGCGCCTCACCCGCCTGGATCGCCCCATCGGCATCTATCTGGTGCTGTGGCCGACGCTGTGGGCGCTGTGGGTGGCCGGTGAAGGCAAGCCGGACCTGCGGGTGTTCGTGGTGTTCATGCTGGGTACGGTGCTGATGCGCTCCGCCGGCTGTGCCATCAATGACTACGCCGATCGGCATATCGACCTGCACGTCTCTCGCACCAAACAGCGCCCGCTGGCCGCTGGCACCATCCAGCCGCGCGAGGCGGTGTGGGTGTTTGCCGTGCTGTCGCTGCTGGCCTTCGCGCTGGTGCTGCTGATGAACCCGCTCACCATCCAGCTCTCCATCATCGGCGTGCTGCTCGCCGCCAGTTATCCCTTCACCAAGCGCTACACCTATCTGCCGCAGGCCTATTTGGGCGTCGCCTTCGGCTGGGCGGTGCCGATGGCCTTTGCCGCGCAACTGGGTGAGGTGCCGCTCGCCGCCTGGCTGTTCTTCATCGCCAACGTATTCTGGTCGCTGATCTACGACACCATGTACGCCATGGCCGATCGGGAAGACGATCTCAAGATCGGCGTCAAGTCATCCGCTATCCTGTTCGGCCGGCACGATCGCCTGATTATCGGCCTGATGCAGGCGGTGATGTTCGGCCTGTTCGTGCTGGCCGGACTCAGCTTCGACCTGAGTGTCTGGTACTACCTCGGCCTGCTGGTGGCCGCCGGCTTTGCCGGGTACGAGCAGTACCTGATTCGCGGCCGCGAGGCGCAGCAGTGCTTTCGTGCCTTCCTCAATAATCACTACCTCGGCGCGTCGATCTTCATCGGCATCGCGTTGCATTATCTGCTGACATGAACAACCACGACTGGGCCAGGCGCGATCTGTCGGTGGTGTGGCATCCCTGCACCCAGATGAAGGATCACGAGCAACTGCCGTTGATCCCCATCCGTCGCGGTGAGGGCGTGTGGCTGGAGGATTTCGAGGGCAAACGCTATCTCGATGCCATCAGCTCCTGGTGGGTGAATCTGTTCGGTCACGCCAATCCGCGCATCAACAACGCAGTCAAGGCGCAGCTCGACGAACTGGAGCATGTGATCCTCGCCGGCTTCACCCACGAGCCGGTCGTGCGCCTGTCGGAACGGCTGATCGAACTGACGCCGCCGGGGCTCAATCACTGCTTCTATGCCGACAACGGCTCGGCCGCCATCGAAGTGGCGCTCAAGATGAGCTTCCATTACTGGCAGAACGTGGGACAGAAGAACAAGACACGCTTCATCAATCTGGCCGGCAGCTACCACGGCGAAACCCTCGGTGCGCTGGCGGTGGGCGATGTGGCGTTGTTCAAGGAAACCTACCACCCGCTGTTGCTCACACCTATCACCGTGCCGTCGCCGGACTGCTATCAGCGCGAGGCTGGGGAGAGTTGTGCCGACTATTCGGCGCGCGCCTTCGCCCACATGGAAGAAACATTGGCGCGCCACGCCCACGAGGTGTGCGCGGTGATTGTCGAACCGTTGGTGCAGTGCGCCGGCGGCATGCGCATGTACGATTCCGTTTATCTCAGGCTGCTGCGCGAGGCCTGCGATCGCCACGGCGTACACCTCATCGCCGATGAGATCGCCGTCGGCTTCGGCCGCACCGGCACCCTGTTCGCCTGCGAGCAGGCCGGCATCACGCCGGACTTCATGTGCCTGTCCAAGGGCCTCACCGGCGGTTATCTGCCGATGTCGGTGGTGCTGACTCATGACACGGTATATCAGGCGTTTTACGACGATTACGCCCGTCTCTCTGCCTTCCTGCATTCCCATTCCTACACCGGCAACCCGCTGGCCTGCAGCGCGGCCCTGGCTACGCTGGATATCTTCGCCGCTGACAACATCATCGAGCGCAACAGGGCACTGGCAGCGGAGATGGGGCGCGCCACGGCGCACCTGCGCGACCATCCCCATGTGGCCGAGGTGCGCCAGATGGGCATGATCCTGGCGGTGGAAATGGTGAAGGATAAGGCCAGTCGCACACCCTATCCGTGGCAGGAGCGGCGCGGCGTGCGCCTGTATCAGCACGCCCTGTCGCGCGGCGCCCTGTTGCGGCCGCTCGGCAATGTCAGCTATCTGATGCCGCCCTATGTGATTACGCCGGAGCAGATTCAGTTCTTGGCGCAGGTGATGACGGAGAGCATCGATGTCGCCGTGAGCGATCGGTCGGATGCCTCCAGTGCCACGGCAACCCTGTTGTTCTGAAGCTGGTGGTAGGTTGGGCTGAGGAACGGAGCCCAACATTTTTCTTTGCCGATTTGTTGGGCGTTCTGCCGTCAGCCCAACCTACGGTAAAAGGGGGGGAGCCGGCGGCTCCCCCTCGTTGAGACTGGTCAGGAGACCAGCGGGAACAGATGCGGTTCGAGCTGGCCGAGCAGCTCACGTTCGTTGACCTTGGTGTAGTCCTTGTCGATCTGCTGGGTGATCAGTTTCTTCACCTGATCGTTCATGTGCTTGTTGAGCATGCCGCGGAAGGCGGGTGGGGCGACGACGGCCAGTTTGCTGTAGCTGTTGGCGGTGCGCCCGCTGTTGAGGATGCCGGCCAGCTCATGGGCAAAACGATCAATCTCGTAATCCTTGGGCGACACGGCCTCTTCATAGGCGCTGCCGCTGCTCATGCTGTTGCTGTCGTCTTTGTAGGTGCCGGGCCGATCCGAGGCCAGTTTTTCGCCTTTCATCCGGCTGGCGGGATGGAGATGTTCGCTGACCAGTTTCAGACCGTCGCTGCGCTTGGCCAAGTTGAAAACGCGAGCCTCGCTGCCGTTGGCGACCAAAACCCAGGTGTTTTCCATACGACTCTCCTTTCTCTGTGCGTTTTGCGTCATCGGGGGAATGCCGTGATTCAAGCTTGGCATAAAAATCCCGCCTGATCATCTGGAGTAGAATCCCCTCCGTCATGGACCTGCTCCCCATCCAACATATCCTGCCTGAAGTCAAAAACTGCCTCGGTCCCGGCCGTCGGCTGGTGTTGCAGGCGCCGCCCGGCGCCGGCAAGACCACGGCAGTACCCCTGGCTTTGCTGGGGGAATCCTGGCTGGCGGGCAAGACCATCCTGATGCTGGAGCCGCGCCGGCTGGCGGCCCGCGCCGCCGCTGCGCGCATGACGCAGATGCTCGGCGAGAGGGTGGGGGAGACGGTGGGCTACCGGGTACGCTTCGAGCACAAGGTCTCCGCCCGCACCCGCATCGAGGTGGTTACCGAGGGCATCCTCACCCGCCGCCTGCAATCCGATCCAGAACTGGCTGGCGTCGGCCTGGTGATCTTCGATGAATTCCACGAACGCCACCTGCACAGCGACCTGGGGCTGGCCCTGTGCCTGGACGCCGGCGAGGCGCTGCGCGACGACCTGGCCCTGTTGGTGATGTCCGCCACCCTGGACGGCGCCGCCATCGCCAGGCTGCTCGATGCACCGATCCTCACCAGCGAGGGCCGCGCCTACCCGGTGGATATCCATTACCTGAACGCGGAGCCGGACGGCCGCCCGGCGGACATCACCGCCGCCGCTGTGCGCCGCGCCCTGGGTGAAACGGAAGGGGATGTGCTGGTGTTCCTGCCCGGTTCCGGCGAGATCCGCCGCGTGGCGGAGCTGCTGGCCGATGCCCCGGTGCAGCTGCATCCTCTCTATGGCGATCTGCCGCTGGAGCAGCAGCAGCGCGCCCTGGTGCCTGATCCGCAGGGCCGCCGCAAGGTGGTCCTCGCCACCAACATCGCCGAAACCTCGCTCACCATCGAGGGCGTGCGCGTGGTGGTCGATAGCGGCTGGGCGCGGGTGCCGCGCTTCGATCCGCGCAGCGGCCTGACCCGGTTGGAACTGGTGCGCGTCTCCCGCGCCAGCGCCGACCAGCGCGCCGGCCGTGCCGGCCGTCTCGGCCCCGGCGTCTGTTACCGCTTGTGGGGCGAGGGTACCCAGCGCGGCCTGATCCCCTTCGCCCTGCCCGAGATTGGCAGCGCCGATCTGGCACCCCTGGCCCTGGACCTGGCGCAGTGGGGCGTGCGCGATGCCGCCGCCCTGCGCTGGCTCGATGCGCCGCCCGCCGGGGCGATGAGTCAGGCCCACACCCTGCTTACGGAACTGGAGGCACTGGACGGGGAGGGCCGCATCACCGCCCTGGGCCGCGAGATGGCGGCGCTGCCCTTGCACCCGCGTCTGTCCCATATGCTGCTGCGCGCCAAACCGCTCGGCCTCGCCGGCCTGGCCTGCGACGTGGCGGCCCTGCTGTCCGAGCGCGACATCCTGCGCGGCCCGCCCCACGAACGCAGTTGTGATTTTTCCGTCCGGCTGGAGGCGGTGCAGGCCCATCGCCGTGATGGCCGCGACGGCGCCCGCCGCTTCGATGCCGACCCCAATGCCTGCGCCGCGGTGGAGCGGGCCGCACGGCAATGGCGCCATCTGGTGGAGGCGCAGGCCCCCGACACAACCCACATCGCCGAATGCGGCCTGCTGCTGGCCCTGGCCTATCCCGATCGCGTGGCGCGCCAGCGCGGCGAGGGCGGCCGTTACCTGCTCGCCAACGGCCGCGGCGGCAAGCTGGAAACCCACTGCCCGCTGGCCCGCCAGCCCTACATCGTCGCCGCCGAACTGGACGGCGCCGGCGACGACAGCCGCATCCGCAGCGCCGCCGCCATCACCCTGGCCGAACTGGAACAGGTGCATGCCGCCCGCCTGCAATGGCGCGAGGAGGTGCGCTGGGACGCGGCGATCGAGGCGGTGGTGGCACGGCGCGTGCGCGGCCTCGGCGCGCTGGAACTGGAGAGCGCGCCGCTGGACAAGGCCGCGCCGGAACGCATGGGCGCCGCGCTGCTCGACGGTATCCGTGCCATGGGACTGGAGGCGCTGCCGTGGGACGACGACACGCGCCAGTTGCAGGCGCGGGTGGAATCACTGTGTCAGTGGTGTCCGCAGGACGGTTGGCCCGACCTGTCCGATGCCGCGCTGCTCGCCACGCTGGAGCAGTGGCTCGCGCCCTATCTCAGCGGCATGAGCCGTCGCAGCCATCTGGCCAGACTCGACCTGCACGCCATCCTGCGCGACAGCCTCGGCTGGGAGCGCGCACAACGCCTCGACAGCGAAGCGCCGCCCCATCTCACCGTTCCCAGCGGCTCGCGCAAGCGCCTGTACTACGAACCGGGCCAGCCGCCGGTGCTGGCGGTGAAACTGCAGGAACTGTTCGGCCTCGCCGACACCCCGCGCATCGCCCACGGCAAGGTCGCCGTGATGCTGCACCTGCTGTCGCCGGCGCAGCGCCCGATCCAGGTGACGCAGGACCTGAAAGGCTTCTGGGAGCGCACCTACGCGGAAGTGAAAAAGGAATTGAAGGGCCGTTATCCCAAACACCCCTGGCCCGATGACCCGTGGACCGCCACGCCGACGGCGCGGGCGAAGCCGCGGAGTTGAGTTTTTCTGTTGGTTGGATTGCCGTATATTCAGTGGACAGAAGGATGTTGGGCTTCCTGAGTTAGCCCAACACGTTAACTCGGGACGAGTTCATAGCAAGATGAAAGGCGACACTCAAGTAGCAATGGCGATATGTTTCTTCTTTGTCGGTGCATACATCGGCGCAGTCATAGAAAGAGACGTTTTTCCAACATGCGACGGCTTAATTGTCGGAGCTGCAATGGGTTTGTTTACAGGTGTTGTGGCTGGTATTTATTCTGGTGTGGTTGTGACGCGGATGGCGCGGTTCGAAGAGCTTAGGAATCAAATCAAGCGTATTGCCCTGGGTTTTGAATATATATTCAGGAAATGCACACCCTGAAATTCGCGGAGGGGAAAAAATACCAGGCATTCTCTATGCGGCATCAGACCTGACATCATTAAAACATAGAGATGCGGGTGGGTTGGCGAGGGAGATTCACCAAAAATTGGCTAGTGCTGCTGACGATCCGCCAAGACTCTCAGTTGAGATGGATGCGACTATGCATAACGTCTATGAGAAATGTCGTCAGCTGCGGCCAAGTTATGCGGTCATTTTTAATCTAAAACCATGGATATGAACACGGTAGCTCGTATGGGCTGACGCAGGAAGTCCAACATCTGTCGTTTATCGAGGCACGATGCCATGGCCAAGCGAACATTCTCCCTGTCCAAGGTCTACACCCTGCTCGAACCCGGTCCGGTGGTGTTGCTGACCACTGCGCATCGGGGGCGTGCCAACGTCATGGCCATGTCCTGGCATACCATGCTGGAGTTCGAGCCGCCGCTGGTGGGCTGCGTGGTGAGCGACCGTGACTTTTCCTTTGCCGCGTTGAAGGCGACAAAAGAGTGCGTCATCAACATCCCCACGGTGGAGCTGGCGGCGCAGGTGGTGGGCTGCGGCAATACCAGCGGGGCGGAGGTGGATAAATTTGCCCGTTTCGGCCTGACCACCAAACCGGCACGTCTGGTCGGGGCGCCGCTCATTGCCGAGTGTTTTGCCAATTTGGAGTGCCGGGTGGTGGATGTCCGCATGGTGAACCGCTACAGCTTCTTCGTGCTGGAGGTGGTGCAGGCCTGGCGCGATACAGCGGTGAAGAGCCCGCGCACGCTGCATCACGAGGGGCGGGGGACGTTCATGGTGGCGGGCGAGCGGATCAGGTTGCGTTCGCGCATGAAATAAAGCCGTGCCGCCCTGTGCTTCGGCCGGTGGGAAGTGGCTATACTGGCTCGCAGGAACAGTCTATCCATCCCGTTACCAACTCCCAATCGGAGGGAAGCCGATGTCCAGCAAGCCGCAAGCGGATGCCGCTGTACACCAGTGGCAGTTTTTTCGTGCCGGGGATTTCGATCAGGTAGTGATCCGCAACGGCGCCGATCTGGCGGCGCTGGGCGAACTGGACAAGAAACTGTGGGCCACGCTCAGTTGTCCGGTGCACGGCCTGGAGTTCGATACCCGCACCCTGCAGTTCATCGACAGCGACAACGACGACCGCATCCGCGTGCCGGAGATTCTGGCGGCCATTGATTTCTGCAAGCGTTTGCTCAAAAAACTCGATGTGCTGGTGGAGGGCGGGCAGGCATTGCCGCTGGACCTCATCGATGACAGTCACGACGACGGCAGGCATGCCCTGGCATCGGCACGGCGCGTCCTGGCGAGCCTGGGCAAGGAGGCGGCGAGCGCAATCTCCGTCGATGATCTGATGACGGCGCACGATGTGATGGCCAGGATGCCCTTCAACGGCGACGGCGTCATGCCGCCGTCGGCGGTCGAGGATGCAGGTGTGCGCGCGGTGGTGGAGGACATCATTGCCTGTGTCGGCGGCGATGCGGATCGCGGCGGTGAGGCCGGCGTTTCGGCCGACAGGCTGGCGCAGTTCTTTGAGGCGGCGCAGTCGCGCCTCAGCTGGTTGCAGGCGGCGCAGGCGGGACACGACGAGATTCTTCCCCTGGGTGATGCCACCGCGGCAGCCCACACGGCGCTGCTCGCGGTGCGCGAGAAGATCGACGATTTCTTCGTGCGCTGCCGCCTGGCGGCCTACGATGTGCGCGCCGCTACGCCGCTCAACCGCAGTGAGGCGGATTATGCCGCGCTGGCAGCGCGGTGCCTCAGCAGCGGCGATGAACAACTGGCGGGTTTTCCGCTGGCGGCGGTGACGGCGGAGGGTGTGCTGCCGTTGGAGCAGGGCGTGAACCCGGCCTGGCGCGCGGTGTTGGCGCAGTTCCGTTCCGTCGTGGTGGTGCCGCTGCTCGGCGAGCGCTCCGCACTGACCGAGGCGGAGTGGCAGTCTATTCAGGCGCGGCTCGCGCCCTATGCCGCCTGGCTGGCGACGCAGCCGGGTGCGGCGCTGGAACGCTTCGATGCGGCGCAGTTGCAGGCGCTGCTCGCCGGCGATACCCGCGCGCGCATCGAGGCGCTGATTGCGCAGGATCTGGGTCTCAAGCCCGAGATTGAGGCGATGGAGCAGGTGGAGCGGCTGGTACGTTACGTGCGCGACCTGTGCGTGCTGCTGCGCAACTACATCTCCTTCGCCGATTTCTACAGCGGCAAGCACAAGGCCATCTTTCAGGCCGGAACCCTGTATCTGGATCAGCGCAGTTGCGATCTGTGTATCCGCATTGACGACATCGGCAAGCATTCGTCACTGGCCACACTCAGTCGCACCTATCTGGTGTATTGCGAGTGCCGTCGTCGGGGCGGCGGCGAGAAGATGACCATCGCGGCGGCGGTGACCGCCGGTGATGCCGACGGCCTGATGGCGGGGCGCAACGGCCTGTTCATCGATCGCCACGGCAACGACTGGGATGCGGCGGTGGTGAAGGTGATCGAGCACCCCATCAGCATCCGCCAGGCCTTCAGCGACCCGTACAAGAAACTGGTGCGATTCATCGGTGCGCAGGTAGAAAAGATGGCCAGTGCCAAGGCCAAGGCGGTGGATGATTCCATGGCCGCCGGCGTGGAGGGGACCGCCAAGGTAGCGGAGGCGGGCAAGGCGCCGCCGGCGCCGTTCGATGTGGCCAAGTTCGCTGGTATCTTCGCCGCCATCGGCCTCGCCATCGGCGCCATCGGCACGGCGCTGGCGGCGCTGGTCACCGGCCTGCTGTCGCTGGCCTGGTGGCAGATGCCGCTGGTGTTCGTCGGCATCATCCTCGCCATCTCCGGGCCGTCCATGCTCATCGCCTGGATGAAACTGCGCCAGCGCAATCTGGCGCCGCTGCTCGACGCCAACGGCTGGGCGGTGAACACCCGCGCCCGCATCAATATCCCCTTCGGCACCTCGCTCACCGCCCTGGCCAAGTTGCCGCCGGGTTCGGCCCATCCCATCGGCGACCCGTTCGCAGAGAAGCGCACGCCGTGGGGCTGGTATCTGTTCCTCCTCGCCATTGCGGCAGGCGGCGTGCTGTATTGGCTGTGGCAGCGCGGTGTGCTGGGCTGAACTTTGCGTATCACCGGCAGTTGGCTAAAATTTAGCCAACTGCCTCTGCCGCGTGCCTGAACCATGGAAATCTCCGTTGCCAGCCGTATTGCCGCTTTCCCGCCCCCGGCGGCGGAGCGGCGTGCGGCTGCCGACAACGCCACGCCGGAGGACGCCGCTCAGGCGGAGCCGGGGGCCGCGCCGCAACAGGCGGCACCGGCGCAGTCACCCGAGGAACGCCAGGTGTTGCAGCAGTTGCAGGCACGCGACCGCGAGGTGCGTGCCCACGAGCTGGCCCATGTGGCGGCCGGCGCCGGTCTGGTGCGCAGCGGCGCCTCCTTCGCCTATCAGCGCGGTCCCGACGGCCGCTTCTATGCCGTGGGTGGCGAGGTAAGCATCGACACCTCGGCCGTGCCCGGCGACCCGGTGGCGACGGCGCGCAAGGCCGAACAGATCATGCGCGCGGCGCTGGCGCCGGCGCAGCCTTCCGGCCAGGACCGTGCCGTGGCTGCCCAGGCGGCGAACATGGCCATGGAGGCGCGCCTGCAACAGGCGCTGGCGGCCAGCACTTCCAATACCCCCGGCGATAATTCCAGAGCGCCCCAGCTCGACCTCTACGCCTGAATCACGCCGCGGTTGAACCCGGGCGCGAAAACCCCGAAACTGCATCCCACACTGTCACCAACAACAGGGAGTGCAGCATGAGCATCGGCGGTTTCATCACCTGGGGCATCCTCGCAGTCGTACTCATCTACGTCATCGCCATCTACAACAATCTGGTGACGCTCAAGCATGCGGTGGCCAAGGCCTGGGCCAATATCGACGTGCTGCTCAAGCAGCGTCACGACGAGCTGCCCAAGCTGGTCGAGGTGTGCAAGCAGTACATGAAGTTCGAGCAGGAAACCCTGGAGAAGGTGATGCTGGCGCGTTCCTCCGTGTCGGCGGCGCGCGAACGCGGCGACGTCGGTGCGCTGGGGCAGGCGGAAACGCAGCTGCGCCTGGGACTGGGCAATCTGTTCGCCGTGGCCGAGGCCTATCCCGACCTCAAGGCCAATGAAAACTTTCAGCATTTGCAACACCGCATCTCGGGTCTGGAGAACGCCATCGCCGATCGGCGCGAGTTCTACAACGAGAGCGTCAACATCAACAACGTGCGCATCGAGCAGTTCCCGGACGTGATCATTGCGCGCATGTTCAATTTCGGCCCGAAGCAGTTGCTGGAGTTCAGCGAAGAAGAAAAGAAGGACGTGGACATCAAGGCGTTGTTTGGTTGATGCCTGTGAGGGTGGCTCCGCCGCGATACGTCGTGGTACGTTCTCGCGCGGCGTAGCCGCTCCTGTGCCGCATATCGTGCTGAAATCCTGAACCGTGTTTGAATCCCTGATCCCGCCCGACTGGGCCCTGCGTGTCCAGCAACTCGCCCCGGAAGAGTTCTGGATCGGCGTCGCCCTGCTCATCGCACTGGCGCTGGCGGCCTTTTACGCCATCTTTCGTTTCATCCATCGCTATCACATCATCGAAGGCACGCCCACCTCCAAGGTGCGCTCCGCCGCCCAGGGCTATGTGGAACTGGATGGCATCGGCTACCTGCTGCCGGGCACGCCCATCGTCGCGCCGCTGTCCGGCATCACCTGCACCTGGTACAGCTACAAGGTGGAGGAAAAGACGGAATCGGGCAACGACCGGCGCGAGCGCTGGCGCACCCTGCGCCAGGAGACCAGCGATGATCTGTTCCTGCTCAAGGACGACACCGGCGAGTGTGTCATCGACCCGGAAGGGGCCGAAGTGACCCCGGCCATCAGCGAGGTGTGGTACGGCGATGTGCCCATGTGGAATGCCTCCCTGCTGCGCCGCAGCAGCGGGCGCTACCGCTATACGGAAAAGCGCATGCATCCGGGCGATGCGCTCTATGCCATCGGCCAGTTCCGCAGCATCGGCGGTTCGCAGGAACTGCCCGATACCCACGCCGAGGTGCGCGAGCTGCTGGCGGAGTGGAAACGCGATCAGGTGGCGCTGCATGCGCGGTTCGACCGCAACAACGACGGCGTACTCAGCCTCGACGAGTGGGAAGAGGTGCGCAAGGCGGCGTGGAAGGACGTGCTGGCGGCGCAGGCCAAGCGGGCGCGCGGCCCGGTACACCATCTGCTGACGCGGCCGGATGATGGCCGCCGTCCTTTCATTCTGTCGGTGCTGCCGCAGGCGTTGCTGCTGCGCCGTTTCCGTCGCTATGCCGGTTTGTCGCTGCTGGTGTTTCTGCTGGCCGGCAGTGTGGCGACGTGGATGCTGACGGCACGCTTTGGCACCCTGTCATAGCGCGGCAGGGCGCAATTGCGCTCCCAGCGCCAGCGTATAGATCAGCACCGCCGGCACCTGAAAAAACAACAGCAGTCCTTCATAGGCCAGCTTCTCGAAACCCTCCCGGTTGTTGACGCGGTTGAGATGATCGCCCAGCCAGTGGGCGCTGTGCTGCGCAGCCCATCGGGTCAGCGGCGCCAATACCACGATCATGAGTACCGTCAGCCAGCCCGGCCAGTAACTGACATCATTCCTGCCGAGAGCCAGGACCAGCCAGTGGAACAGCAGGGTAGCCATGGCGATGGCCTGTACCGGCAGCACCAATCCCTGGAGATTGCCCAGCAGCGGCGCCAGCGGCAGCAGCAGGCTGAGGACGAAGGCGGTGTTGACCAGCGTGCTGACGCGGCCGTTATGTGCCCACAGCAGGTCGGGCATCGGCGGCGCATTATGCAGACCGAAGATGACTGGATAGGCGAGCATCAGAAACAGCAGCAACACCAGCACGCGACCCCAGGGCAGCAGCACATGCTCCACCACCCAGGCGGTGAGGCCCACCTCGCGCACCGCGTGGTGCAGGCGGGCGGTGAAATATTCCAGCGCCATCACCAGCAGGCCATAGAGCAGCAGGGCGCCGAGCAACTGTGGGCTGAACAGCGCGGCGAGCAGATAGGGGGGATTCAGCGCAGGTTCCATTCAGCGGGATAGGTGGTGGTCGAGCTGGCGCAGCATGTCGGTGTCCGCGTCGGCTTGTTCGGTGTCCACGCGGATGCACAGCATGCGCTCATCCTCAGCGAGCGGCTCCTGGCTTGCCAGTTGCCGCTCCAGCACGGCAAGGCCAGCCTCGGAGGCGTCGCGCCCCTGGGCGCTGCGATGCTGGATGCGGCGACGCAGCTCATCGGTGGAGGCGTGGCATTCGACGATGAGAAAGGGCAGGTCGAGGTCGTGCGCCAGGGCGCGGAATGCATCGCGCTGGGCGCGGCGCAGGAAGGTGGCGTCGATGAGCACCGGCAGGCCCGCCTGGAGGATATCCCGGGCAGTGGCGGCCAGATGGGCATAGGTCTGTTCGCCGGCCGAGGCGCTGTAGATGCCGCCGTCGACGGCGGAGCCGCTGCGCTCCGTGGCGGCCAGGCCGAACAGCCGCTTGCGCTCCACGTCCGAGCGTAGCCGGATCAGTCCCCGCTGTTCCAGCACGACCTGGCTGTGGCGGGTCTTGCCCGAGCCGGACAGGCCGCGGGTGATGATGAGATAGGGCCGGCGCGGTGCGGCACAGGAGTCTGCCAGGGTCAGGTAGGCGGCCACATCGTGTTCCGCCTGCTGCCGCGGCGCGGCGTCGATGCCTGCCTGGGTGGCGCGGATCGCCGCCACCTTGGCGCGCACCATGGCGCGGTAGCTCAGATACCAGGGCAACAGGGGCAGGGCGGCGTAGTCGCCGCTGTGTTGCAGGTAGGCGTCGAGCAGGCGCCAGGCATAGTCGCTGCGGCCGCGTGCCTGCAGGTCCATCACCAGGAAGGCGGTGTCGCTGAGGGTGTCGATCCAGCGCAGGCCGTCGTTGAACTCTATGCCGTCGAAGGGCAGCGGCTCGCCGTCGAGCAGGACGATGTTGCCCAGGTGCAGATCGCCATGGCACTCGCGGATGTGGCCCTCGGCGCGGCGCCGCGTCAGCAACGCTGCCAGGTGTTCCTTTTCCGCCGCCGCCCAGGCGGCGATCTGCCCGACCTGCGCCTTCTGTGCCGCGTCGTGCAGCCGCGGCAGAATCTGTTCGAAGTTTTCCCGCACCGGTTGCCAGGCGGCTTCCGCTGTACCCCAGGGCGAGGCCGGGTCGGCCGGTGCCGCGGCGGCGTGGAAGCCGGCGACGTTGCGGGCCAGGGTGTCGATGAGCGGCGGCGGTAAGCGTCCGGCGTGCAGCAGTTCGTCCAGCAGCAGGCCGGGGGCGAAGCGGCGCATTTTCACCGCGTACTCAAGTACCGGGCCTGCGCCGCCGAAATAGGGATTATCGAGCGTGCCGCATACCGGGACGGCTTCGAGGTAGATTTGCGGCGCGGTGCGGCGGTTGAGGCGGATCTCCTCCGCGCAGAAGCGGCGCCGCCGCTCCAGGGTGGAGTAGTCGAGAAAGCCGAGGTTGACGGCCTTTTTCAGCTTGTAGGCGTAGTCGCCGGCCAGGATGAGCCAGGAGATGTGGGTTTCCACCAGTTCGGCACGGCCGGAAGTCGCCTGTGCCTGGCGCATCAGGCCTTGGATCAGCCGCCTTTGCGTGGAAAGTTCGTCGGACATGGCGTGATGGTGCCTTTAGCGGGGAGCAGCTACAAGATGCAGGAGCAAATACATAGCAGCCATTCCCCGCAGGGGGCTGGTAAGATAGGGCGGCAAAGGGCAACAGGAGCCGAGCCGGTGGGCGTCTATTCGGTCGACAAATTGATGGCGGAGACGCGGCGTCTGGCGGCGGAATACCGCCGCACGACGGGGCAGCCCCTGGCGGTGAGCGGCGAGATCGCCAAGTACGACGCCACCCGCCTGCTCGATCTGGAGTCGTGCAAGGACCCCAATCTGGGCTACGATGCCGTCGGCCGCAGCGGTGAACGCGCCGGCCGCCGCGTGCAGATCAAGGGCCGCGCCATCTTCGATGAAAGCAAGGGCGGCCAGCGCATCGGCCAGCTCAAGCTGGAGCAGGAGTGGGACAGCGTGATGCTGGTGCTGATGGACGAGGAGTTCGAGCCCTCGGAAATCTGGGAGGCCGAGCGCGATGTCCTGGTGGAGGCGGTGCGCGAGTCCGAAAACAGCAGCCGCAGCAAGCGCGGCCCCATGTCCGTGGCCAAGTTCAAGGCCATCGGCCGCCTGGTATGGACGCGGGAGGACGGGGTGATCACGGATGAGATTTGGGAAAACCGTTGATCACCATTTGTGCGGCGCTGATTTCCCACCGGCCATTCAAGACCCCAGTTCTGTAACTCGAATACATCATTGATGCATGACATCCACACCATCCTCTCCGCGGATGGCCCCTTCGCCCAGTTGATTCCCGGTTTTGCCCCGCGCGTCCAGCAGCAGGAACTGGCCGAGGCGGTGGCGCACGCCCTGGAACATCATCAGGTCTTCGTCGCCGAGGCCGGCACCGGCACCGGCAAGACCTTTGCCTATCTGGTGCCGGCGCTGCTGTCCGGGCAGAAGGTGATCATCTCCACCGGCACCAAGAATCTGCAGGATCAGTTGTTCCACAAGGATCTGCCGCTGGTGCGCCAGGCCCTGGGGGTGCCGGTGGAGGTGGCGCTGCTCAAGGGGCGCGCCAATTATCTCTGTCTGCACCGCATGGAGCTGGCCCTGGCCGAAGGACGTTTTCGCAGCCGCAGCGAGGTCTCCGATCTGCAGCTGATCCGCGAGTGGTCCGGCCGCACCCGCAGCGGCGACATCGCCGAACTCACCGAGCTGGCGGAGGACGCGCCGCTGTGGCCGCAGGTGACCTCCACCGGCGACAACTGCCTGGGCAGCGAGTGCGGCCAGTACGACGACTGCTATCTGATGCAGGCGCGGCGCCGTGCGCAGGAGGCTGACGTGCTGGTGGTCAACCATCACCTGCTGTTTGCCGACATGGCCCTGAAGGGCGAGGGCTTCGGCGAGCTGCTGCCCGGTGCCCATGCTTTCATCCTCGACGAGGCGCACCAGTTGCCGGAAACCGCCTCCAATTTTTTCGGTACGGCGGTGAGCGGCAACCAGTTGCTGGAGCTGGCGAGCGATACCATCGCCGAGGACCTGCGCGAGGCGGGTGAGACGGGCCGCCTGCGCAGCGCCGCGGAACATGTGCAAAAGACGGTGAAGGATCTGCGCCTGGCCTTCGGCGTGGAGCAGCGTCGCGGCGCTTGGCGCGAAGTGATGCAGCTGTCCGGTTTTCAGGCCGCGCTGAACGATGTCGATACGGCGTTGAAGGAACTGCATGCCCAGCTCAAGCCACTGGCGGCACGCGGCAAGGGGCTGGAAAGTTGCCTGCGCCGCTGCGAGGACCTGATGCTGCGCTATGCGCAGGTGAGTGGCGATACGCCTGCCGATCAGATTCATTGGTACGAAACCCACACCCGCTCGTTTACCATCAACCTGACGCCGATGGACGTGGCGGCCCTGTTCCAGGCCCAGGTACAGGCGCGACCCTGCGCCTGGATCTTCACCTCGGCCACACTGGCGGTGGGCGACAGCTTCGAACACTTCACCCATCGCCTCGGCCTCAACGAGGCGCAGACTCGGCGCTGGGACAGCCCTTTCGACTTTGCCCGCCAGGCCCTGCTCTACGTGCCGCCGGAGATGCCCGACCCCAACAGCTACGGCTACACCGCAGCCGTCATCGAGCAGGCCCTGCCGGTGCTGGAGGCCAGCCGCGGCAGGGCCTTCCTGCTGTTCACCAGCCATCGCGCCTTGCAGGAGGCGGCGGCCCTGCTGGAGGGCCGCATCGAGTATCCGCTGCTGGTGCAGGGACAGATGCCGCGCTCGCGCCTGCTGGAGCAGTTCCGCGCCCTGGGCAACGCGGTGCTGCTCGGCACCGGTTCGTTCTGGGAAGGGGTGGATGTGCGCGGCGAGGCCCTGTCCTGCGTGATCATCGACAAGCTGCCCTTCGCCTCACCGGGCGATCCGGTATTGCAGGCGCGCATCGAGGCGATGCGCGAGCAGGGCGGCAATCCGTTCATGGAGTATCAGTTGCCGCAGGCGGTAATCACCCTGAAGCAGGGCGTCGGGCGACTGATCCGCGATATCAACGACCGTGGCGTGCTGATGCTGTGCGACCCGCGCCTGGGCAGCAAGTCCTATGGCCGGGTGTTCATCGACAGCCTGCCGCCCATGTCCAAGACACGCAAGCTGGACGTGGTGCAGCGCTTCTTTGCGCAGGGCTGATTGAGTGTTTTTTGACTTGCGGCTAGACTGAACCGCATTCGAGATTTGCCAACCAGGGAGATAACAAGATGAAGCATTTGGTACTCGGTGGAGTCATGACGGCGGCCATGCTGGCAACAGGGGCCGCACAGGCGGAGATGGGGCTGGGGCTGGGCGTGAAGGCCGGCACCCTCGGCTTCGGTGCGGAGATCACCAAGTCCTTTACCGAAACCCTCAACGGTCGCGTCGGCTTCAACAGCTACAAGTTCACCACTTCCGGTAAGGAAGGCGATGTGGACTACGACATCGACATGAAGTGGCAGAGCACGGCGCTGCTGCTGGACTGGCACCCGGGCGGTGGCAGCTTCCGCCTGACCGCCGGCTATATGCTGAATGGTAATAAGCTGGAGATGAAGGCAAAGCCCGCAGTTTCCTATACCGTGGGTGATACGACCTATTCGGCGTCAGACATCGCGGATCTTTCGGGCACTGTGGATTTCTCAGACGGCCCCTATATCGGCCTAGGTTGGGGTAATTCGGCGCGCAAGGGATTTGGGTTCAGCTTTGAACTGGGCGCGGTCTACCAGGATGCCCCGAATGTGAAGCTGGTGGGCAGCTGTACGGCAGGCTCACCGGTGTGTGATGACTTCTATACGGAGCTGGCCAAGGAGCAACAGAAGGCCAAGGACAGCCTCGACAGCTTCAAGTGGTATCCGCAGATCGCCATCGGCATTTCCTACGGTTTCTGATGGTGGCCTAGAGCAACGCCCGCGCCGAACTTCGGCGCGGGCGTTGTTGTTTTGTCCATGGACGGACTTATGCCGCGGAGGCCATGGATGACCGGGAGCGGCGCTTGGACATGGACGGACTTATGCCGTGGAGGCCATGGAAGGTCGTGAGCGGCGCTCCGCGCTTCATGCGATAATCGCCGTTCCTTTTCTACTGTTGTCGTTCCCGTGAAGATACTTGCCCTGGAAAGCGCCACTGAATCCTGTTCCGTCGCCCTGCTGGACGGCACGCAGGTGCACGTGCGTTCACAGTTGGCGCCGCGCGAACATGCGGCGCTGCTGTTGCCCATGGTGCAGGAGCTGTTGGCGGAGAGCGGGATCACCTTGAGCGTGCTGGATGCCATCGCCTTCGGCCGCGGTCCCGGCAGTTTCACCGGCGTGCGTATCGCCGCCAGTGTGACCCAGGGGCTGGCCTTTGCCGCCGATCTTCCCGTGTTGCCCATTTCTACTCTCGCCGCGCTGGCGCAGGGCGCGCTGCGCGAGCTGGGCGCACAGCAGGTGGCGGCGGCCATCGATGCGCGTATGGGCGAGGTGTATTGGGGTTTGTATCATGCCCATGACGGCGTGATGGTGCTGCAAGGCGAGGAGGGGGTGTATGCGCCCGATCTTGTACCGGCGCCTTCTGAGGCAGGTTACGTGGGTTACGGCAGCGGTTGGGCCACCTACGCTACGGTGCTGGCGCAACGCTGCGACATCCAGAGCCGGCAAAGCGAGCGTTTTCCCCAGGCCGCGGATTTGCTGCCGTTGGCCGCGGCGGCCTGGCAGTCAGGGCAGGCCGTCAGCGCCGCGCAGGCGCAGCCGGTCTATCTGCGCGACAAGGTCACGCACCAGCGCTGAGTGTTATCGTTCCCACGCAGAGCGTGGGAACGATAGATCGCGGCATAGCCGCTCCTACACCACCAGATCCAACTGCTGCACCGTTCCCGCCCCGCCATCTTCCTTGAGATAGATGCCGCTGGCGCGCACCATGCCGAGCAGGGCGTTGTCATTATCCTTGAGCGAGAACGGTGTGGCGGCCTGGCCCAGGTAGATGGCGCCGACGTTGCGTTCCAGCAGTCCATCCAGACGATCATTGCCCTCGGCGTCGCGGCTCCAGATGAGCAGGCGCGCGAAGATGGCGTCGTTCTCGTCGATCCAGCCGTTGCCGTCCGTATCGTAGGCGGCCAGATCGGCGAAGCCGTTGCCGCTCAGTGCGCCGAACAGTTCCCTGCCGTCATTGATGACGCCGTCACCGTTGTGGTCGAGGGCGAGAAAGCCGCTGTTGGGGCCGACGAAGGCGATCTGATCCGTCTTGCCGTCGGCGTCGATATCAAAGGCAAATTTCGTGCGGGTGAGTTCCGCGGCGTTGCCCTCGAAGTTGATCACCAACGGGTCTTTCAGTGCATCGCCGGCACGCACCGTGAGGTTGGTGTGGCTGATGAATTCGCGGCTCATGTTCAGTTCCACGGACAGTGTGATCTCGCGGCCGTCGGCGGTGCGCACGATGCCCTGGGCGGAGAACTGGGTGCTCTCCCGCTCCAGTGTGGTTTCCTCCGCGTGATACACCGCGCCCCAACCCTGACGCGGGTCGCCGCCGCTGGCCTGCTCCGGAGGCAATTCCACCTCCTTGCCGTTGTTCATCTGGCGGGCATCGAACAACTCCAGCTTGCGGCCGGTGAGCTTTTCCACCAGCAGCTTGAGGATGGTGACCTGCAGGTCTCCGGCGCTGTATACGGTGGCATCGGCCTCGTCGGTTTCGGTGACGGGGGCGGCGACAGGCGGAGCAACCGGAGCGGCCGTGGCGGCGCGCTCGGGCAGTGCAAGGCGCGGCAGGGCGTGGTCCAGGCTGAGACTGCTGGCACTGGCGCCCATG